>CAITEH010000039.1 GCA_903891415.1 Candidatus Firestoneibacteriota bacterium
CTAAGATCTAAAAGGAAGGAAAACTATGCCATACAATAAAATAAATGAGGACATAATAACGCAGTTGAAAGCTATCGTAGGCGCTGAAAACGTTATAACAAGCAAAGAAGCCATGGAGGACTACAGCCATGACGAGTATGCCCCGGACTGGGTCAAGCACTATCCTGAAGCGGTTGTGAAGCCCAAAAGCACGGAAGAAGTCTCCCGGGTACTGAAACTTGCTTCAAAAGAAAAAATCCCGGTCACGCCGCGAGGCGGAGCAACAGGTTTGACGGGCGCCTGCATTCCGGTTTGCGGCGGCATCTCCCTGTCACTCGAAAAAATGAAAAAAGTTATTGAAGTTGATAAAGAAAATATGATGGCGGTCGTTGAACCGGGTTTGACCTTAAAAGAGTTTTACACCGCGATTGAAAAATTCAATTTGTACTTTCCTCCCCATCCCGGAGATGAATCGGCTATGATCGGGGGAGTTATCGCGACGAACGCGGGCGGCGCCAGAGCCGTAAAATACGGCGTCATAAGGAATTTTATAAAAGGTATTGAGTGCGTACTGGCGGATGGCACGGTAATGGAAGTCGGAGGCAAACTGATAAAAAACAGCACGGGTTACAATCTTTTAAACTTGATCATCGGCTCGGAAGGTACTCTTTGCGTGGTTACCAGGGCCATTATCAGCCTTATACCCCCGCCAAAGGCAATTATGACCCTTATCGTTCCGTACAACAGCCTGCATGACGCGATAAAGACCATTCCTGTTATCATGGCAAATAATTTTATCCCCATGGCCGTTGAATTCATTGAAAAGGATGTTTTGTTCGTGACCGAAAAATATCTTGATAAGACCTGGCCCTGCCGGCAGGGAGAAGCCGATCTGATGATAATCCTGGACGGCGAAAGTGAAGATGAAATAATGAAAACTGCCGAAAAAATCGGCGAGCTCTGCCTTGCGAATAACGCGATAGACGTCTTTATTTCCGACAACAAAGATAAGCAGGCGGAGATCTTAAAGATCAGAAGCGAGATCTACGAAGCTATAAAACAGCATACGCTGGAGATCCTTGATGTTACCGTGCCCAGGTCAAAAATAGCGGAGCTGGTAGATGCTATCCATGTGATAGAAGAAAAATACAAGGTCTGGCTCCCCACTTTCGGCCATGCCGCTGACGGCAATGTGCATACCCACATCATGAAAGCGGTCCGGGAAGGCGATAACTGGAAAGAAACTCCTGAAGCCGAATGGAAAGCAAAGTACCACCTCATCCTGGACGAGATCTATAAAGCAGGCAAGGACCTGAACGGTATTATTTCCGGAGAACACGGGATCGGTATACTCAAAAAAGATTACCTTGCGATGAGTATCGGAGAAGCCCAGGTTACCGTAATGAAGAAAATAAAAAGAGCCCTTGACCCGGACAATATTCTAAACCCGGGGAAAATATTCGACCTGTAAAGAAGATCTGTTTCCCAAGATCTGTTTATGATCTGTTTATGTTTTGATTGAATTTTATCCCTTTTAAATGCTACAATTTCATTATGAAACAAGCCATTAAGTTTCTTTACCCGGGAGTCCGTCTGAAAAGATGGATCTTTCTTTTTATTCTTTCTTCTCTTGTCTTTTTTTCCGGAGTTTCCGGGATAATGGGAAAGGCCTTCCGCGGTATAAACATAAAGCTTTTCAATGTCGAAAAGTACTTTAATCCCCTCCGGGACCTTATTATTTCCTCCACCAGACTTGTAACCATTGATATTATCGCTATTATACTGGGCGGGGTCGGAGTTTATTTTGGCATAAATTTCTTTTTTAGAGCTATTAACACCCTGTATCCTTCAAAGGTGGATATTGTAAAGGCCTCCTATGATGCTTTAAAATTAAAGAAAGGCCCCCGGATAGTCACTATCGGCGGCGGCACCGGGCTTTCAACCATTCTTCGGGGCCTGAAACTCTATACAAGCAATCTGACCGCGGTTGTCACCGTGGCCGACGACGGCGGTTCCTCCGGAAAATTAAGAAAGCAATTGAAGATCCCGCCCCCGGGAGACATACGTAACTGCATGGTAGCGCTAGCGGATTCTTCAGGCATGCTCGGTAAAGTATTTCAATACAGGTTCAACTCAAATAATAAGGAACTGGACGGGCACAGCTTCGGCAATCTTTTTATCGCCGCTCTTACCAATGTAAGCGGCAGTTTCGAAAAAGGTGTACTTGAATCAAGCAACATTCTGGCAATTAGAGGAAGCGTTGTGCCTGTATCGCTGGAAAAAGTAGTCCTTGAAGCCAGGCTTAAGAATAAAAACCTTATAAAAGGCCAGTATAATATTTCTCACACCACCAGGGCAATAGATAAAGTTTTCATCCTTCCGGCAAACCCGCTGCCTTCCGGAAATGCCCTAAGCGCGATAAAGCGCGCCAAAGTTATAGTGCTCGGGCCGGGCTCCCTGTATACCAGTGTAATTCCTAATCTCCTGATCAAAGAGATAACAGATGCTGTTTATTATTCCAAGGCCAGGGTCATTTATATCTGCAATATCATGACCCAGCCGGGAGAGACCAAGGGCTACCGTTTAAGCGACCATATTGCCGCCATTTGCAGGCATACAAAATATCCCGATCTGATAACGCATGTTATCGTAAATAACCAGAGCATTCCAGAACAATTTATGAAAAAATATGCCGTAAAAGATTCTTACCCCGTGGAAATAGACCAGGTCAATATGAGAAAATATGATATCAAAATTATCAGAGAAGACCTGGTGCAAATAGTTGACGGCCACCTGGTAAGGCATAATCCGGAGAAACTGTCCAAAATAATACTGCGGCTCACCCTGTAGCAAAACTTTTCTTGAAAGCTTGGTTATTATTTTAAAGAGATAAGGCCTGTAAGGTCTATGAGGTTCTTAAGGTCCATAAAGTCAAGTTCATGGCAGGATATCTTCTGCTAATTCCGAACCGGTTTAAATGTCATATGCTCAAGTCCCAGTTACCGGAGGCAGAAATATTTTTTGAAAAGGAGAAATAATGAATACTGAAAAAACAACTTTAATGAAAGGTGTATCCGGGGTAAGAGGCGTTGTGGGCGAAACTTTGACCCCTGAACTTATATCCCGCCTCGGAACGGCATTTGGGACCTATCTGAACGGCGGCCGGGTCGTTATCGCCAGGGACACGCGGGTTTCCGGTATTATGTTAAAATATTCGGTCCTCGGCGGGCTGCTTTCCACCGGCTGCGAAGTAATAGACCTGGATATTGTACCGACTCCGACCTGCTCTCTGATGGTAAGAGAACTTAAAGCTCAAGGCGCGATAATTATTACCGGCTCGCATAATCCCGTGGAATGGAATGCTTTGAAATTTTTAAAAAACGGGGGCCTTTTTATTAACGCAGAAGAAAGCAAGCGTTTGTTCGATATTTTTGACCGGGGCAATTTTAAGAAAGTACGCTGGAACGGACTGCGCACGGTAAAAGAAGACTCTTCCGGCCTGGCAAAACACCTTAAGGCCCTACTCGCGAATATTGACGTAAAATTAATAAGAAAACAGAAATTCAAGGTTGTGATTGACAGCTGTAACGGGGCCGGCTCAATTGTTACCCCCCTCCTGTTAAAAGAACTCGGCTGCAAAGTTTTTCCGCTAGACTGCGTGCCCAACGGGCTTTTCCCGCATAACCCGGAACCTATCTATGTAAACTTGCGGGAGCTTTGCGGGAAAGTAAAAGCGGTAGGGGCTGACGCGGGCTTTGCCCAGGATTCGGACGCCGACAGGCTGGCTATAGTGGACGCGGACGGAAGCTATATCGGTGAGGAGTATTCCGTTTCACTTGCCGCTGATTACTTATTAAAAAATACCAGGAACGCGGCTGTTGTAGTGAATATGTCCACCTCCATGGCTATGGATGACATCGCAAAAAGACACGGAGCCAGGCTTATCCGTACGAAGGTCGGAGAAGTACATGTGGCCGAGCGCATGTTGAAAGAAAAAGCGCTTATCGGAGGCGAGGGTAACGGCGGGGTCATGTGGCCAAAAATTCATCCTGTCAGGGATTCACTGGCGGGTATAGCCCTGACCCTTCAAAATATGGCGGATAATAAAAAGAGCCTGAAAAAACTGGCCGGTGAAATCCCCCGATACTTTCTTGTGAAGGAGAAGATAATCTGCACCCCTGAAAATATCCTGCCCGTTATGGCCGGCGTTAAAAAGATATACGCGAAAGATAAAGTAGAGACCGTGGACGGCATAACTATCACCCGGAATGGCGTCAGAATGAGCATAAGGCCGTCAAATACCGAGCCGATCCTGAGGATCTTTGTGGAATCAAAGGACTTGAAAATATCCGAAACTATCGCCCTGGATTTAAAAATAGTTCTGGCGGGGCTGATAAAACGCTCAGGAAATTAAGGCAGCAACGGCCACAACGTGCCGGGGCGAAACCGAATAATCACAGACTATTTTTTTTATGCCTTTTTTTTGGGCAATCGCTTTTATTTTTCCTGATAACTCTATCTCCGCTTTCCTGCCTTTCAATTTAACGCGAACATCATGGAAGTTAGAAGGGCTGTTCCACCCCGTTCCCAGGGCCTTCAGTACTGCTTCTTTTAACGCAAAAGCTGTTGAGAAATACAAGCATTCCCCCGCGGGCCTTTTAAATTTTTCCGCCTTGGTAGAACGGAATATTCTTTTTAAGAAAACCACGGAATTTTTCCGTGCAAGCGCCGCTTTCATCCTTTTTTTCTCGAATATGTCTATGCCTATGCCCTTAAGATGCAATTTTTCCGCCTCATGTGAAAAAACCACCCCGAAACATCCGGACTCGAGGTGGTCAGATTTTTTTAGCTTAGCAGCTCTATTACTAGCTTACAACTTGACGATATTTACGGCTTGCGGGCCCTTGGCTCCCTGGGTAACCTCAAATTTTACTTCCTGGCCGGCTGTCAGGGTCTTAAAGCCGTCTCCCTGGATCGCGGAATAGTGTGCAAAAACATCGCCGCCGCCTTCCTGCTCGATGAAACCATAGCCCTTTGCTTCGTTGAACCATTTTACCTTTCCTTTCACTTCCATTTTGTTCGTCCTCCTTGAAAATTGTCCCCGCTAAAAACCGGAGACCGTTAATATTTAACATCGAAACACTGAAATTTTATCACAACAATTTACTTTTTGTCAAATATTAAAAGCTATGTCTATAAAGTCTAAAAGTCCATAACGTCCGTAAGGTCTCACACTACCGTTACTTTAGTTCAGTAGCCGTTAAATATTATTTCGGCAGAGGACATTTTGCAATAAAATTTATATTCTTCTTTTTGGGATTTCCCTCCCTGAAAAACCAGGTCAAGGCCGTTCCATATGGAAAACCAGCCGGCAGGTTCAAGAATTACAAGCGCGACCGCGGCAAGCATTGAATCTTTAAAATAAAAACGCGCCCCCGCCGCGCCGGCGGTAAGTAAAAGCCCTAAAATAGTTATTAGCACTCCCTTTCTATATATAACTTTTCTTTCTTTTTTCAGTAAGCGGGCGTGTTTTTCAAAATGCGCGTGCAGGCGCTTGATGATCAATTGTTCTTTGCTATGGTCCCGCAGCGCTTCCGGGATCATAAACCTGAGCGAAAGGCCGGAAACTTTTTCCCGGGCCGCTCTTTTGGCTTCCAGCAGAAAATCAAAAGAAAGAACACGGAGATCATAGGTCCGCGGATCAAAATCGGAAAAAATATCATCATAGGTGTCCAGCACCAGAGAGATCTCGGATTCATCCACAAGCCTGTTTCTTTTTTCAGCCGGCTGCTGCGGCATTTTATTAAGCGTTTCCATTTTTTCCGGGTTTATAAAGCGGGGAGAGTTTCCTTAACCGCTGGACGACCTCCGGCATTTTTGTGAGTACAACATCTACATCCTCTTCAGAAGTAAATTTGCCCAGTGAAAACCTTACAGAACCGTGTGAATTTTCTGCCGTTACACCCAGAGCCGTGAGCACATGCGACGGTTCAAGAGAACCGGAAGTGCAGGCCGAACCGGTGGAAGCACAGATCCCTTCCAGGTCCAAATTAAGGATAATGGACTCACCTTCTATGTATTTTACCGAAATATTCACGTTGTTTGGCAGCCGTTTTTCCGCGTGGCCGTTCAGGAGGACCCCCGGGATCTTTTTAAAGAATCCCGCAATAAGCTTTTCGCGCAGCGCGGTAAGACGTATGCGCTCCGCGGCCATTTCTTTTTGGGCGATCTTACAAGCCCGGGCAAAACCAACTATACCCGCGACATTTTCAGTACCGGCGCGCCTTTTCTTTTCTTGTTCGCCTCCATGGAGTAATTGCGCCAGCTTCACCCCTTTTCTAAAATACAGCGCTCCGACACCTTTGGGCCCGTAGAGTTTGTGCGACGAAACTGAAAGCAGGTCTATATTCATTTGCTCAACATTGATAGGGAGGATTCCGAACGCCTGTACGGCATCCGTATGAAAATAGACCTTATGTTCCCTTGCTACCCTTCCTATTTCGGTTACCGGCTGAAGCACACCTATCTCATTATTGGCCATCATAATGGATATGAGAATGGTCTTACCGGTGATCGCTTTTTTTACGTCTTCAGGGTCAACTAAACCCTCCCTGTCCACCGGCAGGTAAGTGACCGTAAAGCCTTCTTTTTCAAGGAAATGACAGGGTTCCAGCACGGCATGATGCTCTGTTTTACAGGTTATGATGTGGTTGCCTTTTGCTCTATTCGCGTAGGCCACCCCTTTTATGGCATGATTGTCGGATTCCGTACCCCCGCCGGTGAAAATAGTTTCCGCTTGATATGCCCCGAGCATACCGGCAAAAACCTCTCTTGCCTCTTCAACCGCTTTTCTTGCCTCTCTTCCAAAAGAATAAATTGTGGAAGCATTGCCGAATTTCTCCGTAAAATAAGGCAGCATGGCCTTGACCACCTCCGGATGAACCGGTGTAGTGGCGGAATAATCCATATAGATGCGTTTCATGATCTTCTTCTTCTCCAATATTTTATAAGTGCTAGGTGATAGTTGCCAGGTCCTGGGTCCTGGATGCTGGGGGGGGTACAGGGCTCAGGAATTTTCTTTCAGCAGTTCCTTCGCGTGAGCGACCGCGGCCTTATTGTCCGCTCCTCCAAGCATTCTGGCAAATTCCTTTATCCTTTTTTCTTTGTCCAGTTTATTAATGTTTATCACGGTCTTACCGTTTTTTTCGCTTTTTTCAATATATATGTGGCATCCGGCCTGCGCCGCGATCTGGGGTAAATGAGTGATACAGATAACCTGTCTGGTCCTGCCGGCTTCCGCCATTTTTTCCCCGGCAACATTCCCCATATTGCCGCCTATCCCCGTGTCAATTTCGTCAAAAACAAGAGTGCCTACCTTGTCTTCCTGCCCTATTATAACCTTTAAAGTAAGCATGATCCGCGACATTTCTCCGCCGGAAGCAATTTTACTCAAGGGTTTTGGTTCTTCTCCCGTATTGGAAGATATCAAAAATTGCACGCGGTCAAGCCCCTGTCCCGTCAAAACGTATTTTTTCCCGTCCTGTTCAAAAAGCCCGTTTTCATTTTCCTCGCGGCAAAACTCTGTTTTGAACACGGTCTTGGCCATACCCAGGTCCGCAAGCCCGGCTATAACCCTTTTTTCAAGGCCGCGGGCGGCTTCTTTCCTCTTACCGGAAAGTGCTTCCGCTTTTTTGCAGGTTTGCGCTTTAAGTTTGTTCAATTCCGCTTCTACCTTCTCTATTTCTTCCTCATTTTGAATGATAGCCTGCAATTCGGCCTTTTGTTTTTCGTAAAAATCGAGTATCTCCCTGACGGTGGCTCCGTACTTTTTCTTAAGTTTAAGTAAAATATCCCGCCGGTCCTCGACGCTCTCAAGGCGCTTGGGATCAAAATCCATCTTTTCCCTGTAAGAGGATATTGTCTCAGCTTCGTCGCGAAGCTCCAGAACTATGTTTTTTACTGCTTCAAGGGTTTTTACCAGAGACGGATCTATCAGCGCCAGCTGTTCAAGTATTTTCCGGGTATCCTCAAGCGCGGCAAGCGCCGAGATAGTATTTTCGTCCCCGTTTATCAGTGCGTAGATCTTATTTACGTGTTCTGCAACTTTTTCAGAATTGACAAGTATATTTCTCAGCCGGTCCAGTTCTTCCTCCTCCCCCGGCTTGAGTTCGGCGTTCTCTATTTCTTTGATGGCATATTGCAGCATCTCCAGCCTGCGCTGTTTTTCCTGCTCGCTCATAACCAGTGAAGCCCGCTTTTCCTCCAGCAGGCACAGTTCCCGGTAACACTGTCCGTACCTTTCGCGTTCGGGCCCCAGCTTGCCAAAAGTATCAAGAAGTTCCAGTTGATTTCTGGTATTAAGAAGCGCCTGGTGTTCATGCTGGCCGTGAATATCCGCCAGATATTCCGAGATATTTTTAAGGGTACCCACGGTGACCATGCTATTATTAATATAACAGCGTCCTTTTCCGTTCCTGCTTAGCTCCCTTTTGATTATTAACTCGTCGGCATCTTCTATACCGGCTTCTCTTAACCGGGCTTTGACTTCAGGGCTTATCCTGTCAAAAAAGGCCTCAACTTCGGCAGTTTCACTGCCGGACCTGATAAGTTCCGAAGAAGCCCTCTCTCCAAGCGAGGCATTTAAGGAGTTTATTACTATGGATTTTCCGGCGCCGGTCTCGCCGGTCATAACATTGAAACCGGGTTCAAAAAATATCTCCGCCCGGTCAATAATGGCGAAATTTTTTATCCTTACTTCCCTTAAAGCCATTAAGCTATCTCCAGTTGAGTTTTTCTCTTAAGATCCCGTAAAAACTGTTTTTCCCGGGCAGGATCAATTTTACGGGCTGCGCGGCCTTCTTCACTACCAGCAGATTTTTACCGCCCAGCAGGCATTCTACCTGGCCGTCAGCTATTACTTTAACCTCTTTTTGGCCCTTGCCGCTGACAAATATCTTTATTACGCTGTCTGCCGGCAGGATAATAGGACGGTTGGACATGGTATGAGGACAGACCGGGGTAACAATTATTCCGTCCAGTCCGGGATTTACTATCGGGCCTCCCGCGGAAAGTGAATACGCCGTTGAACCTGTAGGGGTGGAAATAATAATACCGTCAGAACGGTAGGTATTCAGATATTCCTCGTTTACATGGACATCCAGGGTGATCAGACGGCCCCGTATACCGGAAACAACAATATCATTAAGAGACCGGAGTTTTTTTATCCTGCCCCCGGAAACTTCAACCTCGGACTCAAGAGCCATACGGTTATCAATTTCGTATTCTCCTCCGAATATTTTTGTAAGAGTTTTTTTCATATCCTGCAGTTTTATATCCGCGAGAAAACCAAGCCGGCCTGCGTTAATGCCGACAAAAGGAGTACCGGTGGGCCCGGCTTCCCTGACAAGTTCGAGCAGAGTCCCGTCCCCGCCCAGAGCTATATAAAGGTCTATAGTTTTTTTTTGTTTTTTTGAAGCTTGCACGCCCAGTATCCCGGCCGCCGAGGCGTCCAGGAGGACTGCCATACCCCGGCTCTTAAGCCATTTTACCAGCACTTGCGTCCGCTTTTTCATATCAGGTTTTCTTGCATTGATCTTTAGAAAAACCGTTTCCATTTTCAGCCCCTTACCGCTTCTTTTATGCTCTCTTTTGAGAGCCCGTATTTTTCAAGCAGTATTTTTCTGCTGCCCTGTTCAATAAATTTATCCGGCAAACCGAGACGGCGCACCTCAACTTTTATTCCGGCCCTGTTATAATACTCCAGGACCAGGCTGCCAAAACCGCCGGCAATAAGGTTTTCTTCAACTATAACCAGTTTTTTATACTTTTTTGCCAGCTCCCGGAGCAGCAGGGTATCAAGAGGTTTTATGAACCTGGCATTTACCAGCCCGGCCTCAATACCTTCTTTTTTTAGTTCCTCCGCCGCTTCCAGCGCCTCCACCAGCAGGGCTCCTGCCGAAATAATGCAGACGTTTTTGCCTTTTCTGACAACAGCAGAACGTCCAAAAATAACTTTGCCGCCGCCTATCCTCGGGATAGAAACCTCGCCGCGGGGATATCTTACCGCAACAGGGCAGTTAAGCTTAAAAGCCATTTCCAGCATTTCTTTGAACTCCGCTTCATCCGCGGGAGACATGAGCTTAACATTTGGAATATGGCTTAAAAATGATATATCAAATATCCCCTGATGCGTTTCCCCGTCATCTCCTACTATTCCGGAACGGTCGATAGCGAAGACCACCGGAAGCACCGGCAGCGCCACGTCATGGACAATTGAATCATAGGCTCTTTGCAAAAAGGTCGAATAGATCGCTACTACAGGTTTCAGGCCGCCCGCGGCAAGCCCCGCGGCAAAAGTTACGGCGTGTCCTTCCGCAATACCGACATCAAAGAACCTTCCGGGATATTTATCCTGGAACTTATCAAGCCCGGTTCCCGAGGGCATGGCGGCGGTTATCGCCACCACTTTTTTATCCTTCGCGGCAATTTTTAACAGGCTTTCCGAAAAGGCGCCGGTAAAGGTCTTGCCTTTTTTTGAATTAACTTCCCCGCTTTCAATTTCAAAGGCAGGAGTCCCGTGAAAAGAGGACGGATCCTCCTCCGCGTGCCTGTACCCTTTGCCCTTTTTGGTCACCACGTGCACCAAGACGGGTTCTTTAAAACGTTTTATACTTTCAAAGGTCTCCAGCAGCTGTTTAAGATCATGCCCGTCTATCGGCCCCACATATTTAAAACCCAATTCTTCGAACATGATACCGGGAGATATTATACCTTTAAGGCTTTCTTCGAGGACCTTGGCTATGCGCATGACCGGCAGGCCGAAGATCTCCCTTTTGGAAATAAAATTTTTGGCTTTTTCTTTCACATTGTTATAGAATTTGCCGGTAATTATCCGGTTCAGATGCGCGGACAGCGCGCCGACATTTGGAGCGATGGACATTTCGTTATCATTTAATATTACCACGAGATCTTTTTTCAGATGGCCCGCGTTATTAATACCCTCAAAAGACATCCCGTTGGATAAACTGGCATCACCCGTAACCGCCAGAACCTTGAAATTCTCCTTTCTGAGATCCCGGGCAACAGCAAGGCCCAGGGCCGCGGAAATTGAAGTACCGCTATGCCCGGTATTAAAGGCATCATGCCGGCTCTCCTGCCGTTTGGGAAAACCGGAAAGGCCTTTGTACTGCCGCAGGGTAGGGAACATTTTTTTTCTGCCGGTAAGTATCTTGTGGACATACGACTGGTGCCCCACATCCCAGACGATCCTGTCTTTGGGGCTGTTAAAAACATAGTGCAGCGCGATCGTAAGTTCGGTCACGCCCAGATTTGAGGCAAGATGCCCTCCCGTTTTTGAAACCACAGAAACTATCAAGCTGCGGATCTCTTCCGCAAGTTCCTCCAGCTCAGAAATTTTCAGTTTTTTTATGTCTTTAGGGTAATTAACCCTGTCAAGAACTGCCATTTTAAGCGTCTCTCTCCTTTAAATACTCTATAAGAGCGTTTAAAGCTCCGGCTTTCTTGCCGAATACTTTTATTGCCAGCCTTGCTTTTTCAGAAAGGAGTTCTACCTCCGCTCTGGATTGTTCCAGGCCGTAGAGCCCCGGATAGGTAACTTTTTTCCTCGCGGCATCCGAACCGACAGCTTTGCCCAGTTTACGGGCGTCGCCGGTAACGTTCAGAATATCATCAACTATCTGGAACACCAGGCCTATATGCTCGCCGTAACTTTTCAAGGCCGCAAACTGCCTTTTTGAAGCATCACAAAGCACCGCTCCGGAAAGTATGGACGCCCTGATCAGCGCGCCTGTTTTGTGCGTATGAATATACTGGAGTACCGGCTCGCTTATTTTTTTATTTTCAGAAAGAACATCAACCACCTGCCCGCCGACCATTCCATGCGTGCCCGCGCCTTCGGCTATCAGTTGTAAAGCCCGGAGCACGCTTTTCGGCTTTACTCCCTTCACTTCGCTGTTTTTTTCTATTAATTCAAAGGCCAGCGTGAGCAGCCCGTCGCCCCCGAGTACCGCGATATTCTCGCCATAAACCTTATGATTTGTAAGTTTTCCGCGCCTGTAAGAGTCATCATCCATACAGGGCAGATCATCATGGATAAGCGAATAGGTATGGATCAGCTCCAGCGCGCACGCAGTCGGCATGACCCGCTCGGCTCTATAGCCCAGCGCCTCTGCAGCCATGATAACAAGCACGGGCCGTATTCTTTTTCCGCCCGCAAACACCGAATATCTCATGGCTTGATTTATTATGGAAGGATATTCTTCCTTCGGCGGCATTAGCTTATCCAGCGCCCGGTCAACCAGCGCGCATCTGTTCACTAAATATTTTTTAAGATCCATGGCATCCTTTTTCATTTTCCCGCTATGATTTTTGTAACTCTCCGGGCTTACACGGGGAGTTTCTTTGGCCTGAGGTTATAAAAGTTTATCCTGCTCCTCATCGTTTTTAAAAGGTTTTGAACCGGTCACCTTCCCGCTTTTGTCTTTGACCAGGATCTCGATCTTTTTCTCAACTTCATCAAGCTTGGCCGTGCAGTATTTAAGAAGTTTCATGCCGTCCTCATAATGTTTAAGCGACTCATCCAGGCCGATGTCCCCGCTTTCAAGCATATCAACGATCTCTTCTAATTTAGCTAAAGCGGTTTCAAACTTCATCTCTTTTTCAACCATACCCTTTCTCCTTGAGAAAATACCGGGTCTTGGCCGGAGCTGCCTCCGGGCCCTTGTATTTCCTACTTAACTATCGCGTTTGTTGTACCTTTTGCGAACTTCAGCTCTATTTCATCGTTTTTCTTCAATTCAAGAGCATTCTTTACTATCTTTTTTTCCGGCAGTTTAAGCGTGACACTATACCCCCGGTCAAGTATTTTCAAAGGATTCAAACTTTCCACTTTTCCGCTAAGAACCTTTACTTCGTTCCTTCTATTTTCCAATAAGTGTTTTATTGCCCGGCCTAATTTCGATTCAGACTCGTCAACTTCCTGTTTTAACTGGGAAAGTTTTTCTTTAGGCCTTAAGAACGCCGGGCTTTTTGCCGCGTTCGCAACTCTTTCCTTGAAGATCTCCAGAGTCCGCTTCAGGCCCATGGCCAGCCCTGATCTTCTTATCCAGTCCAGTTTTTCTTTATAGGTCTGATATTTGTTTGTAAGATCATTTTTTAACCTTACCTCATAAGCCCTGAGCTTTTCTATAAAGTCAGTTTTTTTCTCGATCACAAGCTCCGCCGCGGCCGAAGGCGTCGGGGCCCTGACATCAGCGACAAAATCGGCAATAGTATAATCTATTTCGTGCCCCACCGCGGAAATTACCGGAATAGTTGAAGCATAAATGGCCCGGGCCACTATTTCTTCATTAAAAGCCCAAAGATCTTCAAGCGAACCTCCGCCCCGGCCGACGATCAGGACCTCAAAACTGCCCTCCCTGCTCATGTAGTTTATGGCTTCCGCTACTTCTTCAGCCGCGCCCTCACCCTGCACTTTTACGGGATTAAGCACAACATGAACATTTGAAAACCGTCTTTGCAGTACATTTAGAATATCCCTTATAACGGCTCCGGTCGGAGAGGTCACCACGCCTATTTTTCGCGGCAGAACAGGAAGTACTCTCTTTCTTTCCCGGTCAAAAAGACCCTCCTTTCTGAGCTGTTCCTTAAGCTGCTCAAAATGCAGCTGCAGCATTCCCAGGCCTTTGGGCTCCATATTATCAATTATTATTTGATACTGCCCGCTCTTTTCGTAAAGGTCAATATTGCCGTGCACTACCACCTTCAGGCCGTCTTGCAGTTTAAATTTCAGATATTGATTTGCATTCTTAAAAAACACCGCCCGTATAACGCTTTTCTCATCTTTCAAAGAAAAATACATATGCCCCGAGGAATGAGGAACAAAATTGGATATTTCACCCTCTATCCAGACGCTGTCAAATTGCTGAATAAGCCCTTTTATTTGCTTTGTTATTTCGCTTACTGTCAAAACCCGGGGTGTTTGCATAGAATAATATAATATCACTAATATCTGATTTTTTCAATAAATTTGGCCTGTCACGAGGCACACGGCCTGATTTAACAGTACGCTTCTATTCGTATCTCAGCGCCACTATTGGATCAGTCCGTGAAGCTTTTAACGCGGGGTAAGTGCCGAAAAACACACCTATAAGGACGGAGAAGACAAAAGAAATTACAATGGAGCTAACAGACGCTTTAAGAGGAAAAGGTACGAAAGGAGCTATCCCGGAAAGGATCATAACGGACGCAAGGATACCTGTCAGCCCGCCGGAGACGGCGACGATAATTGCTTCAACCAGAAATTGGTATAAAATATTCCGGGAAGAAGCCCCGACGGCTTTTCTTATTCCTATCTCTCTTGTTCTTTCGGTAACGGTAACCAGCATAATATTCATTATGCCGATACCGCCGACCACAAGTGAAATACCGGCGATCACGTAGGTGATCAGTTCCATGGCCGTCATGATACTTTTGAATAACTCCAGAGATTCTCCCTGCGTGGTTACGCTGAAATCTGTCTTTTCCATTTCCATTAAAAGCACCCGTTTTACTTCTGCCACCGCTTTATCTATATTTTTCGCGTCAGGTATCCTGATATTTATCTGATGCACTTCGTTAGAACCGGTCATTTTCTGGGCAGAAGTAATAGGCATGCAGACAGAATTATCCATGTCCATGCCAAACATCTTGCCTTTTGCTTCCAGAATACCCAGTACTCTGAATTTCAGTCCTCTTACCGTCAATTCTTTGCCGATGGGATTTAAACCCTGAAAAAGCGTTTTTACGACTGTCGCGCCTATTACACATACCTGCCGCGCAGTTTTTACATCGTCCTGCCTGAAAAAAACCCCCGTATCAACTTTCCAATTATTTACTCTTTCAAAATTGCTGCCTTCCCCCATGACAAAAGAGATATTCCTGCTTTCATTTTTATACTTGGCAATGACCCCCATCAGGTCAAACTCCGGGCAGGTTTCGGCGCCATAACTGCTTCTGGCCTCAATAAGATCAAGATGCCTCAGCCGTAATTTATTTACCGTATAGGTTCCCGGAGGGCCCATACTGGCTTCGCTATTTCCGGGAGTGACCATAAGTGTATTTGAACCCATTGCTATTATTTCATTCTCTATCTGGGTCTTTGAACCGTTTATGACCGAAACCAGGAGAACAATAGCCATAACCCCGATGATAATACCAAGCAGAGTAAGAAAGGTCCTCATTTTGGAGGACCACAAACTTACAAGCGACAGCTTTAAGTTCTCGGATACATTCATAAATCTCCCTTAAAAACCGCGACTGTTAAAAATTACGAAAATTAAGATGCTTTTTCCCGGTTATTTACTCATATCTTAACGCTATAATTGGATCTGTTTTTGCGGCTTTTACCGCGGGATAGGAACCGAAGAAGATCCCTACCGCGCTTGAAAAGATGAAAGCAAGAACTACTGAAGTTGGATTTGCTTTTAACGGTACAACCACGGAATCCAGAAACACTTTTTGCAGGGGATTAGCCGCGCTTATAAAAGCAATGGCCAGAAGAATTCCTATTACACCTCCGGTAACCGCAAGAAATACCGCTTCGGTCATAAATTGCAGGAGAATATCCATTGAACTCGCGCCTACTGCTTTCCTCAGGCCTATTTCTCTTGTCCGTTCTTTAACCGTTACAAGCATAATATTCATTATTCCGATGCCCCCGACAAAAAGCGAGATCCCGGCTACGCAGCCCATTACCACATTCAGTATTGCGGCAAAACTGCTGAAGGTCTTTAATAGTTCGCTTTGACTGTTCAAAGAAAAATCTTCCTTATCCATCTGCGTGAGCAGCTGCCGCCTTATTTCATTCATCGCCTTGACGGTATTCTTTGGCTCCGGGACCTTGATTATTATCTGATTTATCACGGAAGTACCCAGGAGCTCATGACAGGTAGTGATCGGCATCGCCAGAATATCATCACTATCCTGTCCGAAGGTCTTCCCTTTTTTTTCCGTAACCCCGATAATAAGCAGTTTTTTTCCGTTCACGAATATATCTTTGCCGATCGGGCTTGAGCCGCCATACAGATCCCTGACGACCGTGTCTCCTGTTACACAGACCCTTCTTGCCGCTTTAACATCTTCCTCCCTGAAATAATTTCCCTCCGCCACATTCCAGTTCCTGATATAAGGAAAACTTGCACCTGTTCCCGCAATAACGGTGGTATTCCTGCTTTTTCTTTTATACTTCACCGTTGTCCCGGCGTTGATAAATACCGGGCAGGCTTTAACCGCGTAACTACTCTTGGCTTCGAGCATATCCACCAGCCCCAGTTTTAATTTATTGACGGTAAAAGTCCCCGGCGGGCCGTGCATTTCTTCGGAATTACCGGGAACAAGCTGAAGAACATTTGACCCCATAGAATTAATTTCACCTTCTATCTTTGCCTGTGTACCCGAGATAATAGAAATTAAAAGCACAATAGACATTACGCCTATGATAATACCCAGCATGGTCAGGAACGAGCGCACTTTATTTGACCTTAAATTTCCGAGCGCTATTAATACACTTTCGTTAAGGTTCATTTTTCCGCGGCCCTGGCCTTCTGCCCGTCTTTTATTTTTGAAATATTACTTTCTATCACAGTTTCCGCTTCTTTTATTCCCGAAACTATTTCGGTATTGTCATAACTTTCAAGGCCTGTTTTAACATATTTCTTTATAACTTTTCCTTTTTCAAGCGCAAATACATACTTTCCGCCCTTATCATCCCCTATTGCCGTATAAGGCACCATCAAGACCTCACTTTTTTCCGCTACTTTAACGTAAATATCACCGGTCATACCAAGTCTTAAAGTGAGCTCGGTTTTATCAAGG
The DNA here is from genome assembly GCA_903891415.1 of Candidatus Firestoneibacteriota bacterium. Classification (GTDB taxonomy): domain Bacteria; phylum Oederibacteriota; class D2-FULL-39-29; order D2-FULL-39-29; family D2-FULL-39-29; genus CAIYPD01. Next base: position 16,852 of record CAITEH010000039.1, read on the forward strand.
CGGGCCTTGACCTGGTAAGTAATTCCTTTCTCTTTTACCTCAAGGCTGCTTTTAGAAATAAATATTATTGCGGCCGGAAGCTTTACCTCTTTGTAGGCATCCAGCACCACTTCGGCCTTTTGCCCCGTCTTTAACAGGCCGATATCGGTCTCATCAATATTTGATTCAAGTATCAGATCATTCAGGTCGGCCAGCATCAAGGCGGGAGTTCCGCTGTAGAGAGTTTCTCCGGTTTCTATGAACCTTTTTACGACCGTACCGGAAAATGGAGCGGAAATATAAGTATTCTTCCACTGCTCTTTTGCCTGTTCCGCCTGCTGGGAAGCCAGAAAGCCTTTTTGAGAAAGCAGGGAAATTCGTTTGTAATCCTTTTCTGCCTGGGCGGTAGAATCAAGTTCCAGCAATAACCTTCCTTTTTCCACGAATTGGTTCTCTTCGGCAAAGATACGGCTCACCCTGCCGGAAGAAACTGTCGTAAGCTTGGCTTCATTGTTTGACCTCACGGTTCCTGTAGCCTGGACATTTACGACAATTGTCCCCTTAACCACTTTGGAAACTTTCACTTCCGTTCCTCCGTTTACCCCGCACCCGCCGGCAAGTGCAGCGGCTAAAACTAGGCTTAAATATATATTGCTCTTCATTTACTCCCTCCAATAGAATACTCTAATTCATTCAGCGCCGTATAATAGGCATAAAGAGCCTGGAGATTTTCAAGTTCTGCGCTGCTTTTTTTTGTCTGCGCTTCGATTAAATCGGTTAAAGTGGACAGGCCCTGGTCGTATTTTGCGGAGGCTGCTTCAAGGTTCTTCTTCAAATATTCAAGCCTTGTTCCGGAGAGTTCAAGGTCCTGTTTATTTTCTTTTATTTTCAAATAACTCTCCTTGACCTGGAGAACTATTTTCTGTTCCAATAACTTCGCGGCATGCGAAACATTTTTAAGAGCTAATTCCATCTGCTCAACCCTGGCCTGCCTTGAAAAACCGCTAAAAAGCGGAATAGAAACACTCAGGCCCATATTCCAGCTTTTATCTCTAAGAAACAGATCGCTGCCGGTATATTGATAACCTGCCTGGCCGGAAATTGAAGGCCAGAATTCCGCGTAGGCCCCGCCGGCGGAGGCCAGGGCAATTTTTTCCCGGAGCTTGTATTCCTTAAGTTCAATTCTGAAAGCCAGCGACCTTGCTTTTGCTTCTTCGAAGGACTTTATTCCAAGGGGGCTGCCGGCGGGGTCCGCCAGCCGTACTTCGGCCAGCAGCAGCTCTTCTTCATCGCTTTTTAACAGCAGATTTTTGAGTGCCAGGCCCGCAAGGTCAACCTGATTAGCGGCTTTTTTAACTTCAAGTTCAAATTTGAGCGTTTCCACTTCCGCGTTCATTTCGTCTATCCGGGTAGCCAGGCCCTGCTCCTTTCTGGCTTTGACTGATTCCAGCAGGTGTTTCATATCGCTTACAGTCAGACGGGAGGCATTTTCCAGGCCTTTGGCCTGCAGCAGGGAATAAAAACTTTTTTTGACGTTATAAACCACTTCTGACTTCTTTTTTTCCAGCTCAAAAGCGGCAAGTTCCTCGTTCAAAGCAACCTGATTTTCAAGAGCCAGCGACCGGCCAAAATCCCAGATATTCTGAGACGCTCCTAAACCAAGAGCATAAGAAGTATTATCAATTTCAGGCCCCAAACCTATGAGCGAAGCAGCCGCTCCAAAAGTGGAAAATGTCGGAGTTACCTGCCTGTTCGCGGTGAAAGAAGCTGAAATATGCGGTAAAAATACGGCTCTTTGCTCTCTGGCTCTGGCTTTTCCCGCTTCATATTCATTTTGCAGCGTTATAATTTCAGGACTTTTCCTGAGTACAATATCAATACACTGGTTAAGTGTCAGGTTTTCTGAATATAAAATACCCGCGGACAGGCAAAGTACCGCTAAGATAGTCCTCATAAAATACTCCTTTTATCTTGTAATGATCTCTCCGTCTTTAAAGTGAATGGTCTTTTTTGCAAAAGCCGCAATATCCGGTTCGTGCGTGATCAAAACAACGGTTTTTCCTTCCTGATTGAGTTTAACAAATATCTTCATGATCTCTTCGCCTGACTTGGTATCCAGATTACCTGTCGGTTCATCGGCCAGGACCAGGGACGGATTTGTGACAAGCGCTCTGGCGATCGCCACTCTCTGCTGCTGCCCGCCGGAAAGTTCATTTTGTTTATTTTTATATTTGTCGCTAAGCCCGACCATATCCAGCGCCTTTTTTGCCAGTTCTTTCCTGTTTTTCGCGCCGCTGTAGATAAGCGGCAGTTCTACATTATGCACGGCGTCGGTCCTGGGCAAAAGATTAAAGGTTTGAAAAACAAAACCTATTTTCTTGTTCCTGATCTCCGCCAGTTCACTGTCACTGAGAGTTGAAACTTCTTTTTCATCGAGTAGATACCTGCCCCGGCTGGGCCTGTCAAGGCAGCCGAGGATATTCATACAGGTGGATTTTCCCGAACCGGAAGGGCCCATGATCGCCAGGAAATCACCGGCTTCAACCGTCAGGTTAACGTTCTTAAGCGCGCTGAATTCCATGGCCCCGGTAAAATACGTTTTAGTTACATCAATAAGCTCAATTACTTTTTTCATTGTGTTCTCCTGTTCCTGATGAGTATCTTAGGGCTCCTGTCAAAAGCCCCGTCCCGTCCGTTCCTGCCTGCCATATCTTATTACATTTAAAAAGCCCTTTAAAGTATTATTTTCCGGCAGGTAAACAGCAGAAACTCTATTTAGTCAGCAGAAAAATAGCTTTTTCTGCAAACAAATTCGGCAGGAATTTCACTTCATGCTTTCCGGTAAACCCGGTAAATCTTTCTTTTTTTATTCCTTCGGTGCTGCAAAATTCAAGAAAGTCCTTGATAGTAAAATAATGCAGATTAGGGGACTCATCCCAGCGGTAGGGAAGCGCTTCAGTTGACGGGGTCTTGCCTTTTAAGCCAAGGAATAAACGTACTTTGTAATACGCAAAGTTGGGAAAAGACACTATAACATGTTTCCCCACGCGCAAAGCTTCGTTTATGACCTTGCTGGGCTTTTTTGTTTCCTGAAGCGTAAAATTTATTATTACATAGTCGAAAAATTTATCCGGAAAATCATGCAGGCCTTTATCAATATCCGCGTGTTCGACCGTAACATCCTTTTTTACGCAGGAATAGATCATCTGCTCATCGTTTTCTATTCCGACACCTTCTACGCCCTCTTTCTTTTCCAGTAAACGGAGCAGTTCTCCGTCTCCGCAGCCCAGATCGAGGACTTTAGAATTCTTCTCCACAATATCCAATATGATAGTATAGTCCAGTCTCTGCAATTTTTTCTCCTATCAGGCCTTAGCCCTGTTAAGATATTTCTGATAATTATTATCCAAAAAATGGCCTATCAAGACGCCCTGTTCTTCATGCGGGATCAAAAACGCGTCGTGGCCGTAACTCTTGGAAATATCACAATAAGTCACATCGGCTTGCGCGAATTTCAGCACCTTTACGATCTCTTTTGACTGATACGGCGGATAGATCCAGTCATGCGAATAGGATATTACCAAGAATTTGATGTTGGTATTATAAAAATGTTTTATCAGATCCTGGTTATTACCCGCGTCATAAAAATCAATGGCCTTGGTTATGCTGATATAGGAATTAGCGTCAAATCTTTTTACGAACGCTTCACCCTGATATCTCAGGTAGCTTTCCACCTCAAAGCCGGTATTAAGCTTTTTAGCGCCTTTTACCGCCTGTCTGGTCCGCCTGCCGAACTTTTCCTCCATAGAATCATCGCTCATATAGGTGATATGCCCTATCATTCTGGCAATAGCAAGGCCGTTCTCCGGTTTTTTGCCGCTATAATAATTGCCGTTATTCCAATCAGGGTCTGACATAATAGCGATACGCCCTACTTCATTGAAAGCTATCTGCTGGGCCGAATGCCGGAAGGTCGTAGCAATAGGGATCGCTGTAACCACCCTGTCAGGATACGAATATGCCCATTCTATGACCTGCATGCCGCCCATGGAGCCGCCGGAAACACAAAAAAGTTTATTTATTCCCAGTCCTTCCACAAGTTTTACCTGCACGTTTACCATATCCTTGATAGTTATATCGGGAAATTCCGCCCCGTAGGGCGCATTCTTTCTGGGATCGCCGGTTGACGGGCCTGTTGAGCCCCTGCAGCCCCCGAGAACATTTGAACAGATAATAAAATATTTATTTGTATCAAAAGCACGGCCCGGGCCTATCATGAATTCCCACCAGCCAAGTTTCCCGGTTTCTTTGCTGATACCCGCAACATGAGCATCACCGCTCAAAGCATGGCAAAGAAGCACCCCGTTATCTTTTTTTTCGTTTAATTTCCCGTAGGTTTCATAGGCGATCCTGATCTGAGGTAAAATGTCGCCATTTTCAAGAACAAAGTTATTAAAATCAAAAAAGCGGGTTTCGACGGTCCCGTTAGGGCTATTTTTTGGAACTTCTATTTTATCATCATTCATGTTAGGTACGGTCCTTTGTTCATGTTTTTAGATAATTCCTATCAACTACGGAACTCTGACTTAATTTAACCGTTCACGACTACTTGAATATTTTCTTTTACCTGGAATTCGGCTCTTTAATACCGGAATTTTTTCTTATTACATGCCCGTAATCTGTTCCAACAGTCCTTCCCAGCCCGATTATCCTGGCCGTTACACAGCCAAAACATTTATCAGCGTTCTCATCAAGACATATCTTATTCGGATAGATCTCGTAGTAAGGCCTTACTTCTGTCGGAGTAATATTAGGCATCATAACATTTGCCCCTGCCTCCAGAGCTTTTTCCCGTCCCAGAGGGTCTATCGTTCCCATAGCGGTAGTCGCCGGCATATGAGCGTAGGGAAAAACCAGCCTTAAAACAGCGATCAGGCGAAGCGCCTGGCTTAAAGAACCGCCTTTTTCATCCTTTAACGGGGTTTCCTTATGCGGTAAAAACGGGCCTATACCGGCCATCTCCACACCGAGCTCATGCAGCCAGATAATATCTTTAGCAAGGCTTGTAGAATCCTGCCCCGGCAGCCCGGCCATGACACCGCTTCCCAGCTGGTAACCAAGTTTTTTTAGCGTGTAAAGGCAGTTTTTTCTGTATTCCAGGTCACTATCAGGATGTATCTCCCTGAAAACACGCCGGTCCGTTGTTTCTATCCTAAGCAAATACCTGTCCGCGCCGGCTTTTCGCCAGGCTAAATAGGTTGCCTCATCTCTTTCGCCTAAACTCAAAGTAACCGCGAGTTTAGTCTTATTTTTTAGTTCAACTATAATTTCAGACATTACCTCAGAACTAAAATACAGATCCTCTCCTGACTGCAATACCACCGTTTTATATCCCAGTTTTTCGGCTTTTAAAGCCGTTGCAAGTATTTCCGCCTTTGACAGGCGGTATCTCTTTATCTTTTTATTAGCGGCTCTGAGCCCGCAGTAATGGCAATTTTTACGGCAAAAATTGGAAAACTCAATAAGCCCCCTGAGATGGACAGAATTACCCAGCGTCTTTTCCCGGAGTTTATCGGCCGCGGCCAGCAATTTTGTTTCGTCCCCGCCTTTTGCGTCAAGCAGGGGAACCAGCCATTCAAGTGCCGGCGCCGCACCCGCGGTACCGGCACTCAGGGCTTCTGAAAAACTTAACACTTTCTTTTCCTTCAATTTAGGCATCCTTCCTTTAGACTACTTTACAGCATTTTTCAGTGCCTGGTCAAGGTCTACTTTAATATCTTCAATGTTTTCCAAGCCGACCGAGAACCTGATAAAATCTGCTGTCACGCCTGTCGCAACCTGTTCTTCGGGAGTCAGCTGTGAATGAGTGGTTGAAGCCGGATGGATAACCAGGCTCTTCGCGTCTCCGATATTTGCAAGATGAGAAAGCAGCTTTACGGAAGATATGAATTTCTTGCCTGCTTCAAGCCCGCCCTTAACACCAAAGCCGATAAGCCCTCCAAAATTACCCTTGAGGTATTTCTTCGCGTTAGCATGGCTTGTATGTTCCTCCAATCCGGGATAATTTACCCAGGATACGGCAGGATGGTTTTTCAACCATTTTGCAAGTTCCAGGGCATTCTTTGAATGCTGCCTTACCCTGAGCCCGAGAGTTTCCACACCCTGTAAGATCAAAAAAGAGTTAAACGGGCTGAGGCAGGGCCCGAGATCCCGGAGCAAGCTGACCCTCGCCCTTATGATAAAGGCAATATTTCCGGCTCCGGGAAAATTTCCGAAGACTTTCCAGAAATTAAGCCCGTGGTATGAAGGGTCATCATTGGACAACTGCGGAAATTTACCGTTACCCCAGGCAAATTTACCGGAATCAACGATAACTCCGCCGAGAGAGGTCCCGTGCCCTCCCAGGTATTTAGTCGCCGAGAGTACAACAATATCCGCCCCATGCTCAATTGGTTTTACAATACCCGTCCCTACGGTATTATCAACCACCAGGGGAAGGCCTGCTTCGTGCGCGATCCTGGCAAGAGCTTCAAAATCAGGCACATCAAGTTTAGGGTTTCCTATTGTCTCCAGATAAATTGCCCTGGTTCTGGGTGTTATCGCTTTTTTGAAATCTTCCGGCTTTTTTGAGTCAACAAAGATAACTTTTCGTCCGAGATTATCGAAAGTATAGTGGAATAAAGTATAAGTACCGCCATATAAATTATTTGCGGAAATTATCTCATCACCCACTCCGGTTATGCCGAGTAAGGCAAGCGTTATGGCAGCTTGCCCTGAAGCCACCGCCAGGGCCGCAACACCGCCTTCGATAGCGGCCACCCTCTTCTCCAGCACATCCGTGGTAGGATTCATAAGCCTTGTATAAATATTGCCAAACTCCTTTAAGCCAAATAGATTTGCCGCATGCTCGGCACTGTTAAAGACATAAGAAGTCGTCTGATATATAGGAACCGCTCTTGAACCTGTTGTAGGATCCGGCACCTGTCCTGCGTGCAGGCCTAGCGTATCTAAACCTTGATTTGACATATTATTCTCCTTTATTCATTTTTTTTATTATTAAGATCAGTTCCGGGCCTTTTTCGTGTCACATCGCTGATTTTTTGAAGTAGATCTCCATAAAATTTTTATTATTCATTTTAAGAACTCCTGAAAAAGCCAGGTAGAAAGGTATCTTTCCCCAGTATCCGGAAGCAGCGCGACAATTAGTTTATTTTTGCTTTCCTGCCTTTTTGCAATTTCCAGAGCGGCCCAGAGCGCGGCACCTGAAGAAATTCCGGCAAGTATACCTTCTTCTTTTGCCAGTATTTTTGCTGTTTTGCCTGCTTCCTCATTACTTACTTTGATAAATTCGTCAATAATATTTTTGTTAAGTATCTTCGGAATAAAATTTGCACCTATACCCTGGATCTTATGCGGGCCGGCTTTACCCTCAGAAAGCAGGGGAGAATCAAGCGGTTCCACTCCGATTATTTTTATTGCAGGTTTTCTTTTCTTTAGCACTTCACCGACCCCGGTTATCGTCCCGCCGGTGCCTATGCCACTTACAAAATAGTCCACCTTACCGTCAGTATCTTTCCATATTTCTTCGGCAGTTGTTTTCCGGTGAACTTCCGGATTCGCCTCATTTTCAAATTGCTGTGGAATAAAACTGTTCTTTTGCTGTTTTGCCAGCTCTTTCGCTTTTTCAACGGCACCGCTCATTCCTTTACTCCCCTCGGTTAAGACAATGTCCGCGCCGAAGATCCGCAGGATGGCCCGCCTTTCCAGGCTCATAGTCTCCGGCATGGTAAGTATCAGTTTGTAGCCCCTCTGGGCGGCGACAAAAGCCAGGCCGATACCGGTATTGCCGCTTGTCGGCTCGATAATTACCGTGTCCTTACTGATAAGGCCTTTTTTTTCGGCATCTTCGATCATCGCCAGGGCAATTCTCTCTTTTACACTGTGTATAGGGTTAAAGCTTTCAAGCTTGACCGCTATGGCGCCGTGCAGGCCTTCATTAATTTTATTTATCCTGACCAGCGGGGTATTTCCTATTGTTTTTGTAATATTTTCATATATTTTTGCCATATTCTCTCCTTTTAGTTTAGATCTCATAATTGACTATTTTATTTTTTTCCAGAGTTTCTTTTTTATGGCACATGTCCTCAAAGGTAACCCTGTCAACTACGCCGTTTATCATTTCTTTAATATCCTGCCATAAGGGACGGAAAGGACACCGCGTTTCATCATTGCATTTGCTTTTACAGGAACTGCTGACACAGCTGATAGGGGAGGTAAAACCCTCCGTAAGCCTTATTATTTCCCCGATAGTGATACTTGAAGGTTTTTTCGCAAGCATGTACCCTCCTTCAGTCCCTCTTTTACTGATAACATATCCTCCTCCCTTAAGCTGCAATAATATCTGTTCAAGATATTTTAAAGGTATGTCCTGACGCCTGGCTATGTCGCCTATCCTGGAAAGCCCCTTAGCGTAATTGCAGGACAGATCTAATATAGTTTTAAGTGCATAGTCTCCTTTAAAAGATATTCTCACATTTTTCTCCTACACTACTTTGTCTATCTAGTTAGTAGGGATTATAACAATATATTTTTATTTTGTCAAGTGTTTTTTTATTTTTTTTTACTTTCCGGACTCAATTCTTGACTATCAGTAAAAACCCTTTTCAGCTAATAAGTTCTTTAATAGCGGCCAAACTGAGTTTGGCGGTCCTGTCGAGATTTGCTTCCGAACCCCCGCCTCTAAGAGGCGAGCACATCTCATATATTACATAGCCTTTAAAGCCGCCTTCTTTAAGCCCTTTAAAGAACGCTTTATTGTTAATAAATCCATGTCCGATAGGTACCGCTTTAACGATATCGGGCAAGGGTTTATAGTTTACTATTCCCGGCAGGTAGGCAAATCTTCTAAGTTTCACATAATCCGCAAGCGTGGTCTGGATCATCCGGGGCGCAAGTTGTTTTGCCGCTTTATACAGGTCATCCCCCTGCAAAGCAGGAGCCCAGGGATCAAACATGGCTTTGCAGTTGGGATGATTTACATCGTTCAAAAATTCAATATAGCTTTCAGTGGTAACAGCTATATCGTGGTGATTCTGCAAACCTATCATTATGCCGTGAGCCTCCGCGATCTCCGCGCATTCCCTGACGGCCCGGACGCATTTGACCCACTCTTCCATATAATTATCCGTATCATAAAAATACCCGCTGAATATTCTTATCTGTTTTGCTCCAAGTTTTTTTGCGATACCGCACAGGGTCTTAATATAGCCCACCTGCATGTCAACAAAAGGATTTCCCAGGGAGGTTTTTCCGCTTGTAAAATCATTATAAGCGGCAATAGTATGTATATCTATTTTGTATTTTTTCGCGGTATCCTTGATCTCGCTCAATTCTTTGCCGGTAATATGATTAAAAGAGATATGCGGCTTTTTTCCGGCTAGTTGAACCGCGGTATAGCCAAGCTTCGCGGCCTTTTTTAGGAATTCCAGGGTATCAAGCCTGTGCTGGCCCCAAAGCCCGGCGTAACTTACTGAAAATAATGACGGTATTAGCATAAGCTGTCTCCTTTTTTAACTTCATAATAATATTTTTAATTGTCCCCTGTATCAGGGTTTATTTACCGGTTTAAGATTCCGGCTTAACATATCCCTATTTTTGATCGCGCTCTTATTTCCGGGATTTAGTAATACCGCCTGCTCAAAGTCATCCAGCGCCCTCTTGTAGTCCTTAAGGTTAAAGTAAGAGATCCCGCGGTTATTATAGTATTCCGATTTCCCTTTTTCTTTTTTTATTGCCCTCGAATAATCCGCGACGGCCTCATTATGTTCTCCCAGTTTTCTGAATATATTCCCGCGGTTATAGTAGTATTCCGGCAGGGCGTCATTATTCATTGCTTTGATAGCGGCATCAAATTCCTTTAAAGCGCTTAAATTATCATTTAACGCGCTTAAAGCCACACCCTTATTATTAAGATATTCCGGATTGCCCGGATTAAAGACCAGGGCCTCCGTGTAGCTTACTACCGCGCCCCTGTAGTTACCCTGCGCAAGACAGGTCCTGCCGTCTTCCACTGCCTGGGCTTCCTCTCTGTTTATTCCCCTTTTTACCTTACTTTCCAGCCTGTCACAGAGTTCATACAACCGGAGGGCGTTTTCTGCCTCTTTTGGGTTATAGCTCTTCATGCTCTCTATATCAGACCTGGCTTTTGTAAACTCTCCCAGACGTATATAGGTAAGCGCTCTTTGTTTATAAGCAAATTTAGATCCCGGGTCCAGTTCTAGCGTCCTGTTAAAATGTGAAAGTGCAGGAGCGTATTCCCCCTTGTCAAAATAATAAGCAGCCAGGTTATAATCGGCTATCCAGTATTTATTATCTTTCTTTAAAGCATCTTTCCATATAGTTTCGCCGTCGTACCAGGCAAAACATCTTATAAACGTAAGAGCTCCCAGTAACATGATCACCAAAACTATTACTGCGGTAAGAATTTTTCTTTTGACCTCGTTTATTCCATATTCACCGTAAAGTTTTTCCACGACCGTGCCTGCGAGGAAAAAAAGCCCCAGCGCCGGGATATAAGTATACCGGTCCGCGGGAATACCCAAACCAAACGGCACCAATTGAAGCATAGGAAATATTGCCGCCAAAAAGAACAGGGCGCCAAAGTTCAGGAGCTTATTTTTATAGTAAATAATAGCGGCAACTGCCAGTATTAAAAGCGCTATTAAGGGCAGCATGCCCGTCAAGGCAGCAGGATAGGGATAAACATTGGAGAGTTCCAAAGGCGCGATAAGTTTATTAAGGTAAAACCCGAGATTATAGAGCGCATTTAAAATATTATCCGCAAAACCGGAAATTTTTTCAATTTTCACAGTTTCTTCGGCTTTTTGCATAAAAAAAGCAAGCACGCCGAATACCAGGGTGAAAATGAAGAAAGGGAGCTTTTCCAGGACAGCTTTCCTGTCATATTTCCGGCCGTTATAATGATCAAGCAGAAAAAGTAAAAAAGGCAGGGTAACGGCCGTTGCTTTTGAAAAACAGGAAAGAATAAAACCGGTCAAGGCCAGATAAAGATAGGAATTTTTTCTGAATTTTTGATATTGCAGGTAGCAAATTAAAGACAACAAATAGAACATCGCATAAAGAACATCTTTTCTTTCCGCCAGCCAGGCGACCGATTCCACGCGCAAAGGATGAAGCGCAAAAAGCAAAGCAGTAATAAAAGCGACCCGGTTATTCCCGCAAAGCAAAATAATAAAGCAGAAGGCCAGTAGACAATTAAAAAGGTGCAAAAGCAGATTGTCCAGGTGGTAATAAAAAGGATCCAATTTAAAAAAAGTGTATTCAAGATCATACGATAATATCGTTAAAGGCAGATAATCTTTATAATATTTTGCGGTAAATATTTTTGCCGTATTTTGAAAACTAAGTTCCCTGATAACTCCGTTATTAAGAATATAATGATCGTCATCCCAGTTGGTAAATTTATTGTTTAAGGAAGGGAAAAAAGCCAGGAAAGTTATTGCCAGTAATAACCCAAGTAAGAGTTTTCTGTTTTTCATTGCTCCTCAGGTATTATAAATGTTCATTTTTTGCCGTATGAACACCGGCTAATGTTCAGGAATTGACCTACCTTTGTCAAATTTTCTATTCTCCATTGCCCAATTGCTCCATAAAATTTACTCTGCAGTAAAATTTATGGAGCTGGAGATCAGGATCGAACTGACGACCTTCGCATTACAAGTGCGATGCTCTACCAACTGAGCTACTCCAGCTGCCTAGGTACGCTTATTTAATATGCTTAACAGGCCTATTCAAAGCTATCTGCAACAATGTTAGTATTATACCCGATTCAGGGCAGATAAGTAAACTGTCATTGGGAAATAACAAGAGTTTATATTTATGCCGCTTTTTCACCGGCTTTGCCGTTCAGGAAACTCCCGGCAGGGAACACAAGTTGGCACGGTCCTATTTATTTAGCAAATAGTTTCTTAAGCTTTCCGGTAAAAGGAGGCCGTATCACGCCTTTCTCCGTAATTATCCCGGTTATTAATTCATGCGGAGTCACATCAAAGGCGGGATTATATACTTTTATTTTATCCGGAGCGGTCTTTACGCCTTGAAGCCCGGTTACTTCTTCCGCTTTCCTTTCTTCTATAGGTATCAATTTTCCCGAACTTAAAGTAATATCTATGGTCGAGGTTGGAGCACAGATATAAAAAGGTATCTTAAAGTTCTTTGCCAGGACCGCCAGCATATAGGTCCCTATCTTATTTGCGGTATCGCCATTAGCGGTGATCCTGTCCGCCCCGGCAATTACGCCCTGAATAAGGCCTTTTGACATGATGTAGCAGGACATATTGTCGGTTATCAAACGAAAAGGGATCCCTGCCCTTTTCAGTTCCCAGGCCGTCAATCTTGAACCTTGCAGGAGGGGCCTGGTTTCACACGCGACAACGCTTATTTTCCTGCCTTGTTTGTGGGCTTCATTGAGCACTCCAAAAGCAGTGCCCACACCCGCGGTCGCTAGGACCCCGGTGTTACAGATGGTCATAACAGTCGACCCTTTTCTTAAAAGTTTCGCTCCATTTTTTGCCATCCGGGTATTTATCAGTATATCCTGCTTTTCAATAAGCCTGGCTTCTTTAACTATCTGCTTTTTAATTTCAGGAAGAGAAAGTTTATAAAGCGCGATAATTTTTGCCGTCATCCGGTCAAGCGCCCAGAATAAATTTACCGCGGTCGGCCGGCTCTGCCTCAACTCTTCTATCGCAAAAGCAACTTCTTTATAAAACTTCGTTTTGTCCCTGCTTTTAGCCCGGAGCACGGCAAGAGCGGTACCGTAAGCCGCGGCCACACCGATAGCCGGGGCCCCCCTTACGGCCAGGGTCTTGATACAGTCTACCACCTGCCTGTAATTTTTGCAGTTAATATAGACTTCCTGCCCGGGAAGGCGTCTCTGGTCTATCATTACAGCGGTATTATTTTTCCAGGCAACAGTAGGGAGCATCAGAGCTTAATTTCCCTTACCACCGAGCTCATGATCTTCGTAAGATCCGGTTCGGCCCGCGCGGCATTACCTATTATTTTCTCTATATTCGCTATTTCCAGATGGCCGGGTATACACATATCGGTAACAACAGAGATACCCAATACCCTTAAGCCGCAGTATCTGGCGACTATAACTTCCGGTACCGTCGACATTCCGACAGCGTCCCCGCCGATAGCAATAAGAAACTTATATTCGGCTTCAGTTTCCAGATTCGGCCCGAGAACACCTATATAGACCCCTTTATGCAGTTTAATCCCGAGTTTTTTTGCTATTTTTGCCGCAATTTTCATTAATTCCGCGTCATAGGTCTGAAACATATCCGGCCACCTGGGGCCGAGTTTATCATCATTTGGGCCCGCCAGCGGGTTGCTCCCGAGCAGCAGGGAATTATGATCAGAGATCATCATAAGTTCACCGGCCTTATATTTTTTATTTAAGCCGCCGGCGGCATTTGAGACCATGAGTATCCGGGCCCCAAGCTTTTTCATCACGTATACAGGGAACGTAACCTGCCTGTAATCATAACCTTCGTATCTGTGAAACCGCCCCTGCATGGCAACAACTTTTTTATCTCCCAGCTCCCCGATTATTAATTTTCCCGCATGCGCCTCAACAGTTGAGAGCGGGAAATTGGGAATTTCCCCGTAATTTATCTCTACTTTATTTTTTATTTCCTTCACCAGGCCGCCGAGTCCGGTCCCCAAAATTATCGCGACCTCCGGGACAATTTTGGATATCGACCTTATTTTGCTGACAGCTTGATCTATTTGTTGACTCAACTCGCTCATTAGGACCTCCTTAATATATTTTATTAAGCCGTTTTTAGATCCCTTTCTCCGGCCATCCCGCTTATTGCGCCAGCTCTTTAGACCTTTTTTTCGCGGCTTTCACGGCCTGAATTATTATTTCTTTGAATTCCCTTTTTTCAAATATTGAAAGCGCGGCGGCTGTTGTTCCGCCGGGAGATGTTACTTTTCTCCTCAAAATTGCCGGTTCTTCAGAGGATTCCAGAATCATCTTTGCTCCACCCAGCAAGGTGTTTGCCACCAGTAACTTTGCGCTTGCTTTATCAATACCGCACTTGATCGCGGCGTCTAGTAATGCTTCAGCAAACAAAAACACATAGGCCGGACCGCTCCCGCTGACGGCCGTAACGGCATCCATAAGCTTCTCTTCAACTTCCAGCACTTTACCGGCGGCGGCAAATATCTTTTTTGTTTTTTCCAGCTGGGTCCTGCTTGCAAATTTTCCTTTACAGATCCCCGCCATGCCTGAAAGTACAAGCGCCGGAGTATTCGGCATAACCCTGATAACCGGCAATTTTTTGCCTGTTTTCTCAAAAAATCCGGTAGTTATGCCGGCCATAATAGAAATAATGAAAGCCCCCTGTTTAATATCCGCCAGCGCTTCTTTTATTGAGCCGGCATCTTTTGGTTTTACGGCAACTATTATTACCTCAGAACCGCGTATAACGGCATTATTTGACAAGGCAGGAACTACACCATATTTTTTCTTCAGCTCAGCCAGCCGGGGCTTAATAATATCACTGATAATTATTTCTGAGGGCTTAGCAGTTTTTGTTCTTAAAAGGCCTGCAATAATGGCCTCAGCCATGTTTCCTGCGCCGATAAAACCGATCTTCACAAAATACCTCCCCCACAAAAATAATAGTCTATAAGGTCCGTAAGGTCTAAAAGTCCATAATGTCCGTAATGTCCGTAAAGTCTGAAAGGGTAAAAGTTCTAAGAATTTTGTTCCTAGACTTTATAGACCTTATTAACTTTATTAACCTTACGAACCTTTTTTAATTCCTTTTACCAAAAATTGCCGAACCTACTCTGACCATGGTTGCACCTTCTTCTATTGCTGTCTCATAATCCTGGCTCATACCCATGGAAAGGTGCTTAAGATCAAGGTTCGAAGACACTCCGGCGGCCGGCACTTTTAGCTGCTCAAAAAGTTCTTTCATTCTTTTAAAAAACGGCCTTACAGCTTCCGGAGCCGGCATAAGAGGCGCAACAGTCATCAGCCCTTCGAAGCTGACATTTCCAAGCCCCGCAGCAGCCCGAATAAAGCCCGCAGCATCTTCAAATTTCATGCCATACTTCGAGCTTTCGCTGCCGGAATTTATCTCAATAAGACAGGATACTTTTTTATTGTTTTTTTTGGCCTCATTATTTATCTCTTCGGCAAGACGCAGGCTGTCAACTGAATGAATAAGGTCGAAGATCCTGACGGCGTCCCTGACTTTATTGGTCTGGAGATGCCCTATCATATGCCAGGTAATTTTCCGGCCGGCAAGCTGGGGATATTTTAATTTTGCTTCCTGAATACGGTTTTCACCTATCCCGGTAACTCCGGCTTCAAGAGCTTCAATAATGCCGGGTACTCCGACGGTCTTAGAAACAGCAACAAGTTTTACGGCTTCCGGAGCCCTGCCGGATCTGCGCGCGGCAGCTGCTATCCTATTTTTCACCTCTTCTAAATTTACCGCTATTCTGCTCATTTTATCTGCGTGTTGGACTCCGGTGACCGGCTCTTCTGTCCCTTGGAGTCAGTCGCTTCGACATAGTATTTAAGAGAACCGGCATAGTTAAACCGCCTGGTTTGCGCGCTGTAAGAACCGTCTTTTTTATTTCCGGAGGTGCGGGTCATGATATCTTTTGCGGTTTCTGACATGCCCGGGCCTATATAGACCAGCATAACGGCTTTTATTTCCTTATCATCTTTAACTGTTGCCACTATGGTGGTATTCCTGCCGATAACGGGAGCCACACCTATTATATTGGTTATTACGGGCGCCGTATCCAGGACTTCGAATGCATGAGAATCCTCTCCGAGTTTCCCGGCAGGATTTCCATCCTCACCCAGCCGCTCCCAGAGACTGGCGAGGACCGTGTACTTACCCTCAGCTAAAGCAGGGTCTATTTTGAACTCCCCGGTTTTTTCAACCTGGCCGGCCCTGTCGAGATCAACTTTTTCATTAATAATAGTGGAAATCTTTTTCAGCGGATCAAGGACCTCTATTTTCACAAAATAGACGTGCCTGACTTCGCCGGTGTTAAGGAATTTTGCCTTTAAATTGACCGTATCTCCATATCTTATTTTTCCGGATATTACGGCAAGTTCCGCCGTTCCCAGAATATTCGGCCCCCCCACAGTAAAGGCGGAACTTTTTTCTTCAAAAAGTTCAATAATATTGCCTGCCGCATCTATACTATTATAAACACCTGCTTTTGCTCCGTAACTGCCCCCGGTGCCGGCAAGCGGTATTAAATATTCAAACACTATTTGCTTTTCCTCGCCAACGCCCAGAGAAAGCAGCTTGGCGTCGAGTTTAGCCCGGTTATTCCCTCCGTTTATTACTATCGTAACAGGGAACGCGTGCTCTGTTTCCCCGGTATTCATCAGGCCAACTGTTATGGTTACGGGTTCTCCTACTTTTATTTTGGTCTTCGAAGCGGCAATAACAACTTTAGTAACAGCGGCTTTGGTCACCCGCTCCGCGACACTGAATTCCTGATGTGCTTCTGTCAGCTTTTTTCTTGCCGGTTCATGTGAAGAGCCCGCAAAAACAATAATACTTATTTTATAGAGGCCGTGAGAATCTTTCCGGGGAATTGGATAAGCAGAGGAGTACTTCTTTATTTCACCGGCAGCTGTCTGTAATTCTTTTGAGGGAAGAGTTATAAGCTTACCCGAAGGATCCAGCAAAGAAACTTCAAGAGAGAAGAGTTTTTCTATATCTCCCGTGTTTTTTACATTTATCTCAAAATTAACCGTTTCCCCTGATTTCAATTTACCGCTGAGCTTTACCGCTTCAACAGAAGCTTTAACGGTTCTTTCCAGTATATTTTTTTCCAGTTCCTGTTCCGCCATTAATTTTTTTGCTTTATCGGCACCTGCTCCCGCGTAAAGGGAAAGCTTTATTTTATATTTTCCGCCCGGAGCCTTTAGCGGAACATTGTGCTCATAAGAAATTTTTCTGGATTCTTCCATATTAAGGCTGAAATCCTTTGCCGGAAACCGGACCGCTTCCCCTTTCGGATTGATTATTTCGCAGTCCAGTGAGAAAACTTTTGCGGCTTCCCCGGTATTTTTGGCTACGGCATTGACCGTCATAACTTCGCCGACTTTCCTGCCGCCTTTAATATCAATAAAGTTAACAATACCGCTTATTATTTTTTCCGCAAGTAAAAATTCCTGAGAGCTCTCTGCTATCCTGGAATAAGCCGAAGAAAACATGGATCTTTTGGTTGTAACATAAATAACGGAAGAGTAGGGCCCCGGGAGCAGGGGTTCAGAAAGAATACAGGTAAATTCCACAGTTTGTTTTTTCCGGGGTTCAAGTTTTTTCACCTGGGCAGGCAAAGACATTTTAATTTGGGTACCGCTAAAAATATCAAGATTTATCATGTATTCTCTTGACAAGACGGCCAGGTTTTCAAGTTCTACGGCTACCTTAAACTCGGTATCAAGTTTTTGCTGGCCTATTTTGCCGGGATACGCTAAAGTAATTTTTGGCCCCATTAAAATAAGCTCATAAATAACATAGCCGGCCAGGATAAGAAAGACAACCACAAGGGCAGTTACCAGCAGTGATTTTTTCATTTTTCCTCCTGAAGATGGAGCTGCTTTAATTCTTTTCCGGATTTAAAATGTATCACTTTTCTGGAAGGAAGCGGAAAATCTTCGTTTGTCTTAAGATTTCTGGCAATACGCCCCGCTCTTTGTTTGACTAAAAAAGTGCCAAAGCCTCTCAATTCAAGCTTACTTCCTTTTTCAACATACTCAATCAGGCTTTCCAGTATTATATCCACGATTTTTTCGGCATCTTTTACCGTAAGGCCTGTTTCCTTTGCCACTTTTTTTACGATATCTGACCTGACCAAACTTTTCACCTCTTCTTTTTTGTCAAAGTTCCGCAAGCTCCTAAAACAGGTTTAAGCTTAAAACCGGCAGACACACTTTTTATCACCTCTATTGTTTTTTTCAATACTTTTTCTTTAACTTCGTTAACCGTCCCTTTTTGCAGCGCGCCGGAAGCTCTCTTGTGCCCGCCGCCAGCAAAAAAAAGAGCGATCTTATTGACATCTATTTCATTCCTTTTTGACCTGAAACTGATCTTAACCCTTTCCCCGTGAATTTCGGTAAAAGAGATCGCGATATTGACCCCTTTGATGGAACGCGCGTAATTAATGATACCTTCAGAATCGCTGTAATTTGTTCCTGTATCTTCAAAATCCTTTTTTGCAAGAACTGTCCAGGCAATACCGTATCTTTCATCTATGCATAAAGAGTTTATTGCTCTTCCAAGGAGTTGTATCTTGCCGAGCGAAGAAACCTCGTATACATTCTGATTCACTTCCGAAGGATTTACACCGTATTTCATAAGTTCTATGACTATTTCATGAGTTCTCCTGGTAGTATTGGAATAGGAGAAACTTCCCGTATCGGTTAAAAGTGAGGTATAAAGGCACGTGGCAATATTGAGATCCAGTTTGACGCCTAATTCAAAAAGAATATCAAAAACCTGCTCTCCCACCGCGGCAGACCCGTCATCCACATAATTATAATCGCCGAAAAATTCGTTGCTCATGTGATGATCCAGGTTAATGATCCTGCCGGATTTCAGGAAAACTTTTTTCATTTTGCCGACCCGGTCCAGGCCGGGGCATTCCAGAGAGACAGCAACATCATAACTGCCCTTAATTTCCTCTCTGTTCTTAAGCATTCCGTCACAGGGCAGGAACTCATAATTTGCCGGAAAAGGGTCACTATTGGCTATGGTAACTTTTTTCCCGAGTTTTTTCAGCCCAAACCCGAGAGCAAGTTCCGAGCCAATACCGTCGCCATCCGGGCTTATATGGGTCGAGAGAATGTAATTATCATATTTTCTAAACGCGCGGACTATTTCTTTAAGCGAATTATTTTTCATTTTTATTTTTCTTATCCTCTAGTGTTTTTATTATAGAAAGAGTTTTTTCTATCTGGTCATACTGGAGATCTTCTTTAAATTCAATTTCCGGCATATAGCGAAGAACCACTCTTTCCGCCAATAAATGCCTGACGGCGCCTTTTGCTTTATTAAGAGCGGTAATGGATTTTTCCCTGGCCTTCTTCTCCCCAAAGATACTGATATAGACCGTAGCTTTGCTGGTATCATTGTTAAATTGAACCGCGGTGACCGTAACAAAACCTATGTCCTGGTTCGTAAGATCTCTCGCTATTATCAGGCTGACTTCTTTTTGAAAAAGCCTCGCCAGTTTTTCCGT
Organism: Candidatus Firestoneibacteriota bacterium; assembly: GCA_903891415.1. Taxonomy (GTDB): domain Bacteria; phylum Oederibacteriota; class D2-FULL-39-29; order D2-FULL-39-29; family D2-FULL-39-29; genus CAIYPD01. The sequence continues at coordinate 36,154 of CAITEH010000039.1, forward strand.
TCTTAGATGCATCAGAGCTCCGTTGGAAAACCCTTAATGCCCCGTAAGGCGGCAAATAGCCGTCCCGGCACGGGTAAATTACAGCTTCGCGTAGGTTTTCTCGATAACATAAACTTCAAAAATATCTCCGACTTTATAATCTTTAAAGCCGTCAATAGAGATACCGCATTCATATCCGGCCGCCACTTCTTTGACATCATCTTTAAACCTTCTAAGCGAAGTAATTTTCCCCTGGCCTACAATTTCAGCGCCGCGTTTTATCCTGGCCAGGCCCTGCCTGGTTATTTTGCCTTCAGACACATGGCTGCCCGCGATAAAACCGTCGGGTATCTTAATGACCTGTTTGATCTCGGCCCGGCCCACAACTACTTCCTTAAGTATCGGTTCGAGCAAACCTTCCATGGCGGCTTTGACCGCGTCAGTTATTTCATAAATTATCCTGAAGAACTTTATATCAACATTTTCTTTCTTCGCCAGGTCATTGATCGCCTGGCTGGCGCTCACGGAAAAACCTATAATAATAGCATTGGACGCGCTTGCCAGCATAACGTCGGACTCATTAACGTTTCCAACGCCTTTATGAATAATAGATATTTTGACCTTATCATTTCCAAGTTTCTCCAGCGCGTCCGTAAGCGCGTCGATAGACCCCTGAACATCACCCTTCAGAATAAGCTTAAGATCTTTTAACTTGCCGTCCTGGATCTCGGTATAAAGGCCTTCAAGCGAAATATGTTTTTGTTTTTGAATATTTATTTCCCGCTGCAGTTCATTTCTGCGCACGGAGATGACCCGGGCCTCTTTTTCGTCAGCCATGACCTGAAAGGTATCTCCCGCATTAGGCACGCCGTTAAAACCAAGAATCTCTACAGGCGTAGGAGGTATGACTTCCTGAAGTTTTTGCCCTTTATCATCCATCATAGCGCGGACTTTCCCAAAGAAGAAACCGGACACAAAAGAATCACCTATCTTAAGCGTTCCTTTTTCTATCAACACCGTCGCCACGGGCCCTTTGCCTTTATCAAGTTTTGCCTCGAGCACAACACCCTTTGCCATCCCTGATTTTACCGCTTTGAGCTCCAGCATTTCCGATTCCAAAAGTATCATCTCAAGAAGTTTTTCAATGCCTTCTTTCTTTTTCGCTGAAACCGGGACAAAGATCGTCTTCCCGCCCCAATCTTCAGGCAGCAGATCATACTTTGAGAGTTCCTGCTTCACCCTTTCCGGAGCAGCGCTGGGTTTATCCATTTTATTAATTGCCACAATTATGGGCACTTTCGCCGCTTTTGCATGATTTATGGCTTCAACCGTCTGGGGCATAACACCGTCATCCGCGGCTACAACCAATACTACTATGTCAGTAACTGATGCACCTCTTGCCCGCATGGAAGTAAAAGCTTCGTGGCCCGGTGTATCAAGAAAAACTATCTCTCCTTTGGGGACTCTCACTTTGTAGGCGCCAATATGCTGTGTAATACCACCCGCTTCGCCTGCAGTCACATTAGTTTCCCGGATAGCATCAAGCAGAGAAGTTTTGCCGTGATCAACATGTCCCATAACGGTAACTACCGGAGGGCGCCATTCCAATTTTGACTTATCCAGTATTTCTTCCGCTTCGGTCGGAGCTTCTTCGTTAAAGATAGAAACGAACTCAACATCATAGCCAAATTCAGAAGCAATGAGAATAATAGCATCTTTGTCAAGTTTTCTATTTATCGAGACCATCATACCCATGGTCATGATCTTCTTAATAAGTTCACTTGCCGGAACTTTCAATTTGTTGGCCATTTCGCCGACAGTAGTAACTTCCGTGACCTTAAAAATAGGCCGGGGGCCTTCCGGAATAACAGGCAATGCCGCGGGAGCATGAGTAACGGCAGCGGCTGTATCCGGGACTTTTTCCGGTACGGCTTTTGTTCCTGTAATTTCCGCGTCTACCTCAGGAACTGTCTTTGCAGGCACCTCTTTTTCCGCATGCTTAACTTTAGGTTTTACAGCCTGCGTTTTTTTCTCCGCGGCTGCTTTTAGCGGTTTTACGGGGGCAGCGGTTTTAACAGCGGCTGCTTTTGCGGAAGGGGCATGTTCGGTTGCTTTGCCTGAGGCCGCAGGTTTTGCGGCATGAGGCGCAATTTTTACACCGGTAACGGACACGGCGGCCTTAACGGCAGTTTTTTCCAAGGTTACTGCCGGAGTTTTGACTTTCTTTTGAGGAACGGCAGCGGGTTTCTTTTGTGAAGCCGCGGCAGGTGATTTCGCCAGCGCAGCTTTACCGCCCGGCACAGGCGCGTCTTTTTTAGCCGCCGACTCTCTTATTGCGGCAGCGACAACTTTTATTTCGCTCTCATCCAGCATGCTGACAGCTTTCTTGTCTTCTATTCCCATCTCGACAAGTTTGGCAACAAGATCAGCGCTCTTCATGCCAAGTTTTTTGGCTATTTCATGAACTCTAAATTTGCTCATTTTTAGTTTCGTTCTCCTGTCCTTTGAATGCCTTAACCTTCTCGAGAATTTTCTCGGCTGTTTTGGCTGTGAGTCCGTTTATCTTTAAGAGCGAGTCAAGTGTGGCGTTCTTAAAATCTTCCCTGGTATTGAACCCGTTGTCTTTCAGTTTAGTTATAGTTTTCTTATTTAAGCCCAGCAAAGCAAAAGGGTCGTCTTTTGTTTCCTGCGCTTTGTCTTCAATAATTTTGACGTTCCCGGCCCCTGCTTTCGCAAAATCGGTTTCACCTATCACGTCAATTTTGCAGCCGATAAGCTTGCCGGCGAGTTTTGTACTTTGCCCGTTTTTTCCAATAGCTATTGCCAGCTGGTCATCCGGAACAACAACGGTAACCACCTGTCCTGCCTCATCAACGGAAACGCTGGTAATTCTTGTGGGTTTCAAAGCATTCTTAGCGAAGTTTTTTATATCCGCATTCCATTCAATAACATCGACCTTTTCGCCTTTGAGCTCCTTTACAACAGGCTGGATCCTGCCTCCTTTAACTCCGACACAGGCCCCAACAGAGTCTATATTTCTATCCTCGGAATAGACCGCTATTTTCAGCCTGTACCCTGGATCTCTTGCAAGGGACTTAATTTGTACTTTCCCTTCCCCTATTTCCGGTATTTCAGTTTCAAAAAGTTTTCTGATGAAATTGGGATGTATCCTTGAAAGCACCACCTGTGTCCCCTTGGACGTTTTTTTGACTTCGGTAACATAGACCTTGATCTTATCCCCGATCTGCCAGCTTTCCCTGAAAACCTGTTCCTTCATCGGGATAACACCTTCGGTATCTCCCAGATCAACGAAAATATTTTTATTCTCCTTTCTCAGGACTATTCCATTAAGCAATGTATCAATCTTTTCTTCAAATTCTGAAAAAAGAGCGTCGCGCTCTATATCTCTGACCTTTTTTGAAATGACCTGCTTGGCAATCTGAGCCGCTATACGGCCGAACTTCTCAATAGGCACAGGAAGATCAACAGTCCCGCCGGTTTTGCCTTCATAGCCAAGTTTTTTGGCCTCTTCCAATGAAACTTCGTAATCGGAATTCTTAACATCCGAAACGACGGTCTTAGGATAAAAGGCCTTAATTGTTCCTGTATTTTCATCCTGAAACACTTTTATTTCATGTTGATTTCCAAGAAGTTTTTTTGAGGCGGAAGTAAGAGCTTTCTGCAAAGTCTCGAGCAATACTTCCATATTTACTTCCCGGCCCCGGCCGATCTGTTCTAAAGCATCTGAAACTTCTCTGTTTAGCATACTGGCACCATATCCTCTACTGATCGAATATCAGTTTTCCCTTCTTTACGCTGGACACCGGGAACTCAACTATCACACCTTTTACTTCGAGCAATACATTTCCTGCCTTAACACCTTTGAGCAGTCCTGTCAGGTTATTCTTCCCGTTGACCAGGCCATTAAAATATATATTTGCTTTAAAACCCGCAAACCTTATAAAATCCTTTTCCATCTTCAAAACACGATCCAAACCGGGAGAAGAAACCTCAAGGTTATAATGCCCTTCTATAAGGTTTTGCTCTTCAAAAACAGTGGAAAGCACATTACTTACTTCCTGACAGTCCTTAATGTTAACCTTACCGCTTTCCGCGGGCTTATCTATAAATATGCGAAGTACCATCCCGGTATTCTCGCGCTTATATTCTATATCGTATAAAATAAGCCCCAGTACTTTGAGGTAAAGTTCTGTAAGGCTTTTAGCTTTTAGAACTATATTATCCGCACCATTCATATATAACCGGCTCCTTCTATTACCAACCGTTATAGAATGTAACACGAACAAGACTTCTGCTTAAAAACAAAAAAGTGGGCGCCTCAGTTTCTCCCACTTGGTATTCCTCCCTAAAACAGTTTAATGTTTTTATATTTGTAAGTTCTTACGTTACAGGGTAATTATACAATATTGGACCGGAATTGTCAACGTGAATTTGGTTATTGCTGGATTCACGGCCTGTTTGAAGGTAGGGTTAAAACGCATTATTTTAAAAGTAAATATCAAATATTTACGGTTCTTTATACAGCTTTTGCTTTCCTTTCTACATTCACTCCTGCTTTTCCAGTCAGAGGATCTATATCTTTTAGCTTAACCGAGACTACCGTTGAAACACCTTTTTCTAATTGCGTTATTCCATAAAGAGTATCTGCGCTTTCCATTGTAAGCTTATTGTGTGTTATTATTATGAATTGCACGTGGGCGAAGGTACTCTTTAGCATATCCCTGAATCTCACAACATTACTGTCATCAAGCGGAGCATCTATTTCATCCAGGATGCAGAAAGGAGAAGGCTTTACCATAAATACCGCAAAAAGAAGCCCGATGGCAGTTAAGGCTCTCTCTCCTCCGGAAAGCATTGCTACAGAAAGAGGCCTTTTTCCCGGAGGCCTGGCAATGATTTCAATACCTGTTTCAAGTATATTGTTTTCATCCATAAGTTGAAGGTCGCCATGTCCGCCATTAAAGAGTTTCCTGAAAACCTCATTGAAATTCGCCTTTATTTTGGTAAACGTTTCAAGAAACAATTCCTTTGTGGTCTGATTAAGCTCGTGAATAGTCTTCAAAAGTTCATTTTTGGCATCATCCAGGTCCCTTTCCTGGCCGGCAAGGAAATCATACCTTACTGATAACTCCTGATATTCTTCCATTGAAGCCATATTAACGGGCCCCATACCGTCTATTATTGCCCGCAGCTCAGTTATTTTAACATCCGCTGTTTCTTCAGTTAAATTATTATCAATTATATAGTCTTTTTCCAGGGTAAGTTGTGAAATATCAACATGATAATCCCGGAGGATCCTGTCTTTTATGGCTTTGGCTTCAAGGTCCTGCTTGCTTATAACTATTTCAAGATCATACAGGTCCTTCTGTTTTACCTCATTCTCCTTCCTGAAAGCCCGGAGTTGTTCTTCATCCTTAAAAAAGCATTTCCTGATGTTTTCATTATTATCTTTTTCATTTGCAAGTGACTTCTCAAGCTCCTCTTTTTTAGGCGCTATTTCCTTCAAAAACATCTGTAGAGAGGAGATCTCCTTATCAAGGCCGTCTATCAGCAGGGTTTTGCTCTTAATTTCTTTAATATAGGTGTTTTTACTTACTTCAATCTCATCAATATTCAGCCCCATCCGTACCAGTTCATTTTTTAAATTTATCTCCCGCTGTTCAAGAAAAGTAAGGCGTACCTTTCTATCCGTAAATATCGCGTTCTCCGCCTGCTCATCTTTTCTTGCCGCCAGCAATTCAGCTTCAAGAGCCTTGATACCGGCATCTTTTTCTTTTTGCGCGCCCTCCGCATTATTCAGCCTGCCGGTCAATTCCTTCTTTTTACCGGCCGCCGCCGTTTCTTCTTTTGTTATTTCCTCAAGCTCGTAGTCTATGACCTTGAGTTCACGGCAGATCCTTTCAAGCTCTCCAATTAAAGACTGCTCTTCCTGTTTTTTTGCCACAGTACCTTTAACATCCTGCAGTATCTTAAAAAGAGGTTTTATTTTTTTAACGTAGGAGACCCACCTGTCACGGATATTTACGAGAAGTTTCCGGATATTAATGACTTCTTTTTCTTGCCCGATCCGGTTAAAATCCCCGTCCATCAGGCTTTCCATTGTTTCAATATTCTTTATTTCTTCGGAGGTGTATTCATAAACACCCTCGGAAGTCGTAAGTTTATTACTCCCGCCGATCCCGGCCAGTTCGGCTTTTAATTCCAAAAGGCGTTTTTCCGCATTTTCTTTACGGGCGACTATTTCATTTTTTTTCCTGCTCAGCTTATCCCCGGTAAATTTCAATTCATTAATACGGTTCTCAGCCGCCTTAAATTCATTTTTCAGGTGCGCGAACTCACTGATAGTGTCAAAGATCTGCACCCTTAGTTCTTCCAGAAGTTTCTCGCCCTGCCTGTGCTTTTCCCTCAGCTTTCTGGAATTTTCGGCCTGTTTTCCGATATTTTCTTTTTCAACAGCCAAGCCTTTTACCGTTTCCTCATAATCATCCTTGGTCCCGGCGATAAGGCCTACAAGCGTTCCATTTTTCTTCTCAAGCTCGGTTATCCGTTCTTTTATTTGTTCGATCTCACGGATCAAAGAGTTCCTTCTGTCTTCCAAAAGGCTTATTTTACCGAAAACATTGTTTATCTCGTTGCCGACCTTGTAGTATTCTTCCTGCCGGAGGACCAGTTTCTTTTCCTCTTCAAAAAGGTTTTTTCTGCCTTCCTGCAGGCGCGCGTCCTCGCTGTTAATACTGTTCAAAATATTTTCCAGGGTGTTTTTAAGAGCGCTCTTTTTTACAGAAAGCTCTTCAATTTTGCCGCGATAGTTATCATACCGGTATTTGGAAACGGAGACTTCGGCTTCTTTTAGTTCCAAAGAAAGTTTTTTATATTTCTCGGCTTTTTTTGCGTGCCGTTCAAGGCTATTTATCTGGCGTTTCACTTCTCCCAGGATATCCTTGATCCTTTTCAGGTTTTGATCCGTTTGATCAAGTTTCTTCAAGGCTTCTTCTTTTTTTGCTTTATACTTTGAAACTCCGGCGGCTTCCTCAAAGATATACCGCCTTTCAAGCGGGCGCGAAGAAAGAATAGCATCCATCTTTCCCTGTTCAAGAATAAAATAGGTGTCGGTACCGACCCCGGTATCAAGGAACATATTAGAAATATCCTTGAGCCGGCAGGGATTTTTATTTATGAAGTACTCACAATCAGAATTACGGAAGATCTGGCGGGTTATCTTTAATTCTTCAAAATCAAAAGCAAGCTGGCCTTTTAGATCAGAAAATACCAGGGATACTTCACCCATACCCACAGGTTTTCTGGATTCAGTCCCGTTAAAGATAATATTATCCATAGACGGGCTGCGAAGCGACTTAACGCTCTGTTCTCCGAGAACCCAGCGTATGGAATCAACAATATTGGATTTACCTGCACCATTCGGGCCGACAATACAAGTAATCCCGGGTTCAAAATTCACCTCGGTTTTATCAGCAAATGATTTAAAACCATACAATTGAAGTTTCTTAAGTAACAATGACACTCCTGTAGCACTTGTCTTGGATAAAAAAACGCCCGCTAAATGTAATAGACACGCATATATAGTGGCCAATGTTATTAGTGCATCTACATATAGTATAATGATTTTATAAGGATTGTCAAGGGTAAATAAGGTTTTTTCGAATTATTCGAGACGTTGATATATAGTTTAACAATATTCCATAACTACTGGCGCATCAAGCTTATATTATTTTGTAAAAATACGTCAAATCGAATTTAATAAAATAATCTTTTACTCAAGACAACATCAATATCTTTAGTTCACAAACCCGGGGACCGCAGGAGTAGTTATTTGTCTCCTTTTCTTTTAAGAAAGGCCTCTATGAATATATCTATATCTCCGTCCATTACCGCGTCAGTATTCCCGACTTCCACGCCGGTTCTGTTATCTTTCACTAAACGGTAAGGCTGGAAAACATAGGATCTTATCTGGCTTCCCCATTCAATATCTTTTTTTTCACCCTGCACCTTCTTCATTTCTTCCTTTCTTTTACCGCCATAATACTCATACAGCCTTGACTTCAGAACTTTATAGGCCATCGCCTTATTTTTCATCTGGCTTCTTTCCGACTGGCAGGTCACCACAATACCGGAAGCCAGATGAGTAAGCCGGATAGCGCTTTCTGTACGATTTACATGCTGCCCGCCGGCTCCGGAAGCCCGGTAGGTATCCAGCCTTATCTCTTCTTCGCCTATATCTACTTCAACGTCATCAACTTCCGGCATCACATCCACAGAGGCGAAAGAAGTATGCCGTCTCTTATTGGAATCAAAAGGAGATATTCTAACGAGCCGGTGAACGCCTTTTTCCGATTTAAGGAAGCCATATACATTCGGCCCGGAGATCAACAGAGTTACGTCTTTGAGCCCGGCTTCTTCTCCGGGTTGATAATCAACTATCTCAATAGTAAAATTTTTTCTTTCTGCCCATCTGTTATACATTCTAAGAAGCATTGAGGCCCAGTCTTGAGACTCGGTACCGCCGGCCCCGGGATGAATGGATAAAAATGCATTATGAGAGTCGTACTTATCGGTAAAATAGAGTTTTAATTCTTCAGAACGGATATCTTTTTTCAGCTGGCTTTGTTTTTCTGCAATTTCTTTTATAAGGGCGGGATCTTCTTCCAGCTTAATAAGTTCCAGGCCGGTCAAAACATCGTCAACTTTTGCTTCCAGCAATTTCCAGTTATCCAGCTCTTTCTTGTAGTCATCACGCTCTTTCATTAGTTTCTGGGCCTTTTCATTTTCACCCCAGAAGCCGGCTTCCCCCGCGAGTTTATCTATTTCTTTGACCCTGTCCTGCTTTCTTGACAGGTCAAAGATACCTCCATATTTCTTTCAGTCTAACCTTTATTTTTTCTATTTCTTCCCTTTCTTCCGTCATTAAGAGCACCCCTCTACCAGTATTCTTACCTTATCGGTCAAGACTTCCACAAAACCGCTTTCAATTTGGAGTTCATTGATCTCTTTTCCATATTTATATATTATTTTACCCTTTTTTAGCAGCGAGATCAGGGGAGTATGGTTTCTCAGCACTCCAAAATTACCCAGAGGAGAGGGCGCTTCAAGAGAAGTAACCGCACCTTTAAAAACTTGACGGTCCGGTGTCAGTATTTCCAGTATAAAAGTTTTTTCACTCATATTTTCCTAAAACCAGCTGAATTATTAACGCTCCGCAAGCTAATTATACCCTTCAACTTTCATTTGCGCCGCTTTTTCAATTACTTCCTCTATGGCGCCTGCCATATAAAAAGCCTGCTCCGGAAGCTCGTCATGTTTTCCTTCAATGATCTCTTTAAAACCTTTAATTGTGTCTTTAACAGGCACATATTTACCGGCCATTCCGGTGAACGCCTCCGCTACGAACATCGGCTGCGAGAGGAATTTCTGGACTCTCCTGGCTCTGTTAACGACTGTTTTGTCTTCTTCTGAAAGTTCATCTATCCCGAGTATCGCTATAATATCCTGCAGGTCCTTGTATCTCTGCAAGATCTTCTGTACCCCGCGCGCAACCGCGTAATGTTCCGCCCCCACAATATTTGGATCAAGTATTTTTGAAGTAGAATCCAGAGGATCTACTGAAGGATATATACCGATATCCACGATCGCCCGGGAAAGGACGGTAGTGGCATCCAGATGCGAAAATGAGGTTGCCGGAGCCGGATCAGTCAGATCGTCGGCAGGCACATAAATAGCCTGCACGGAAGTAATAGAACCTTTTTTTGTTGAAGTTATTCTTTCTTGAAGAGCTCCCATTTCCGTGCTTAGCGTAGGCTGGTACCCCACGGCTGAAGGCATACGGCCCAGCAGGGCTGAAACTTCAGAACCTGCCTGCACAAATCTAAAAATATTATCTATAAAAAGCAGCACATCCTGGCCTTCTTCATCACGAAAGTATTCCGCCATTGTCAGGCCTGAAAGAGCGACCCTGAGCCTCGCTCCGGGGGGTTCATTCATCTGTCCAAAAACCATTGCGGTCTTATCTATGACGCCGGATTCTTTCATGGAGAGCCAAAGATCGTTACCCTCTCTGGTTCTTTCCCCTACACCGGCAAAAACAGAAAACCCGCCGTGCTGGGTGGCAATATTCCTGATAAGTTCCATGATAATAACTGTTTTTCCGACCCCGGCCCCGCCGAACAGGCCTATCTTTCCACCCTTCGGATAAGGTGCCAGCATATCAACCACTTTTAACCCGGTCTCAAGCATGGATACTTTCGTATCCTGTTCCTCAAAGGACGGGGGCTCCCTGTGAATGGGATTTCTTTTAACCGTGTTTACCTCCCCCAATTGGTCAATGGGTTCACCCAGAATATTAAATATCCTGCCCAGTGTTTCCCTGCCCACGGGAACTGAAATTCCTTTTCCGGTGTTAATGACCTTTGAACCTTTTTTCAAACCATCTGTAGAAGACATTGCCACAGCCCTTACGGTATTATCCCCCAGGTGCTGCTGGACTTCAGCAAGTATTTCCATACTGCCGTAATCACCGGGAATATCCCTTTGGATACGGATGGCTGTATAAATTCCAGGAAGCTTGCCGGAGGGGAATTCAACATCGACTACGACTCCGATGATCTGCGCTACAAAGCCAATATTCTGATCAGACATAAATTTCTCCTGTTTGACAATTAAAAGCAATTATCCCTTACTTTTTCCGGCAGAACGGCAGTGCAGCCGTCAGCTTACGGCAGCCGCCCCTCCCACCAGATCGTTAAGTTCTTTTGTGATATTACCCTGTCTTACTTTATTATATTGAAGCGTCAATTTCTTCATCAATTCTTCAGTATTCTTGGTTGCCTGTTCCATTGAGGTCATGCGCAGGCCCTGTTCTGCCGCATTAGATTCAAGCAGGATGCCGTAAAAAATAACACTTATATATTTTGGCAGGAGTTCTTCAAGCAAGCTCTTAAGGTCCGGCTCAAATATGAATTCTGAACTCAAGGTTTTTTTGCCGCCTGTAGCAAGCGGCAGCAATTTAAAGATCTTTGTTTTTGCCTGGGTGACAACCTTAAACTCATTATACATAATTGTCACTTCTTTATAATTTCCGGAAAAAAACTTTAAAAGGATCTCTTTAACTATTTTATCCGCGGAAACGTAATTAAGAGCATTCATAACACCGTTATATTCGGCCATAGCGCTGAAGCCTCTGGCACCCAGAAAGTCCCTGCCTTTCTTTCCCAGAGCTATAACGTCTGTGCCCGAACCGTTTAACCGGAGCTGCTTGAGGCAATTTTTCAGCAAAGTGCTGTTAAAGCTGCCGCAAAACCCTTTGTCTGAAGTTATCAGGATCAGGAGTTCTTTCTCTGCTTTCTTACGGGCAATAAAATACGGGTGTTCATAATTATCATTTTTTTTGGCAATAAGATCACCGATAATATATTCCATCTCCTGTCTGTATGGCCGGTTAGCGGTAAGGTTCTGTAGCGCTTTTCGATATCTGACTGCAGCAACCATTTTCATTGCCTTAGTTATCTGCTGGGTCTTTTTTATGCTAGCTATCCGTTTGCGTATCTCGCGGGTATTCATCTTCTTTTTTCATATCCTTTTATAAGCAAAATCCCCCGGCTTGCGGGGGCGGCGGGATCCTTTTCATTCCCATTCTATGGTGGACGGCGGTTTACTGGTTATATCATAAACTACCCGGTTAACTCCACGGACCTCATTTACTATTCTATCAGATATGGTGTTCATAACTTCGTAAGGCAGTTTCACCCAGTCCGCGGTCATACCATCCTGGCTCTCTACCGCTCTAAGCGCAATCACATTATCGTAAGTACGTTCATCCCCCATAACGCCCACAGTCTTTATCGGCAATAAAACTCCGAAAGACTGCCAGATGGACCTGTACAGCTTGGCCCGCTTGATCTCCTCTATTATTATACTATCCGCATTCTTTAAGATTTCAAGATTTTCAGGGGAAACTTCTCCCAGTATCCGTACTGCCAGGCCCGGACCGGGGAACGGCTGTCTCCATAGTATTTCGTCAGGGATACCCAGTTCCTTGCCAAGGATCCTTACTTCATCTTTAAAAAGTTCTTTAAGGGGCTCAATAAGGCTGAATTTCAGGTCTTTCGGCAAACCTCCGACATTATGATGCGACTTGATCACAGCCGACGGGCCTTTTGTTGAGATACTTTCAATAACATCCGGATAAAGCGTACCCTGGGCCAAAAACCCGATATTACCCAGTTTTTCCGCCTCATCTTCAAAGACCCTGATAAACTCGTGGCCTATTATCTTTCTCTTTTGTTCAGGATTGACCACTCCTTTCAGTTTGTCAAGGAACCTGTCTGAAGCATCAGCATAATGGAGATTGATCTTAAAACCATCCCTGAAAGTTTTTAACACCGCCTCCGGTTCGCCTTTTCGAAGCATCCCGTTATTAACAAATACGCAGTGCAAATTATCTCCAATGGCCTTATGGATCAGTACAGCTACAACAGAAGAGTCCACTCCTCCGGAAAGCCCGCAAATAACTTTTTTTTCCCCGGCTGTTTTTCGTATATTTTCTATGGCATCTTTGACATAATTCTTCATCGTCCAGTCGCCGGAACAATGGCAGATCTTCATAAGGAAATTCTTTATTATATCTTTGCCGTTTTGCGTGTGAATAACTTCGGGGTGGAACTGCACTCCGTAAATTTGTTTTACACGGTTGCGAATAGCTCCAAAAGGGCAGGTCATAGTATAGGCAATGGGTTCAAACCCCTGGGGAAGCCGGGTAACCTGATCGCCATGGCTCATCCAAACATCCAGGGTTGATCTTAAATTCCAGAGAAGATCGGAAAAATCCTTGATCAGGAGTTTTGAAAGGCCGTATTCTCTCTTTTCCGCTTTCATAACTTTTCCGCCCAGCGTCTGCGAAATAAGCTGCATGCCATAACAAATACCGAGTATAGGCACCCCTATTTTAAGAATTTCCGGATCTATGCCCGGAGCATTCTCTTCATAAACACTTGCCGGCCCGCCGGAAAGTATTATTCCTTTAAGTCTTGGGATCTTCTTAAGTGTTTCAGCCGTGGTCGCCGGGGGCAGGATCTCACAGTAAACATTGTTTTCCCTTACCCTTCTGGCGATCAATTGATTGTACTGCGAACCGTAATCAAGTACGGCTATAAACTCTTTTAGCGACTGATCAAGCATATATTATTTGGCCTTAAAGACATTAAATATATCTTCCTTGAATAATTTTGAATATTTCTTGAAATTTTCGATAGAAAGTTCCTTAAGGTCTTTATCTTTTTCCATGCAATAAAGAACAAGTTTGCCTGTTATGGTATGCGCATCCTTAAAATTCAGGCCTTTTTTTGTAAGATAGTTGGCCACCTCGACAGCTTCAGAAAAATCTTTATACATAGACCGCTTGATGTTCTCCGGTTTAAGCTTTATATTCTTAACCACGGCTTCAAAAATATCAAGCGAATCCTGTATGGAATCCGCGACCGAGAATAAATGTATCTTATCCTCCTGCATGTCGCTGTTATAAGTAAGCGGAAGGCCTTTCATCAGAGTAAGCATGCCCATAAGCCCGCCGTACACGCGCCCGGTACGGCCCCGGATAAGCTCAAAAATATCCGGATTTTTCTTTTGAGGCATGATACTGCTTCCTGTTGTATAAGCATCGCTTATCTCAATATAGGCAAATTCTTTTGTGGACCAGAGGATCATCTCTTCCGCGAACCGGCTCAAATGCATCGAGAGCAGCGCGCAGGCAGAAATAAATTCTATGATATGATCCCGGTCCGAGACCGAATCCAGGGTATTTTTTGTCGGCATTGTAAAACCCAGCTCAGCTGAGACCATAGCGCGGTCTATCGGGAAAGAAGTCCCCGCCAAAGCACAAGCGCCAAGCGGCATATAATTTGCGCGTTTGTAAACATCCTTAAAACGTGAAATATCGCGCTCCAGCATCTCTATATAGGCCCCGGCATATTTTTCAAACTTGACCGTCTGCGCGTGCTGCATATGCGTAAAACCCGGGATCAAAAGCCCTTTGTTTTTCCCAGCAAAACCTTTAAAACTTTTTATGGACTTTTTAATTTTAATTATTATATTATCAATTGTTTCTTTGAGATAAAGTTTTTCATCCAGGGCTATCTGGTCATTGCGGCTTCGCGCGGTGTGCATTTTTTTCCCGGCTTCACCGGCAAGCTTTATGACCTCTTTCTCTATTACGGTATGTATGTCTTCACAGGAAGTATCCGTCTTAAACCTACCGGACCCTATTTTCACGAGAATGTTATTCAGCGCTTTTATTATTTTTGAAGCCTCAGTTTTTGAAATAATTTTCTGCCGGCCGAGCATTTTCACATGGGCAATACTGCCCAGGCAATCATATTTTGCAAGCCGGCCGTCAAAGGAAACAGATGCGGTGAATTTCTCCGCCAGTTTGTCAGGAACCATTTTAAAACGCCCGCCCCATAATTTCATATTATTTATATCCTTGGATATAAGTTTATTGCCAGACTTTAATTTTGTAATAATTTCTTAATATTATATCACTTTTGACATATATTTTTCACTTTTTTCTTGATAAATACGGCACGGTCAATTGCTTTATTTAGCCCTGGGTCAAGAAAAGCATATATGCTGACAAATGAAAGAGAATTGAGTTTTACCTTTAATGCAGCTTATTTGTATAAAAAGCCGCGTAAAAATGAAAGTTTACGCGGCTTAAATATTCTGACTGCGCTATTTGAATTTCCCGGCTTTTTTAAGAATAGCTTCTACCTTTGTAGGCAGGCCAAAAAGATTAATAAACCCCTCGGCGTCCTTATGATTGTACATTTCATCTTTGCTGAAAGTGGCAATATTCTTATCATAGAGCGAATATTCAGATTTTCTGGCCACGGCCATGCAGCTGCCTTTGTAAAGTTTTAATTTTACTGTCCCGGTCACATTACGTTCGGCGTAGCTGACGAAGGCATCAAAAGCTCTTCTTAATCCTGAATGCCATTGCCCGTTGTAGACCAGCTCGGCGTAGCGCGGGGCTATTAATTCTTTGTAATGCAAGGTGTCACGGTCCAGAGTTATTGCTTCCAGATCCCTTAAGGCCGTATGGAGCACGGTCCCGCCCGGGGTTTCATAGACGCCGCGGGATTTCATGCCAACCAGGCGATTTTCAACTATGTCTATGCGTCCAACACCGTTTTTTCCGGCAAGTTCATTTAATTTAAAGATCATTTCTACAGGCCCATACGTTTTACCGTTTATTTTTTTGGGAATACCCTTTTCAAAATAGAGTTCAATAAAGGCCGGTTTAGCAGGGGCCTTTTCCGGAGAAACAGTGTACAGGAACATATCCTCATCATATTCGTTCCAGGTGTCTTCCAGTATTCCGCCCTCATAACTTATATGCCAGAGATTTCTATCCATACTGTACGGCTTTTTTTTGGTTACCGGAACCGGTATGCCCCTTGCTCCCGCGTATTCTACCTCTTCTTCGCGGGATTTCAAATTCCATTCCCGCCAGGGTGCAATGATCTTTAAGTCCGGATCCAAAGCCTTAAAAGTAAGTTCAAACCGGACCTGATCATTGCCTTTCCCTGTTGCGCCATGACAGACCGCATCGGCTTTTTCTTTCTTTGCCACCTCCACTATTTTACTTGCAATTAGCGGGCGGGCAAAAGAAGTTCCCAGCAAATAACGCCCTTCATAAACGGCATTTGCTTTCAGGACAGGCCAAATAAAATCTGTTACAAATTCCTTTTTAGCGTCTATTATGTATATTTTACTGGCACCGGTTTTGATCGCTTTTTTGCGCAGCGGGGAAAGTTCTTCTCCCTGCCCGACATCAACCGCGCAAGCTATAACTTCACAATTGTAGTTTTCTTTCAGCCAGGGAATAATGATTGACGTATCAAGGCCTCCGGAATAGGCCAGCACCACTTTTTTAATAGAATTCATTTTATGCCTCCATTTATCTCTTGTTGATATTACGGGTCATTAGCAGATGCAATATTGCCTTCTGCGCGTGTTTCCTGTTTTCTGCTTCATCAAACACCACAGAATGAGGCCCGTCTATTATCTCATCGGTTATTTCCTCTCCCCGGTGAGCCGGCAGGTCATGCATAATGATATAATTACTTTCCCCTGCATAACTCATAAGTTTGCTGTTCACCTGGAAGGGCATAAAGGCTTTTTTACGCTCTGCGCTTTCTTTTTCCATACCCATACTTATCCATACGTCCGTATAAATAACATCGGCATCCTTTACGGCGGCTTTTGGATCATCTGTAATGCTCAAACCCATATTTTTACTCAAGCTTCTTGCTTTCTCTATTACCGCTTTTTTGGGAGAATATTTTTTTGGGCAGGCCACGGTCAAAGGTATTCCCAGGATGGCGCACGCAAAGATAAAGGAATTCGTGACATTGTTGTCACCGTCTCCGACAAATACCGCTTTGATCCCCTGAAGGCCTGTTTTTTCTTCCATCGTCTGCAGGTCTGCCAGTATCTGGCAGGGATGCTCAAAATCTGAAAGGGCATTTATTACGGGCACGGTGGCATGCTTCGCAAGTTCAACGACCCGGCTGTGCTCAAACGTGCGCAGGGTGATGGCATGAACATAGCGGCTTATGACCTTGGCAGTATCATGAACTGTCTCCCCGCGCGAAAGCTGCATCTCCGTTGAATTAAGATTTATAGGCTGGCCGCCGAGTTCATATATGGCTGTTTGAAAAGAAAGACGGGTCCTTGTTGACGGTTTTTCAAAGATCATTGCGACAGATTTTTCTTTCAAAGAATCTGCTTTCAATTTTCCGGATTTGAAATCCTTTGCCGTCTTAAGAACGAACAATAATTCTTCTTTTTTCAGGTCCGTAATGCTTAAAAAATCCTTGATCTTTAAATTCATCCGTAAAACTCCTGTTCTTATTGTATTTTTAGTTCTTTAAATGTTTCATCCAGCGCCGTAACCAGCTCATTCACCTGTTTTCTGGTAACTATAAGCGGGGGTAAAAACCGGAGCACGTTTTCATTGGTGCAATTAATAATAAATCCGCGCTCAAGCAGCTTGAAGGTGAGTTCTTTTGCCGGAAAAGTCAGTTCCAAACCCAGCATAAGCCCCATGCCGCGTGCTTCTTTTATTGACTTATATTTTACCTTTAAAGAGTTCAGTTTTTCAATAAAATAAGCTCCTGTCTCTTTAGCGTTCTTTAGAAGCTTGCATTTGATAATGGTCTCAAGAACAGCCAGCCCGGCGGAGCAAACAACCGGCCCGCCGCCAAAGGTGGAACCATGGCTTCCGGGAGTAAAACTTGAGGCAACTTTTTCTGAAGCCAGCATGAGCCCCAGCGGTAACCCGCCTCCAATACCCTTTGCCACGGTAAAAATATCGGGTTTAATATTAAATTCTTGAAAAGCGAAAAAACTGCCGGTACGGCCGACCCCGGTCTGAATTTCATCAAGGATCAGGAGCAGGCCTTTCTCGTCACAAAGCCGGCGTACCTGGTGCAAATAATCTTTTGAAGGAACAATTACCCCGCCTTCACCCTGCACAGGCTCAAGAAGCACCGCGCAGGTATTTGCATTTATTGCACTTTTTATATCTTCAATATCATTATAATTTACATACTTAAACCCGGGTAATAAAGGTTCAAACCCTTTGTGTATCTTCTCCTGCGCCGTAGCCGTAAGCGTGGCCATGGTGCGCCCGTGAAATGAACCCCTGGCGGTAATTATTTCATATTTATCCGGCCCTAATTTTTCTTTGGCGTACTTTCTTGCCAGTTTTATCGCGGCTTCATTGGCTTCCGCGCCTGAATTGGCAAAAAAACAACGGTCCAGGCCCGAGAGCCGGCAAACCAGTTTTGCCAGTTTGACCTGCGGGATAGTATAATAGAGATTTGAAATATGGACCAACTTGTTAAGCTGATTTCTTACCGCGGAGGTAACTTTTGGGTGACAGTGCCCGAGGGTATCCACTGCTATGCCACCCAGGAAATCCAGATATTTCCGGCCATTATTGTCAAAAACTTTCACGCCCTTTCCCTTTGTAATGACAACAGGATACCGGGAATAGGTCTGAAATATATATTTTTTTTCTAATGCAATGATTTCTTCAGTTTTCATAATTTCCTTTTGTATGTTTTTTTATCCTAAATATTATCCAAGCAGCGTATTAATATTTTCGATATATTACGCGCTCAGGGAGCGAAGAGCCCCTGCTCAAAGTGTTTCTTTAAACCATTTTACGGTGTAACTTATTGCTTTCCTTTCGCTTTCTCTTGAACCAAAGGTATGGCCCGCATTATTAATTATCTTTAGTTTCTTGATAAGTGACGTGGATATCTCAAAATACAACTTGCCGTCAACTACCGGTACCACGGGATCATTTTCTCCGTGAAGGATCAGCAACGGCTGCTCAAAACTCATAATGCCTTTTAGATTAAGGCCGTCATATTTTTTAATAACTTTAAGAAAATCCTTATTTAGTTTAAAACCCCCGAAAACAATACTGCCGTCCGCAAGCGTGTTCTTCCCGCCTTTATTCAAACGTTCCCGCCAAAGATGCCAGAAACGGGCCACCGCGCTCATTAAAACAGCGCTTTTTATGCCGGGATAATTCCCCGCGGTATACGCGCAGACAAAACCGCCCATTGACAAACCCAGGAGACCAAGCCGGTCCGGCTCAATATTTTTTTGGGTCTTTACAAAATCCAGCGCGGCTTTTGCATCGCTCAACTCTTCCTCCAGGGTCATATCAGAAAAAGCACCTTCTGAATCCCCGGACCCCCTGAAATCAAACCTGAATACCGCGATCCCCTGCTTTGCCAGGGCTCTCGCCAGTTTTGTGAATAAAAAATGATCTTCCGAGCGGTTACCGGTAAAACCATGGAACAGGGTAACACAGGGCACTTTCTTCTTTGCAGAATTATCCGGATAGTGCATAATTCCAAATAATTTCTGCCCTTTGTTCCTAAATTCTACAAGCTTTTCCATCAAAATGCTCCCGTTACAGGATCTCGGTCCCGATACCCTTGTCTGTAAATATCTCCAATAACAAAGAATGTTTGATGTTCCCGTTAATAATATGAACCTTCTTGACGCCTCTTTGTACCGCAGAAGCCGCCCCGGTTACTTTAGGTATCATCCCGCCGGCTAAAACACCTTCTTCGACCAATTTCTTGACCTCAGACACGCGAATAGTAGAAAGAAGTTTTTTTTCGCGGTCCAGGACTCCGTTAACATCGGTCAAAATAAGGAGTTTTTCAGCTTTTGCCGCAATTGCGATCTCCGCTGCAGCATCATCAGCATTAATATTATAGGACTGCCCGTCCTTACCCCGGCCTATTGGCGCAATAACGTGGATCTGGTCAGAGTTTTTCTCTAAGAAAGAAAGGTCAATATGCTCAATTTTTCCCACATAGCCAAGCGCGGGATCCATTTGCTTTGCAGCAATAAGCCCGTGTTCTTTTCCTGAGTACCCTCCCGCTTTTCCGTGATGCTTCTTAAAGAGGGAGACAATTTCCTTATTGACCCTGTTCATAAGAACGGATTCAACAATAGTCATTGTTTCTTTATCAGTAACTCTCAGGCCATTTATAAATTCTGTTTTCCTGCCTGTTTTTTCAATGGCTGAAGTTATCTCCGGACCCCCGCCATGCACGACAATAGTATTTACTCCGATATACTTCAGCAAGGCAATATCTTCCACCACCGAAGCCTTGAAGGAAGCTTCCAGCATAGCTTTCCCGCCAAATTTAACAACGAATGTTTTTCCGCAGAATTTCCTGATATAAGGCAGGGCTTCTATCAGTATGTCCGCTTTTGCTATTAACTTTTCCATAGTCAGCCTTTTTTTATTTAGCACGTGTCTTTAATGGTAAAACTATGCGCGCGGATGCGCTTTATCGTATACACTTTTTAACTTTTCTTTTGTAACATGCGTATAGATCTGTGTTGTTGACAGATTTGAATGCCCGAGCAGTTCCTGAACGCTTCTTAGATCGGCGCCGCGGTCTAAAAGATGCGTGGCAAAACTATGCCTTATGGAATGGGGGCTGATATGTTTCCCCAATTTCGTCTCTTTCGACCATTTATCAAGAATATGCCTGACAGTTCTGGTATCCAGCCGTTTCAATTTATTATTTAAAAAAAGCGCTCCGCTGCCGGGCAGCTGCCCCCTGGCAGTCAAATATTCAGCAATAGACCGGTTTGCCTTTTCTCCGAGTGGAACGATCCTCTCTTTACCGCCTTTGCCAAGCACTTTTATAAGCTTGTTTACCTGATCGACATCAATTATATCCAGCCCTGTCAATTCACTGACTCTTATCCCCGTCGAATAAAGGGTCTCAAGTAGCGCACGGTCTCTCTTATCTTCAACTTTGCTTCCCTTTATAGAATCAAGGAATTTACCCATTTCTTCCGCTTCAAGAAAGCGCGGAAGTTTGCGGTCTTTCTTTGGAAAAGTTATATTATCCGCGGGATTAATATCAATGAGCTCTTCCTTCTTAAGATAACTGAAGAAACTTTTAAGAGTTGCCAGTTTTCTTTCGATACTCGCTTTTCCGTACTTTTTTAAGGTCAATTCAACGACAAATTCCCGGATATTTATTCCGGTCAAATTCTTAATGTTATTTTTTTCCTGACAAAGTTCAAAAAATTGTTTTAAGTCCGCGGCATAATTTACCGCAGTATTCTCAGAATAATTTTTCTCGATCCGGAGATAATCAAGGAACTCTTTAATTAGTTTCTGCATTATCTTCTTCGTGTTTGCATTCCTTGTTTAAACATCTGAATTTATCTTTAAATTTTGCCATAACACTAAAACCGCATTTGGGGCATTTTCTTTCCAGGGGTTTCAAATTACAGATAAAATCACAATCGGGATACTTGGAACAGCCATAAAAAGCGCCTTTCTTTCCCCGGCGCATCACAACATCTCCGCCGCATTCCGGTTTAGGACATTTGACGCCTATTCCGATACTTTTGGTATTCTTGCATAACGGGTACTTTTCACACGCGTAGAACTTTCCGAACCTGCCAAACTTTACGACAATTTTGCCGTCGCATTTAATGACATTCTCTTCCTGCCCGGGAGGCACAGGATTGGCTTTATTTACTCTGACCAGGCCAAGGTCCGTCTTTAAATAAACAGCATCACAGGGAGTATTGCTCAGCTCATCCTTTTCTTCTCCTTCCTGTCCGTCCAGAGATTTTGTATTTTTACACTCCGGAAAACCGGAACAGGCAAGGAATCTGCCGCTTGCGCCCCATTTTACGACCATAGATTTTCCGCAGCGGACCAGCTCTTTCTTTTCCTCTGTCGAGAGAAGGGCTTCCTCCGCTTCAGATATTTTCACCGGCAGGCCCTCAGAATTCTTACGGTAAACGGCATCGCACATTTTACCTGTTTCTCCGTCCCGGTCCTTTTTCATATCCCCCATGATACTCGAAGCTTTCAAGAGATCCGCTGAAAACGGGCCGTAGAACTCCTTGATCACGGAGACCCAGTCGGTTCCCCCGTCTTCTACTTTATCAAGTTTTTCTTCCATGTTCGCGGTAAATTCTATATTAAGAATATCAGGGAAGGTCTTTATCAAAATATCATCTACCAGCTCCCCCAGTTCCGTGGGTTTAAATCTCTTTTCTATTCTTTCAATATAGTTCCTGTCCAGGAGCGTGGAAATTATCGGAGAATATGTTGACGGGCGGCCGATATTATTTTCTTCCAGTGCTTTTACCAGAGAAGCATCATTATATCTTGCCGGTGGTTCCGTAAAATGCTGATTACCGGTCAGTTCAAGAAGCTCCAGTTTCTCTTTTTCAGAGAGTTTTGGCAATACTTTCTCCCTGGTGGTCTCTTTTTCCTCTCCGGAAACAACTTCAGCCGGTTTTTCTTCTCTGTCATCTTCATCTTCTATCCCGTATACGGCAAGAAACCCTTTAAATTTGATCACCGTTCCGTTTGCGCGGAACATATAGATCCCTGCCTCTATATCAGCATTTGTTAACTCAAGTATCGCGGGTTTCATCTGGCAGGCCACAAATCTTTTCCAAATAAGCGCGTATAAGCGGTACTGGTCCCTGGAGAGGAAGGCCTTTATCTTATCTGGCTCCCTTAAACACGAGGAGGGCCTGATAGCTTCATGCGCATCCTGAGAATTTTTTTTATTTTTATAGAAATTGGGTTTCTCCGGAAGATTTTCTTTCCCGAATAAATTTTCTATTAAACCTCTGACTTCAGCGAGCGCTTCATCGGCAATTCTCACTGAATCGGTCCTCATATAAGTAATAAGGCCTACTTCTCCTTCCTCCCCGATGTTCAGGCCTTCATAAAGCTGCTGGGCGATCATCATGGTTTTTCTTGAAGTAAAACCCAGTTTCTTAGAGGCTTCCTGCTGTAATGTTGAAGTAATGAAAGGCGCCGGGGCATAGCGGTTTTTCTCTTTATTCTCTATACTTTTTACAATAAACTCGCGCTTTTTACATTCTTCTACTATTTTATCGCCTTCTTCTTTAGTTAGGATCTTGAATTTCTCACCGTTAATACGGTTAAGTTTCGCCACAAATTGCGGGGGATTTTCACCTTTTAAAAGGGCTTCGATCGACCAGTATTCTTCAGGCTTAAATCCCAAAATTTCTTTTTCCCTCTCACAGATCATCCTTAAAGCTACGGACTGTACCCTGCCGGCAGAAAGCCCGCTCTGGACGTTTTTCCACAAAAGCGGAGAGATCATATAGCCCACAAGCCGGTCCAGGATCCTTCTTGACTGTTGAGCATAGACCAGATTCATATCAATTTCTTTGGGATGCTCAATAGCCTCCATTACGGCCTTTTTGGTTATTTCATTAAAAACAACCCTGTAAGTTTTCTTATTTTTCAGTTCTCTTTCACCCGTAGTTTTCTTTCCTTTTGTTTTTTTCTTTTTTTCTTCCATAATTGAATTTCTTAAATGCCAGCTGATAGCTTCACCTTCCCGGTCCGGGTCGGTCGCGAGATAGACCACATCAACTTTATCCGCGGCTTCTTTGATGTCCTTGAGAATAGTCCGCTTTTTCATCATTACTATGTATTTTGGCTCAAAATTATTTTCTATATCAATACCAAGTTTACTTTTCGGCAGATCAATTATATGCCCCATAGACGCCCGCACCGTGTAATCTTTCCCCAGAAATTTACTTATCGTGTGCACTTTTGTAGGGGACTCCACAATAATAAGCTTTTTCAATTTAACGCTCCTTTTAAATATTATATTATTTTTACGAACATTTTTCCGGGAAACTGTTTAATAAAACCTTTCATTTCAAGACTGATAAGCACCGCGGCTAATACTCCGGAAGCGAGCTTTGTCCTTGTTGTCACCTCATCTATATGCATGGGTTCATTATTTAACGAAGCAAACACCGTATTCTCTCTTTCAGAAAGAACCATATTTCCCAGTTCAGCCTGTCCCTTAATATTCAGGAATTCCTCAGGCAGCGCATCTTTTAATTCTTCAATGATATCTTCCACATCTGTTACAAGCTTTGCGCCCTGCTTTATCAGGGAATTTGTGCCCCGGCTCTCTTCGCTTGTAATATTCCCGGGAAGAGCGAATACTTCACGGCATTGTTCAAGGGCATATTTTGCCGTTATCAGCGCGCCGCTTTTTTCTCCTGCCTCAATAACCAGTGTTCCAAGCGACAGCCCGCTTATTACTCTGTTGCGCCTGGGGAAATTAAATCTATCAGGTTCCGTAAATATAGAAAATTCGCTTACCACAGCTCCGCACCGCGCAATTTCTTCGGCAAGCCCCCTGTTTTCCTGGGGATAGAGCCTGCTAAAACCGTTACCGAGCACTGCTATATTCCTTCGTTTCATTCTTACCGCAGTATTATGGCAAATTGTATCTATTCCTCTTGCCAGGCCGCTTACAACGGTGAATCCCCTCTGTACAAGCTTTGTGGTTAATTTTTCAGTACAGATCTTCCCGTAAGTTGTAGGATTCCTGCAGCCCACAACACCGATAGAGATACTATCTTCCTTTTTAAAAGCACCCTTAACATACAACACGTAGGGAGGATCACTTATATATTTCAAAGAAGCCGGATATTCCTCATCTTCATAAGTCAGGACCTTCACGCCTTCTTTCCTGATCTGTTTCAGTTCCTTGTCCAGTTCTTTGTGAAGGAGTTTCTTTTTATCAAAAAGTTTATCCAAATCCTCTTGCCTGATATTTTCAAGTGCTCCATATTTATCAAGAAGCTTCCTGAAGTTTGCAGGGGAAACTCCGGACATATTATAAAGTATCAGCCTTTCAGTTTTGGTCATAAGAGTTATCCACACTGCCTTTGTTTGTTTGAAGCATGAACCCGGGAAAGCCGGCTTCTCTTCTCATACTTAAATTTTAAAGAACAATTTATCTGCTGCCGTCATGCATTCTATACCGCACAAAAATCATTTATTACCCAGTGCATTTAAGCTTTATTAACATGAAATGTGTTCAATATTTTTAAAATAACCCTGTCCGCCTACTATATTATATAAAATAGGATTATTTGTCAAATGTTTATTTAATAAAAAAGGGTTCCCAAGCAAGGAAACCCTTTTATCATATAGCTAAAATACAACTACTGTTTTTTTTGCAAAAGCTATTTTTTTTCAGTTATTTCACTTTCTTTAGCTTTTTCTTCATGTTTTTCACCCTTTTTGACTTTTTTCTCCCTTTTTTGCCTGACAACCAGCTCTATCATGCAGATAAGCGCGTCATCGCCTTTTCTATTCTTGAGCTTTAGTATCCTTGTATAGCCGCCATTCCTGTCCTTAAAACGCGGGGCTATTACGTTCAAGAGTTTAAAAAGCACGCTCTTTTCTTTGATAGATTCATTGATAAGGCGTATATTTGCCAAACCGCCCTTCTTCGCCAAGGTAATTAATTTTTCGGCATTCTTTCGTAATTCTTTTGCTTTTGGCAGGGTTGTCTCGATCCTCTCTGCTTTAAAAAGCGATGTAGCAAGATTTCTAAGAAGTGCCTTCCTTGGTTCGTACACCCTGCTTAATCTATTACCGCCTACTCTATGCCTCATAATTTGCTCCTACTTCTTTTTGTATGGCTTTTCTTTTTCAATATAAATCGGGGTCACGTCTTCGGATATATCGCAATCTTCGGGAATATCCGGAGAATTGAGATCCATGTTAAATGAAAGACCCATGCCCTTAAGTATTTCGCTTATTTCTTTTAGAGATTTTTTGCCAAAATTCCTGTATTTGAGCATCTCAGGTTCACTCTTGGTAACCAGTTCTCCGATGTATTTAATACCGGCTACCTTAAGGCAGTTTGCGGATCTTACAGAAAGCTCGAGCTCATCAACGCTCTTTTTTAGGATCTCTTCCATATGAACCGCGTTTTTATCAACAGAATTTTCTTCCTCCATTACTAATTCGCCGTCATCCCCTATAAAAACGGTAAGATGTTCTTTCATTATTTTCGCGGAATAAGAAAGCGCATCCTCAGGTTTTATTCTGCCATCGGTCCAGATCTCAAGAATAAGTTTTTCAAAATCAGTACGCTGCCCGACCCTGGTATTTTCAACCGTATAGTTCACTCTGGTAACGGGTGTAAAGATGGAATCAACCGCTATAACGCCTATGGCGTCATCTTCTTTTTTATTATCTTCACTTATTACATAGCCTCTTCCCGTGTCTATGGTAAATTCTATCTCAAGTTTTGAAACCGCTGAAGTAAGAGTTGCAATTACCAGCTCCGGATTAACTATCTCTACTTCAGAATCCGAAGAAATATCCCCGGCAGTTACCGTCTTCTCGCCTTCCACTTTAAGGTGCATTTTTCTGGGGCTATTTCCCAGCAATTTTATCTTTATTTGTTTAACATTCAAGATGATCTGAGTTACATCTTCCGCCACGCCTTTTATGGTCCCAAACTCATGAAGAACATTCTCTATTTTCATTGAGGTAATGGCCGCGGTCTGTATCGAGGAAAGCAGTACTCTCCGTAAAGCAGTCCCTACTGTCTGCCCATAGCCCCTTTCAAAAGGTTCAGCAATGAATTTGCCATATGTCTCTGTAAGGGTCCCGGAATCAATTTCCATGCTTTTGGGCATCTCCATTCTTTTCCACTTCATAGTTTATCCCCCTTAATGCGTTTTAGTGCATTTCACCAGGCAGTTCTCTTGTTTATTATAAAGGAACTGTGCTAATAACTTATCTGTTATAGAATTCCACGATCAATTTCATATTTAAGATAGAGCCTATTTCGCTGTCTTCCGGCATCTTCTTAAAAGTTATCTTTAAATTATCAAAATCAACATCAAGCCAGGCACCGGAATTAATTCCGCCTCTTTCTTTTGTTCTCTCTATGCTTGATTTAATTACCTTTAATTCCTTGGATTTAGGCCTTACGGTAATAACATCACCCGGTTTCAGTATATATGAAGCCACATTTACCGGTTTGCCATTGATCTGAACATGTCCATGAAGCACAAAAAGCTTTGCAGCATCCCTGGAAGGCATAAAACCCGCTTTATAGACAACGGAATCAAGACGGCTTTCAAGCAGCTTTAACAGGTATTCGCCGGTAACTCCTTTCTTATCGGAAGCAATGGAAAAGAAGCGCCTGAACTGGCCCTCGTTCATTCCATAGATCCTCTTTGCGCGCTGTTTTTCTCTCAGACGTATACCATATTCAGAAAGTTTTGACATCATCTTACCATGCTGTCCCGGAGGTACGCTTTTTTTCTCGATAGCGCATTTTCCGGTAAAACATCTGTCACCTTTCAAAAAAAGTTTTATCTTTTCCCTTCTGCACAACCTGCATTTTGCACCAGTAATCCTAGCCAACTTAATTCCTCCTCAAGGTTAAACTCTTCTTTTCTTCCTTGGCCTGCACCCGTTATGAGGGATAGGCGTAACATCTTTTATTAAAGTAATTTTCAGCCCGGCAGTCTGTAAGGCTCTAATTGCTGATTCCCTGCCCGAACCCGGGCCTTTTACAAATACTTCCACGTGCGTAAAGCCTTTATCTACGGCCTTCTTGGCGGCATTCTCTGCCGCGAGCTGGGCCGCGAAGGGTGTACCTTTTCTTGAACCTTTGAACCCGGCGCTGCCGGAGGAGGCCCAAGCAGCTACCTTCCCGGAAGTATCAGATAAGGAAACTATCGTATTGTTAAAACTCGAAAAAATATGAGCAATACCTTTTTTCATCGCCTTGCTTTCCGGTTTTCTCGCCTCTTTCACGTAACCGGGAGCTGCGGGGGCGGGTACAGGAGCCGCCTGCGGTTTGATATCTTTTTTTGCTTCATCCATTGAAATTATCTCCTTATTTCTCTAAACTCGCCTTCTTAATTTACTTCTTTGCCGTATTGTCTATCATGGCTTTGACTTCTTTTCTCATAACTCCGACTGTCTTTCTCTTTCCTTTTCTTGTTCTTGAGTTAGTCCTCGTCCTTTGGCCTCTTACCGGCAAACCGCGCTTGTGCCTGAGTCCTCTGTAAGTACCTATATCAATAAGACGCTTAATATTCATGGCAACGTCCCGGCGCAGGTCACCCTCAACCCTTATACGCTGCAGGGCTTCTCTTATCTTCTTTATATCACCTTCGGTCAATTCATGGACCTTGGTCCCGGGATTAACACCCGTTTCTTTTAAAATTTTTTGGGCGGTAGCTCTGCCCACGCCAAAAATATAACAAAGCGCAATTTCAATTCTTTTGTTCCTCTGCAAATCAACGCCAGCGATCCTAGCCAATTTACTCCTCCTTGGAATATTACCCCTGTCTCTGTTTATGTTTGGGGTTAGAGCAAAGCACTCTCACAACACCCTTTCTTTTAACTACAGAACATTTATCACAGATCTTTTTTACCGATGATCTTACTTTCATTTTCCCTACCCTATTCTATACGTTATTCTGCCCCTGGTAAGATCGTAAGGTGAAAGCTCAAGCTTTACCCGATCTCCGGGTATCAGACGGATGAAATGCATCCTCATCTTGCCCGAAATATGGGCTAATACCTTATGGCCTTTGTCAAGTTCCACCCGAAACATAGCGTTCGGCAGCGACTCAATTATCTTTCCTTCGACCTCTATATTGCCTTCTTTTGCCATAGTCCCTTTTTTTAAAGCCTTGATAAAACCTCGGCTTTCCCGTCAACTATTGCTATCGTATGCTCAAAGTGGGCCGATAATTTCCGGTCTTTTGTAACCACTGTCCATCTATCATTTAGTATTTCAACTTCAGCACTGCCCGCATTAAGCATGGGCTCAA
Source organism: Candidatus Firestoneibacteriota bacterium (assembly GCA_903891415.1). Classification (GTDB taxonomy): domain Bacteria; phylum Oederibacteriota; class D2-FULL-39-29; order D2-FULL-39-29; family D2-FULL-39-29; genus CAIYPD01. The sequence continues at coordinate 64,405 of CAITEH010000039.1, forward strand.
GGCAAAAAACCATTCCTTCTTTTAGCCTTAGGCCCGTCCCGGCTTTTCCAAAGTTAGTCACCTGCGGATCTTCATGCAGGTTCCTGCCGATGCCGTGCCCGGTGAAATCCCGGACCACCGTAAATCCGTTAACTTCAGCATATTGCTGTACCGCGTTTGATATATCCCCTATCCTGCTGCCTTCAATAACCCGGTCTATACCGGCACAAAGAGCTTTTTTAGTAACTTCTTTAATTTTCTCAGCTTCTAAAGAGATCTTGCCGACTGCGTAGGTTTCGGTTACATCTCCGTGGAAGCCTTCTTTAAAAACGCCCACATCAACTTTTAAAAGGTCGCCCTCTTGCAGCTTCCTGAGCCCCGGGATACCGTGGACCACCTCTTCGTTCAAAGAGGTACAGATACTCGCGGGATAACCCCGGTAGCCCTTAAAACTGGGTTGCCCTCCCCTCTCTTTAATAAAGGCTTCTGCTATTCTATCAAGTTCTCCGGTGGTAATTCCCGGGAATATTTCTTTTTCAATTCTTTTTAGCACTTCCGCGGCTATTCTTGAGCTGACTTTCATCTGCTCTATTTCCGCTTTTGTTTTTAAGATCAGCATTATTTGATTTTTTGTTCCATAACGATCTTTTTAAAAGCTTTTACCATTTCCAAGACACCGTTATCCGCTGCCAATTCCGTAAGTAAGCCCTTTTTGGCGTAATAATTAATTAAAGGTTGAGTGTCTTTTGCATAGACCTGTAAACGGTTCCGTATAGTAGCTTCATTATCATCGGCCCGCTGGTAGAGCTCGCCGCCGCAAAAATCACAGATACCGGGTTTTTTAGAATGTGACGAAAACAGGTTAAAATTTCCCCCGCATTTTCTGCAGACCCTTCTATTGGTCAGCCGCTTTACAATAAGTTCTTCAGAAACAACAAGATCTATGACAAGATCTATCTTGTACCCCAGCTCTTCCGTTATCTTAAAAAGTTCTTCCGCCTGATTAATGGTCCTTGGAAAGCCATCAAGCATAAAACCTTTTTTACAGTCATTTTGTTTTACTCTGTTCCTTAATAGTTCATTAATAATCTGATCCGAGACCAGAGCACCCCTGGCCATTATTTCTTTTGCCTTAAGCCCCAGGGGCGTGCAGTCTTTTACTTCTTTGCGGAGCATGTCCCCGGTGGAAATTTTGGGAATACCAAGTTCTTTAACAAGAGCATCCGAGAGGGTTCCTTTCCCTGCGCCCGGAGCACCCAAAATTATTATATTCATTAAAATCCCGCTCTGCTTTTCAATTTACTGTCTTTCATGAATCCATCATAGTGGCGCATTAAAAGATGCGATTCTATCTGTTTCATGGTATCAAGCGCGACGCCGACAACGATCAATAATGATGTTCCCCCAAAATAGAACGGTATATTTACCGTCCTCATAAGAATATCCGGAAGAACGGCTATTGCCGCGATGGAAACAGCTCCGACAAGAGTTATTCTGGTCAGAGTAAAATCAATAAATTTTGCCGTCGGTTCCCCGGGACGAACACCCGGAATAAAACCTCCGTATTTTTTGATATTCTCGGCTACATCAACAGGATTGAACACTACAGCCGTATAGAAAAAACAGAAGAATATTACAAGTCCCGCGTAAAGCACCAAATAAACCGGTGCTCCCGGCGACAACCAATTGACGATTGCTTCAAAAAAAACATTATCATTGAACGGTTTAGCTATCATTGCCGGCACCGAAAGAACGGAAGAAGCAAAAATTATGGCAATAACTCCAGAAAAATCTACCTTTAACGGAAGATAAGTTGAGGCCCCTCCGTAAACTTTGCGGCCGACAACCCTCTGAGCATATTGTACCGGAATTCTCCGTGCCGCGGTCTGTATTAAGACAACAAAAGCTATAATGATCAGCATACCCGCCGCAACCGCGATAACGGTTACAAGAGAAAGCGCATCCTGTTGAATTAGTTTTATTGTATTGATAATTTCAGCTGGGATCCTGGCTACTATACCCGCAAAAATTATCATAGACATTCCGTTACCGATACCTTTTTCAGTTATGCGCTCTCCGAGCCATACTAAAAACATTGTGCCCGTTGTAAGCGTGAGTACGGTCATAAGCTGGAAACTGATATTCCAACTGTTAACTATACCTCTTCCGATACTGTGCATTAAAAAAGTCATACTCCAGGCCTGTATGGCGCAAAGCGCTACCGCGCCGTATCTGGTGTATTGATTTATCTTCTTTCTGCCGGCATCACCTTCTTTTGCCAGTTTTTCAAGCGCGGGTATTACAGGAGTAAGAAGCTGCATAATAATAGAAGAACTTATATAAGGCATAACCCCCAGCGCGCAGACCGAAAATGTTTTAAAAGCACCGCCGGTAAATAGATCAAGAAAACCTAAAATACCGCCTTGCTGGGCCTTCATGAAGACTGAAAGTGCCTCGGTGTTTATTCCCGGGGTCGGTATATGACAGCCAATTCTATAAACAACAAGCATGGCAAGAGTAAAAACAACCTTGGCACGAAGCTCGGGGATCTTAAAAATATTTTTCAAGCCCTCGATGAAGTTCTTAAACATTCTACTTTACCTCTCCGGAGGCAGCTTTAATTTTCTCGGCGGCTTGTTTACTTATTTTATCAACCTTTACGATAAGTTTTTTCTTAAGTTCACCGTTTCCAAGCAATTTCACAGCCTTTGAGCCTGTTTTAATGAGACGTTTTTCCATAAGAGAGTTAATATCAACAACGTTGCCGTCAGCAAACCGGTTGAGATCAACAATATTTACAATTTCATATTTTTTCTTAAAGATATTAGTAAAGCCTCTTTTTGGAGTACGCCGGACCAGGGGCATCTGCCCGCCCTCAAACCCGACTTTATTGCCATGCTTTCTGGCATTTTGTCCTTTGTTGCCTTTTGTTGAGGTTTTGCCGTGGCCGCTTCCAATACCAAAGCCGATCCTCTTCTTTCTTTTCCTTGCGCCTTTATTTGGTTTTAATTCATTAAGTTTCATTTAAATCTCCCGTTTCTATATGCTATACCAGCAATTCTCCGATCTTTTTATCCCTTAACTCGGAAAGTTTATCTATTTTTTTTATTGACTTCAGCGCGGCAACAGTAGCTTTCGTCAGATTGTAGGGGTTTGTTGACCCGATAGTTTTACTTAGTATGTCTTTTATCCCCGCAAGTTCAACTACGGCTCTGACCGCTCCCGCAGTAATAACACCGGTACCCGGAAACGCGGGTTTTAACAGCAGCCTTGTCGCGCAAAATTTCGCAAGCACTGTATGCGGAATAGTAACACCTGAAAGCGGAACCTCAAAAATATTCTTTTTTGCGTCTTCAACACCTTTTTTAATGGCCTCAGGAACTTCATTTGCTTTTCCTATCCCCACGCCAACATGGCCTTTCTCGTCACCGACAATTACAATAGTAGAAAAAGACATGCGTTTACCGCCTTTTACTACTTTTGAAACTCTCTTAATGCTGATAACTTTTTCTTTTAATTCAAACTTCGATGGATCAATTCTAGACAAGATACCCCTCCTTAGAAAACCAATCCTTCTTTTCTGGCAGCTTCAGCCAGTTTTTTTACTTTTCCGTGATAAATATAACCGCTTCTGTCAAAAACTATATTCTTGATACCTTTTTCAATGCATTTTTTGGCAAGCAAAGAACCTATTGCCTCGGCCGCGGCCTGATTATCCCCTGTCTTCAGTTTTCCTTTAAGCTCTTTTGAAAGAGTAGATACCGTAAGCAGGGTCTTTCCTGTAACATCATCAACCAGCTGCGCGTAGGTGTGTTTAAGGCTCCGCTTGATACACATCCTGGGCCTTTCCGGAGTGCCGGAAACTTTTTTTCTTATTCTTTTATGCCTCATTACCCTTAATAATTCTCTGTTATATGCCATGATTATTTGCCTCCGGCAGTAGCGCCACCTGCAGTTTTACCAGCTTTTCTCCTGATATATTCATCCGCGTACTTAATACCTTTGGCTTTGTAGGGATCCGGTATCTTTATTTTTCTTATCTGTGCCGCGAAGTTACCAAGAACTTCTTTATTGGCTGATTTCAGCGTTATTATAGTATTTTTTTCAATAGCCGCCGTTATTCCGGCCGGGACAGTTACATCCACCGGATGAGAGAAGCCAAGGAGCAAAGTGAGCTTAGTACCCGCCAGGGCAGCCTTAAATCCTACACCTTCTATTACCAGCGTTTTAATAAACTGCTCGGTGACGCCTTTAACCATGCAATTAATTCTTGCTCTTACAGTACCTTGATTGGCTTTTGTTTGAGTTTCCTCATTTTCTTTAATAACATTAACTTTGCCGTCAACAGTTTCAACTTTGACGCCCGAAGGAATATCCATCTGCAGTTTACCACCCGGGCCTTCTACTTTGACAACTCCTGCTGAAACCAGAACCTTAACATTTCCCGGTACTATTACCGGATTATTTCCGCCCCTAGCCATTATTTCCTCCTACCATATGTTGCAGATAACTTCTCCGCCTACGTTTTGCTTTCTAGCATCTTTATCGGTTAACAGGCCTTTTGATGTCGATATAATTGAAACACCATAGCCTTCAAGTACCCTGGGCAGCTCTTTAGCTCCCTTATAAATTCTGAATCCCGGGGTCGAGACCGATTTAATACCGGAAATCGCCCTTTCTTTATTAATGTACTTAAGGTAGATCCTTATTACGCCTTTTTTTCTATCATCGATCCGTTTAAAATTCTTGATATACCCTTCCTTCTGAATGATCTTAAGAATTTCATAAGAGAGCCAGGAATAGGGAATATCGGTTTGTTCTTTGAGTGCCTTATTAGCGTTCCTGATACTCGTAAGCATGTTGCTTATTGTGTCTACAGATGCCATATCTTTTTCTCCTTACCAGCTTGCTTTTCTAACCCCGGGGATCTTACCATCCGAGGCCAGTTTCCTGAAGCAGATCCTGCAAACTCCAAACTTCCTGTAATAGCCGCGTCTTCTTCCACAGATGCCACATCTGTTGTATTTCCTTGTTTTGTATTTTGGCTCCCGACTATTCTTTACTATCCAAGACGTTTTTGCCACCTTTGACCCCCTACTTAACGAACGGCATACCGAAACATTCAAGAAGCGCTTTAGCTTCCGCGTCAGTTTTTGCCGTAGTTACAATTGTAATATCCATTCCATGGATCTGATCGGTCTTATCCACATCCACTTCAGGGAACATAACCTGTTCTTTTATTCCCATGGTATAGTTGCCCCTGCCGTCAAAAGACTTATTAGGAACACCTTTAAAATCTTTTGCCCTTGGCAAGGCAACTTTTATGAACCGTTCAAGAAATTCATACATCCTGTCCCCGCGTACGGTGACCATAGCTCCGATAGGATTTCCAATTCTTATTTTAAAGTTGGAAATATCCTTTTTCGCTCTGGTTATTACGGGATGCTGCCCGGTTATGGCAGCAAGGCCGGCTACAATAGCATCTATCAGTTTAACATTTTCTGCGGCTTTTCCCATTCCTACATTCAGGCTTATCTTAACCAGTTTCGGTACCTGCATGACAGATTTATATTTGAACTGCTTCATCATTTCAGGCACTACTTTTGTCCGGAACAATTCTTTTAATGTTGGCATCATATATTAACCTTTACCTTTAGATTAGTTCGCCGCATTGTTTGCAGGCTCTTGTTTTTTTCCCATCCTTTAAAAACTTCATTGCAACTTTGGTCGGTTTGCTGCATTTGTCGCAAATTAGCATGACTTTTGAAACACTTATCGGCGCTTCCATCGTAACAATTCCGCCTTGCTGCTGCTGCTGGTTGGGTTTTACATGTTTCTTTACAAAATTAATGCCTTCGATGATCACTTTTGTTACAGCATCGCCTCTCTTTGTTGTTATCCTTTCTACTCTTAAGATCTTGCCCTTTTTCCCTTTGTCCTCACCTTTCATAACGATAACGGTATCTCCTTTTCTAAGCTTGGTCTTGAGTACACCCATATTAAACAACCTCCGATGCCAAAGAGATTATTTTCATAAAATTTTTATCTCTTAATTCCCTTGCAACAGGGCCAAAAACTCTGGTGCCCCTCGGGTTCAATTGTTCGTTAATAAGTATGACCGCGTTTTCATCAAATTTAACATATGAGCCGTCTTTTCTCCTGACTTCTTTTTTAGTCCGGATTATTACAGCTCTTACAACTTCGCTTTTTTTAACAAGCTTATTGGGGATAGCTTCTTTTACGGCACCCACAATAATATCACCCAGCGAAGCATATCTTTTTCTGGACCCGCCCAGAACCTTAATACACATTATTTTCTGCGCGCCGGTATTGTCAGCCACTTCCATCATTGTTTGGACTTGAATCATATTAAACTCCCTTTTCGGCGTTCAGCTCTTCCACCGGTTTAACAACCGGTTTAATAGCTTCCAACTCATCTTTAAGTTCAATCGCTTCAACAGAGGATTTTTCAATAATACGTTTCAGTTTCCACCTCTTGGTTTTACTTAAAGGCCGGCACTCCTCGATCTGTACAACATCCCCGGGATTAGCCTCCTCTTTTTCATCATGAACCGCATATTTGGTATAGATCTTTATGATCTTACCAAGTATCTTTTCTTTCTTTGTCCGCAGCACGCTTACCTGGACTGTTTTTGCTGCTTTATCGCTTACAACAACGCCTATTCTTGTTTTCTTTCCAACTTTCACTTACTTTCTCCTTTTTGCTTTTCTTTCAATATTGTTAACATTTTGGCAATATCCCTTTTTGCTTGAGATATGAAACTCGGTTTTTCAAGGTTTCGCATTGAATGCTTGATCTTCAGGTCCATTACTTCTTTTTTCTTTTCTATCAGTTTATGCTTTATCTCTTCTATGTTTAAATCTCTAATTTCCTTGATCTTCATAATTTATTGAGCCCTCTTTATGAATTTTGTTTTTACCGGCAGTTTATAGCCTGCCATTTTTAAGGCCTCTTTGGCCACTTCTTCAGTAACACCCGCAACTTCAAAAAGTATTCTTCCGGGTTTTACTACTGCGACCCAGAACTCGGGACCGGGTTTACCGCCGCCCATCCTGACTTCAGCCGGTTTCTTTGATACCGGTTTATCGGGGAATATCCGGAGCCACATCTTACCGCCTTTCTTAAGAGAGCGTACGATAGTGACCCTGGCTGATTCTATCTGCCTGGCGGTAACCCAGCTGCATTCCATTGATTTCAAAGCAAACTCGCCAAAATTGAAATCAGAGCCGGCCATCGCCACCCCTCTCATTCTTCCCCTCATGGATCTTCTATATTTTATTCTTTTTGGAAACAACATAAAGTTACTCCTTTAAATTCTTCTTCGATTAAGCACCGGTTGTTTTGGGAGTTTCTACCGCCGGAGCTTTTACTTCTGCCGGCGCAGTAGACGGTCTTTCATGCCGGCGGTTATCTCTTCTGCCCTCACGGCCTTCATTACGTCCTTCCCTTACATCCTTACTATCTGTCATGTTCACAAAACCTGAGCCGGGAAGCACCTCACCCTTAAATATCCAGACTTTAACACCGATCTTACCGTAGGCGCACATGGCTTCTGTCGCCCCGTAATCTATATTTGCTCTAAAAGTGTGCAAAGGCACTCTGCCTTCCCTATACCATTCTCTTCTCGCGATATCATTCCCGCCAAGACGGCCGGAACACATTATCTTTATTCCCTTGGCCCCGCCCGCAAGCGCGGCGATAATCGCTTTCTTCATGGCTCTTTTATGAGATATTCTTTTTTCCAGCTGCACGGCGATGCTCTTTGAGACCAGTTGAGCGTCAATAGCCGGATGCCTCACTTCTTGAATGTTTATATAAACATCCTTTTTTGTCATCTTTTGAATAGTCTTTTTGAGCTCGTCAACTTCAGAGCCTTTTTTACCAATGATTATACCCGGTTTTGCCGTATGCACTATGACAAGGACTTTGCCGACCGTTCTTTCTATTTCGACCCGGGCTATTCCTGCATGCTCCAGTTTCTCTTTGATAAAATTCCTGATCTTCCAGTCTTCGAGAATATTTACCGCGTAGCTCTTCTCGGTGAACCATCTGGATTCCCAGCCTCTTATTATTCCTATCCTTACGGAAAAAGGATGTACTTTCTGACCCATTAAAACTCCTCCTTATATTTCTTACTTCTTAGCTTTTTCCTGCTCAGCTATTTTAACTCTTGCTTCTTTAACGTTCTTCTTTACCGCTTCTTTTGCGGAATCAACTTTCGTTTTTTTGCTTTCTGCCTTAAATTCATCACTTACGATAATTGAAGCATGACAGAATTTCCTCTTTATCACAGCTGACCGGCCCATGGCTCGGGCATGCAGCTTTTTGAAAACCGGGCCCTGATTGGCATAGGCCGTTTTTATATAAAGGTTCTCGATATTCACACCTGTTTTCGCCGTTATATTCGCGATCGCAGACTTTAGCAGTTTAGTAACAATATCCGAGCCTCTTTTATTGGTGAACTTCAGGGCAGTCATGGCAATATCCACTTTTTTGCCTTTTACCAATTCCATCACAACTCTTATTTTCCTGTCCGGTATCCTTAAATATTTAAACTCTGCTCTTGCTTCCATTTAGTAACTCCTTGCAAATATAATATTAGGTTAAGCCCGCGGCTTTTTCAGTCGGAGCTCTATGCGCTTTAAATGTTCTCGTAGGAGAGAATTCGCCAAGTTTATGGCCTACCATCTGCTCTGTTACAAAAACAGAAATAAATTTCTTCCCGTTATGAACAAGAAAAGTAAAGCCGACCATTTCCGGAGCGATTGAACATCTTCTGCACCAGGTTTTAATTGTTTTTTTCTCTTTACCCAGGTTGATCTTTTCAACTTTTTTTAATATTTTCTCATCAACGTATGGACCTTTTTTTGCTGACCTGCTCATTAATTTTTCTCCTTATTTAACACTTAGAATACTACTTTCTTCTCGTAATAATAAATTTATCAGTTCTCTTATTCTTCCTGGTTTTATAGCCTTTTGTCGGTACATTTGAAAATGACACCGGATGATTATTACCTTTACTTCTTCCTTCTCCGCCGCCATGAGGATGATCACAGGGATTCATCGCCATACCTCTTACCGTAGGCCGGATACCTTTCCATCTTGTCCTGCCGGCTTTGCCAAGATTAATATTCTCATGTTCGATATTCCCCATTTGTCCGATCGTCGCGAAACATTCCAAAGACACCCTGCGCATTTCACTGGAAGGCATTCTCAAAGTGCAATATTTACCTTCTTTTGCCATAACGGTGATGGCACATCCGGCCGACCGGCCGATCTGCCCGCCGGTACCTTTATTTAATTCAACGTTGTGAACTATCGTACCCACAGGAATTGCTTTTAAAGGCAGGCAATTACCCAGCTTAATATCGGCGGTCTCACTTGAAACAACCTGATCTCCGACCTTAAGTCCTTCCGGGCAAAGAATATATCTTTTTTCTCCGTCTTTATAATTAACCAAACAGATCCTCACGGTCCTGTTAGGATCATATTCTATGGTAGCAACAATTCCCGGAACCCCTATCTTATCCCTTTTGAAATCAATAATGCGGTATGACGGGGATGTACCACCCCCGCGATGTCTTACAGTTATTCTTCCGTAACTGTTCCGGCCCGCATTTCTTTTCAGCCTTACAACAAGGGATCTTTCAGGTTTTGAAACCGTGATTTCTTCAAATGTGTCCACCGTCATTTGTCTTCTGGACGGTGTTATCGGTCTAAACGTCTTAACTGGCATTTTTTTACTCCTTACACTTCAAATTGCTGGATCTTCGTACCTTTTTTAAGCGTAACATACGCCTTTTTCCAGTCAGGCTTTAAGCCCTTACGAAGACCAAGCCGGCGTTGTTTGCCGGGAACAATTACCGTGTTCACTTTTTCCACGGTTACACTGAATATTTTTTCAACCGCCTTTTTTATTTCTATCTTATTCGCGTCTACGGCTACCGCAAAAACATAAACTGAATTCTTTTCTTTAAGTTCCGTGCCTTTTTCGGTTATTAGCGGCTTTTTTATGACCTGAGTTAATTCCATTTTATTTCTCCAGTCTTTTTTCTAAGTTAATAATGGCATCTTTTGTAAAGACCAGCTTCTCGTAATTAAGCAAATCGTGGCAATTAATATTATTAAGGTAGATAAGTTTGGCATTTGCCAGATTAGCGGCTGATTTTTTAAGAACATCATCCTTCTTGTCCGAAATAACAAGCGTTTTGGCTCCGGAAACCTTCAAATTATTCAGGGTTGCCGCGAAATCCTTGGTTTTTGGTTTTTCATATTTAATTTCAGAGATTATTATGACTGCATTCTCTTTGATCTTTTCTGAGAGCACTGAACAGTACGCCAGTTTTTTAACTTTTTCAGGCATGGCATATCCGTATTTTCTTTGTTTTGGGCCGTGAGCAACACCGCCATGGCGCCACTGAATTGCCCTGGTGGAACCCTGTCTTGCCCTGCCGGTACCTTTCTGATTCCACGGCTTCTTGCCGCCGCCGGAAACTTCGCCCCTTGTCTTTACTTTTACAGTGCCGCGTCTTTCATTATTAAGTTCATTCAAGACAGCTTCGCTGACAATGTCTTTCCGGGAAACAATTCCAAAATAGTTTTCGTTTAAAGAAATAGTATCCACTTCTTTTCCGCTCATATCAAATACTTTCAAATTAGGCACTATTTCTTACCTCCCGCCGGTCTTGCAGGCGCTTTTTTCTTTTCCCGCTCTGCTTTTTCCTTGGCAGCGATCGCAGCTAACCTCTTAATTTCTTCCTCTTTCCTTCGTTTATCGCTTCCCATAAGTTTTTCAATATTCTTGGATGATCTTAGTATTAACAGTGAATTTTTTGCGCCCGGCACAGCTCCGCGGACCAATATTATATTCTCTTCAAGATCAACGACCACTATCCTGAGGTTAAGGGCCGTTTTTGTTTTTCCGCCCATCTGGCCCGGCATTCTGCGCCCTTTCCAAATATGTCCTTTCACTCTTACACGTCCGCCGATACCGCCCGGAGCTCTGTGAAATGTTGAACCATGGGAGCCCGGCCCGCCTTTAAACCCGTGCCTTTTCACTACGCCCTGAAAACCGTGGCCTTTTTCAAGCCCGGTTACGTTAACATACTCTCCGGGAACAAATACTTCAGCGGTCAGAGTTTGTCCCAGTTGATACTTGGAAGCATCCTCTACCCTGAATTCCCTTAGAAATTCTTTTCCGCCGGTATTGGCCTTTTTAAAATGCCCTTCTTTTGGCTTATTAATATTTTTTTTCTTTTCAATAAAGCCCACCTGGATCGCGTTGTACCCGTCAGTTTCCTTTGTTTTCACCTGTGTCACAACACACGGCCCTGCCTGAACAACGGTCACCGGTTCGGCTTTGCCGTCATGCAAGATCTGGGTCATTCCTAATTTTTTTCCTAAAATTCCTTTGCTCATAGATCCATCCTTAATTTTAGCTTATCTTTTTTTTGCTGTGTTTCAGAGCTTTATTTCAACATCTATCCCCGCCGGAAGATCCAGCTTGGCAAGCATATCTACAGTCTTGGGAGTCGGGTCAAGAATATCAAGAAGTCTCTTGTGTATCCTGATCTCAAATTGTTCGCGGCTCTTTTTGTCCACATGCGGTGACCTGAGAACCGTATACCTGCTGATCTTGGTAGGAAGAGGAATTGGACCCACAACCCTTGCTCCGGTCCTTTTTGCCACATTCACAACCTCGACAACAGATTTATCCAGGAGCCTGTGATCATACGACTTCATTTTTATTCTTATTTTCTGCTTGTCCATTTTTTCCCGTTGTCCTTTATTCTAAGATCTCAGAAACGACGCCTGCACCAACGGTGTGGCCGCCCTCCCTGATAGCGAATCTTAATTCTTTTTCCATTGCGATAGGCGTGATCAACTCCACTTCCATCGCTACATTATCTCCCGGCATTACCATTTCAACTCCCGCCGGCAGTTTTATTGACCCTGTTACGTCTGTCGTCCTGAAGTAGAACTGCGGCCGGTAATTATTGAAGAACGGTGTATGCCTGCCGCCCTCTTCTTTTGTCAGCACATATACCTGCCCTTTGAACTTCTTGTGCGGCGGTATTGACCCCGGCTTCGCTATTACCTGTCCTCTTTCTATCTGGTCCTTCTCTATGCCTCTCAGCAATACTCCGACATTATCTCCGGCTATTCCTTCGTCCATCAGCTTCTTGAACATTTCCACGCCGGTCACTACTGATTTCTTTGTGTCCTTTAAGCCCACTATCTCCACTTCTTCGTTTACTTTTATCCGCCCTCTCTCTATTCTTCCTGTCGCGACTGTTCCGCGCCCGGTTATAGAAAATACATCTTCCACTGCCAGCAGGAACGGCTTATCTATTTCTCTCTTCGGCTCAGGTATCGAGGTGTCCATCGCATTAACCAGATCAACTATCTTTTGTCCCCATTCTCCGCTTGGATCCTGTATCGCTTTTATCGCCGAGCCCCTTATCACAGGTATCTTGGCCCCGGGATATTTATACTTTGTTAAAAGATCTCGTACTTCCTCTTCCACCAGGTCCACCAGTTCCTTGTCATCCACCAGATCTACTTTATTCAAAAATACCACTATGTTCTGCACCCCTACCTGATACGCAAGTAATATATGTTCCCTCGTCTGCGGCATCGGGCCGTCTACTGCCGATACCACCAGTATTGCTCCGTCCATCTGTGCTGCTCCGGTTATCATATTTTTTATATAATCCGCGTGTCCCGGACAGTCTATATGCGCGTAGTGTCTCTTTTCTGACTGGTATTCAACATGGGCGGTTGATATCGTCAAGATCTTCGACGCGTCCCTTCTTCCCTGTGACGCCGACGCTTTCGCTACTTCATCATACGAAACCACTGCTGTCGCGTTCCCGCTCTTCAGCGACATTACACTTGTCAGCGCTGCGGTTAACGTCGTCTTTCCGTGATCTACGTGGCCTATCGTCCCTACATTTACGTGCGGCTTTGTCCTCTCAAACTTTGCCTTACCCATCTTTCTTTTCCTCCGTAAACTACTTTTTAGCTACTGCTTTTCCATTTGCTTTTGCAATAATTTCCTCCGCCATACTCTTCGGAAGCTCTTCATAATGGGCAAATTGCATAGTATAGTTGCCCCTGCCCTGCGTTAGTGATCTCAGATCAGTCGCATAGCCGAACATATTAGCTATCGGAACGAAACCTCTGATGGCCCGGGCATTTCCTCTTTGCGTCATATTTTCAATCCTGCCGCGCCTGGAATTCAAGTTACCAATAACTTCTCCCATGTATTCCTCGGGGATAGTTACTTCGATGTCCATTATAGGTTCAAGTATGATCGGACTGGCTCTCTTAAAACCATCTTTAAAGGCCATTGAGCCGGCGATCTTGAATGCCATTTCTGAAGAGTCAACATCATGGAAAGAGCCGTCAAGCAGTGTAACTTTAACATCCACAACCGGATATCCGGCAAGAACACCGCCCTCGCAGGCTTCTTTAATACCTTTGTCTATGGGAGAAATAAATTCCCTGGGAATAGAGCCGCCCACGATCTCATTTATAAATTCATAGCCCTTGCCTTTCTCATTAGGTTCAATCTCAATGATACAATGGCCGTATTGACCCTTGCCGCCGGTCTGCCTGATATATTTTCCTTCAGCTTTGACTTTCTTGGTTAAAGTTTCTTTATAGGCCACCTGGGGTTTACCGACATTACATTCAACATTGAATTCTCTTTTCATCCGGTCTACAAGAATATCAAGGTGTAACTCACCCATCCCTGACATAATAGTCTGCCCGGTTTCTTCGTCCGTCTTGATCTTAAAGGTAGGATCCTCATCAGAAAGCCTGTTTAAAGCCATACCCATTTTATCCTGGTCAGCTCTTGTTTTGGGTTCGATAGCCACAGAAATAACGGTATCAGGGAAATTCATGGCTTCAAGTACTATAGGGAAATTATCATCGCAAAGTGTATCACCTGTAGTAGTGCCTTTTAAACCAACAACGGCCGCAATATCACCGGCCATGATCATATCAATATCCTCTTTCTTATTGGCATGCATTCTTACAAGGCGCCCGATCCTTTCTTTTTGACCGGTCAGCGAATTGTAGACGTAAGAAGAAGATTTTATCACACCGGAGTAAACGCGCACAAAAGTAAGTTTTCCTACAAATGGATCAGAAAGGATCTTGAAGGCAATAGCGGAAAACGGCTGATCATCCGCGGCTTTTCTTTCTTCGTTAAGTTTGGTTATGGGATTGATCCCCTTTATAGGCGGAATATCTATCGGTGCGGGAAGATAATAAACTACGGCGTCCAGAACCGGCTGGACTCCTTTGTTCTTAAAAGAAGAACCGCAAAAAGCCGGTACTATTGCGCATTTAATTGTTCCTATCCTTATCGCCTTTCTAATTTCATCAATGGATATTTCAGTTTCTTTTCCTTCAAGGTATTTATGCATTATATTTTCATCAAACTCCGCGCAAGCTTCGATCAGCTGTTCACGGCATTTTTTGGAAATTTCAACCAGGTCGGCAGGGATCTCTCTTTCTTCAAATTTTGCGCCTAAAGTTTCATCGAGCCAAACCAGAGCTTTCATCTTTACGACATCAACAACCCCGATAAAAGTGTTTTCTGAACCTATACCTACCTGCATTAAAACAGGTTTGGCTCCAAGTTTAACTTTCATTGAATCCACGGACATAAAAAAATCAGCGCCAACCTTGTCCATCTTATTCATAAAAGCTATTCTTGGGATATTATATCTGTCTGCCTGGCGCCACACAGTTTCTGATTGCGGTTCGACACCGGAACAAGCGTCAAAAACAACTACGGCGCCGTCAAGCACGCGCAGAGATCTTTCAACTTCCGCCGTAAAATCAACATGTCCCGGCGTATCAATAATATTAATACGTTTTTTCATCCAGGAGGTACTTATTGCCGCAGAGGTGATCGTAATACCTCTTTCTTTTTCCTGGATCATATAGTCGGTAGTAGTATTACCTTCATCTATATCGCCGATCTTATGAATAACACCGGTGTAATAGAGGACTCTTTCCGTTGTAGTAGTCTTACCCGCGTCTATATGCGCGATAATACCTATGTTTCTTGTATCACTTAAAGAATATTCTCTTTGCATCCTCTAAATCCCCTTCTCTACCATCTAAAATGCACAAAAGCTTTATTAGCTTCTGCCATTTTGTGAACATCTTCTCTTTTCTTGCAAGCTGCCCCTGTATTCTTTGAAGAATCCAAGATTTCGCCTACAAGCCGGGCGATCATTGTTTTTTCAGATCTTCCTCTTGCCGCATCAACAAGCCATTTTATTCCGAGCGCAATACGCCTTGCCGGGGCAACTTCCACAGGGACCTGATAAGTAGCACCCCCGACTCTTCTCGGTTTTACTTCAAGCATTGGCTTAATATTTTCCATTCCCTGCTTTAAAACTTCTACTCCGTTCGCGTTAGCTTTCTTACCTGCTTCTTCAATGGAGGAGTAGACTATTGTTTCAGCAATACTTTTCTTGCCTTGCTTCATTATGCTGTTGATCAATTTTTGAACAAGCACATCATTAAATCTGGGATCCGGGCTCGTTTCTCTCTTTCCTACTAATTTTTTTCTTGGCATTTCTTAAACCCCTCTTATATTTTTATTTTGCGGGCCGGCAACACCAGGCCCTTCAGAGCGTGATTTCTTTGTCCGGCCTTTATAATAAGTTTCCTAACAAAACAAACTACCACCGGACCATGGGTCCGTGGCGGCTTATTTCGCTTCCGCAGGAGCTGCTGCTGCTTTTGGTTTTGCTGCCTCACCTTTTCCGGCTTTTACACCATACTTGGATCTTCCCTGTTTTCTATTATCCACCCCGGAAGCATCCAGGGCACCTCTAATAATATGATACCTTACGCCGGGAAGGTCTTTAACCCTGCCGCCTCTTACCAAAACAATAGAGTGCTCGTCAAGGTTATGTCCGATACCCGGAATATACGCAATTATCTCATAGCCGTTTACAAGCCTGACTTTTGCAACCTTACGCAAAGCCGAGTTAGGTTTTTTGGGAGTCGTTGTATATACACGAAGACACACTCCCCTTTTTTGAGGGCATGAAGACATTTGCATTGATTTTGATTTATTTGTTGCTTTAATTCTCTTGCCTTTTATGAGTTGACTGAATGTAAACAAACTACTTCCTCCTTACAATTACCTCTCCGGATAAATACCTGAGGGCTGTATTTTGAGATCGCCAAAACACCTAAACAAAAAAAAGCGGAAAACTATATACCATTCCGCCTTAGTTAGCAAGCTCTTTATTAAGCAGCCTGCATATAATTATGGCTTACGGTAAAGGCCTATTTTACTACTATTTACTGAAATCTGTCAACACTTATTTTTGTGGTTCGGATTTTTCTTCTGCAGCTGCCTGTTCTTCTTTTTCGCTTTCATTTTCAAGCACTATTCCCTTATAGGCCGAAGAACCGGTACCGGCCGGGATAAGACGCCCGATAATAATGTTTTCTTTCAAACCCTTTAAATAATCAATCTTTCCGGAGGTTGCGGCATCAGTAAGAACTCTTGTAGTTTCCTGGAAAGACGCGGCGGCAAAGAAGGACTCGGTTGAAAGTGAAGCTTTTGTAATACCTAATAGAATAGGTTTTGCCGTCGCCGGTTTCCCTTTCTTTTTAAGTATTTTTTCATTCTCTTCTTTAAAAGTGTTGCGGTCCGTTTCCTGCCCTACAAGAAATTCCGTGTCACCGGGTTCTTCGATCCTTACCCTGCGAAGCATTTGCCTGACAATGATCTCTATATGCTTATCATTTACTCTTACACCCTGGAGACGGTAGACTTCCTGGATCTTTTCAAGCAGGTATTCCTGGGTTGCACTCTCCCCTTTAACCTGAAGAAGATCATGGGGGTTAACAGAACCCGCGGTAATAACATCTCCGGAAGTAACCCTTTCACCGTCACTTACAAGTATATGCTTACCCTGGGGTACGAGATATTCTTTTTCAACACCGCTCTCGTGCTTCACAATTATCTTTCTCATTCTCTTTTCAATATCACCGATCTTTACAGCGCCGTCTATTTCGGATATTGTGGCGTGCTCTTTGGGCTTCCTGGCTTCAAATAATTCTGATACTCTTGGAAGACCGCCGGTAATATCCCCTGTTTTACCTATATCCTTGGGGATCTTTGCCATTATTCTTCCCGCCTGAATATGTTCGTTTTCTTTTACAAGTATATGCGCTCCGACGGGTATGGCATATTTTGCCAGCTCTTCACCCTTGCTGCCGACGATCCTCAAATAGGGCTGTTTTTTTTCTTCCTTGTGCGGGATGACAACGCGGGTCAAAACTTTTGTCGCGTTATCAAGTTCTTCCTTATAGGTTACACCTTCATCAAGATCAACGAACTCTATCTTACCGTCCATTGCGGAGAAAATCGGCGTATTATAAGGATCCCAGGAAACAAGTTCCTGCCCTTTTCGCGCGTGCTCCCCTTCTTTAACAAGAAGTTTAGAGCCAAACGGTATTTCATAAACTTCCCTGGTCTTATCCGTTTCGTTTGTAACAACAACTTCACATTGCCGGTTCAGGACAAGGATCTCTTTATCTTTTGTGGTAACCGTCTTAAGGTTAGAATACTCAACCCTGCCTCCGTTCTTGGTAATAACCGAGGATTTACCGGCTATCTTACTTGCGGTACCGCCGATGTGGAAGGTACGCAAGGTTAACTGCGTGCCGGGTTCGCCTATTGACTGGGCGGCAATAATGCCCACAGCTTCACCGATCTCAACTATCCGCATTGAACTCAAACTCCAGCCATAGCACTTGGCACAGACACCGCGCTTGGCTTCGCAGGTAAGCACAGAACGTATCCTTATTCTTTCAATACCCGATTCAGAGATCTTCTCGGATTTTTCAACGTCAATTATTTCACCGGCTTTTACAATGGTTTCCGCGGTTAAAAGATCCACAACATTATCCACGGCAACACGCCCGACTATCCTGTCTTTAAGCGGCTCCATAACTTCTCCGCCTTCTTCTATTGCACCTATTGTTATTCCTCTTAAGGTTCCGCAATCATCTTCGTTAATGATGACATCCTGGGCAACATCAACAAGACGCCTGGTAAGATACCCCGCTTCCGAAGTTTTAAGCGCGGTATCAGCAAGGCCTTTGCGGCCTCCGTGAGTGGATATGAAATATTCTATTACCGATAAACCTTCTCTAAAATTTGACTTAATAGGCTGCTCGATAATTTCGCCTTTTCCGCCTGTAATTTTTTGCTGCGGACGGGCCATAAGGCCTCTCATCGCCGCCAGCTGCCTAACCTGCATTATGTTACCGCGGGACCCGGATTCAACCATAAGATGTATCGGGTTAAATCCCTCCCGGTCCTTCTTCATGCCATCCCGCATATTCTGAGAAACTTTATTAGTGGCATCCATCCAGATATCAATGACCTTGTTATATCTTTCAATATCCGTGATAACGCCCTTGCCGTACTGAGAAGTTATTTTTTCCACTTCCTGGGTAGCATGGTCGATTATTTTCTTTTTCTCGGTCGGGACCAGCATATCATCGATGCAGATAGTGAACCCGGATTTGGTGGCATATTCAAAACCCAGGTCTTTAAGCCGGTCCAGGAGAGCGACTGTTTCGGAGTTACCGCACTGCTTATAGCTTTGAGTGACCAGGTCCGAAAGCCGCTTCTTCTCGAGTTCTTTATTAAGAAAATCCATGCCTTTAGGGAGGCATCTGAAAACAATAATTCTTCCGACAGACGTAACCAGCACACCGGCCGGGATCTCTTTCTCATTAGCAATTCCAAAAAGTTTTCTGGACTTTCTGTAGACATCTAATTTTCTGTCTGCTTCCTGTTTGTTTTCGCTTTCTGTCATAGCATCACCGTCAAAATCTTTTTTGGGCACAACTATGACGGCATGAAGGTCTATCTGGCCCAGATCATAGGCCAGGATAGCTTCCTGTAAATTTGAAAATGTTTTTGCTTCACCTTTTGCCGCGGTACGAAGTTTGGTCATATAGGCAATACCCGCGACAATTTCTCTGGCCGGCGCCGCAAGCGGACCGCCGCTTGAGGTGGCAAATACGTTATTCGTGGAAAGTACCAGCGTCCTGCATTCAAGTATTGACTCCGGCGATAACGGAACGTGCACAGCCATCTGGTCACCGTCAAAGTCAGCGTTAAAGGCGGTGCAAACCAGGGGATGAACCCTGATCGCCGAACCTTCGATAGGAACAACTTCAAAACCCTGAATGCCCTGCCTGTGCAGTGTCGGCGCCCTGTTAAGCATTATGGGATGATCCTTAATAACATCTTCGAGTATCTCCCATACTTCCGGCTTTACACTCTCGACCATTTTCCGGGCACTTTTTACGGTATGAACATATCCTTTATCTTCAAGTTTTTTGATAATAAAGGGTTTAAAAAGTTCAAGCAGCATTTTTTTAGGGATACCGGCCTGGTAAAGCTTGAGTTCCGGACCTACGACAATAACAGAACGTCCGGAATAGTCAACACGTTTACCCAGCAGATTTTGTCTAAACCGCCCCTGTTTGCCCTTAAGCATATCAGCAAGTGATTTTAGAGGTTTGTTGCGGTTGCTCTTGACCGGAGTGCCGCGCCTGCCATTATCAAATAAGGCATCCACACCTTCCTGCAGCATTCTTTTTTCGTTATTAATTATGATGTCCGGAGCTTTCGCTTCCATTAATCTTTTTAATCTGTTATTCCTGTTAATAACCCTTCTATATAAGTCATTTAGATCGGAAGAAGCGAACCGGCTCCCGTCCAGAGGGACCAGCGGCCTTAGATCCGGCGGTATTACCGGAAGCGCGTCCAGAACCATCCATTCAGGCCTGTTGCCGGATTTTCTGAAATGTTCTACAATGCGGAGCCTTTTTATGTAATCCTTTTTCTTATTGACAGAATTGGTACTCTTGATCTCCCCTTTGAGTTCATTGGAAAGTTCTACCAGATTTATCTCTTTTAACAGTTCTCTTATGGCTTCCGCGCCTATTTTGTACTTAAAGGAAGTACCATAATCCAGTTTACACTTTTGAACATTTTCTTCTGAAAGCAGCTGTTTTTTGGGCAGCCCGGTAGTACCGGGATCAGTTACCAGATAACTTTCATAATAAATAACTCTTTCAAGATCTTTTGTCGGCATATCCAGTAAAATACCGATACGGGAAGGAATAGATTTCAAAAACCAGATGTGTGTTACCGGGCTGGCCAGTTCTATATGCCCCATCCTCTCCCTTCTTACTTTAGAGGAGGTTACCTGAACACCGCACCTTTCGCAGACTATTTCCCGGTATTTGATCCGTTTATATTTACCGCAATAACATTCCCAGTCTTTAGTAGGGCCAAATATTTTTTCGTCAAAAAGACCGTCTTTTTCCGGCCTGAAAGTCCTGTAGTTTATGGTCTCAGGTTTCTTTACTTCACCGTGCGACCATTTTCTAATAGTTTCCGGAGAAGCAATTTTGATAGAAATAGAACTAAAGTCCTGTTTCCTTTCAACTTCCGCTTCTATCGGCTTTGCATTTTTTATAACTTCTCTGACTCTGGCCACTTGCAACGCTCCTTAAGTCTTGCCCTCTCCGGATAACACCGGACCGGACAATTACTTTTTTGATTTCTTTTTCTTTTTCTCTGCTACTACAGCTTTCTCTTCCGGTTCCTTGAAAATTATCTCCTTCGAACCCGCCTCAATATTTTTCATTGCTTCAGGCAATTCTTTCGTACTCGGGTTTTTCGTAAGATTGACATCAAGGCCAAGGCCCTGAAGTTCTTTAACAAGAACATTAAAAGATTCCGGCAAGCCGGGCTCCGGTGTATTCCGGCCTTTTACAATGGCTTCATAGACTTTTGTACGGCCGGTAACATCATCGCTCTTTACGGTCAGCATTTCCTGAAGTATATTGGCAGCACCGTAGGCTTCAAGCGCCCAAACCTCCATTTCTCCAAATCTCTGCCCGCCAAACTGCGCTTTACCGCCCAGCGGCTGCTGAGTTATCAGAGAATAAGGTCCGGTAGATCTCGCATGGACTTTATCATCCACAAGATGGGAAAGTTTCATTATATACATATTCCCGACAGTTACTTCCGAGTCAAATTTCTGGCCGGTTACGCCGTCGTAAAGAACGGATTTCCCGTTTACCGGTAAACCGGCTTCTTCAAGTGCTTTTTTTACCTCAATTTCTGTAGCTCCATCAAACACCGGAGTAGAAACATAATAGCCCATAACTCTTGCCGCCCAGCCAAGATGAGCTTCCAGGACCTGTCCGACATTCATACGCCCCGGAACACCAAGAGGATTAAGTACTATATCCACGGGCCTGCCATCAGGCAGGTAAGGCATATCTTCCTGCGGAACGATCTTTGCGATAATACCTTTATTTCCATGACGCCCGGCCATTTTATCGCCTACTTCTATTTTTCTCTTCTTTGCGATATACACCTTAACAAGCTTGATCACGCCCGGAGGAAGATTATCCCCTTCATCCATATTGGCTAATTCTCTGTTCATGATGTATTCAAGCTCTTCCAGGCGGACCTTTGCTTTTTCCTTCTCTATCCGTACCTTTTCTTCAACGACTTTTTTGTCTTTAAAGTTTTTCTTTATCGCGCTTATTTCCTTGTCTTTTTCTTCATTTATTTCATCCTTGCGCTTTTCATGCTCTTTGGAAATAAGTTTTCTATTTTCCTTGCCCTTAAGTTTTGTCGTTGATTCTTTTCTGGAAAATATTTTTATATCAACAACGATACCGGAGGCACCCGGAGGGACTTTGAGCGAGGCGTTCTTAACGTCTTTGGCTTTTTCGCCGAAAATAGCTCTCAACAATTTTTCCTCAGGTGTACTTTCCGACTCACCTTTGGGAGTAACTTTTCCGACGAGAATGTCGCCCGGATTTACTTCGGCGCCTATCCGGACAATCCCGTTTTCATCCAAATTACATAAGGCTTCTTCACTGACATTAGGAATATCGCCGGTTATTTCCTCTTCGCCAAGTTTTGTATCTCTTGCTTCAATAGAGAATTCCTCAATATGTATCGAAGAAAATTTGTCTTCCTTGAGCAGGTTTTCGCTAAGGACGATAGCGTCTTCAAAATTATAGCCGCGCCACGGCATTAAGGCCACCATCACATTCTGGCCTAAGGCAAGTTCTCCTCTTTCGGTGCAGGGGCCGTCCGCGATAACCTGCCCCTTGGAGATCTTCTGGTTTTTTCTTACTATCGGCCGCTGGTTTATATAGGTATCCTGATTGGATCTTTTATATTTTACCAGGGTATAGATATCCAGTTTGCCTTCGTCATTATAGATCTCTATCCTTTTTGCGTCAACATACTCAACCATACCCGCGTTTTTTGCCAGGATCATTACTTCTGAATCATAAGCGACCTTATATTCAATACCTGTTCCAATTATAGGGGCTTCTGATTTTACAAGCGGTACGGATTGACGCTGCATGTTTGAACCCATAAGAGCCCTGTTCGCGTCATCATGCTCTAAAAATGGAATAAGCGCCGTGGAAATAGAAACGAGCTGCATTGGTGAAACATCAATATAATCTATCTTATCTGGTTCGACCATCGGAAAATCACCTTTATTCCTTGCGACAAGTGTTTTTTCCGACAAGCGGTTTTTTTCGTCAACCTGCGCGTTCGCCTGCGCTATCGTATATTTATCTTCTTCATCGGCGGCAAGATAGTCAATTTTTTCCGTGACCACACCGCGGTCAACTTTTCTATAGGGTGTTTCAATAAACCCGAGTTCATTTATTCTCGCGAATGTTGAAAGCGAGGCAATAAGACCTATATTAGGGCCTTCCGGAGTTTCAATCGGGCACATACGGCCATAATGCGTATAGTGGACGTCCCGGACTTCAAAACCGGCACGGTCTCTGTCAAGCCCTCCGGGGCCAAGCGCCGATAATCTTCGTTTATGTGTTAGTTCCGCCAGCGGGTTGGTCTGGTCCATGAATTGTGAAAGCTGGTTGGTGCCAAAAAATTCCCTGAGCGCGGAGAAAATAGGCTTTGTGTTAACAATATCAGAAGGCATAGCCACTTCGGTATCCACCATGGACATTTTTTCCCTGATGAATCTTTCCATGCGGACTAAACCTATCCTGAATTGATTCTCCACCAGTTCGCCGACCGCTCTTACTCTTCTGTTCCCAAAATGGTCAATATCATCTTTCTCGCCCACCCCGTTGCTTAAATTGAGCAAATAACTCAGGGTTCTTTTGATATCTTCATTTTTCAGGACCCGTTCTTCAAGCCTGTAGTCGGGCACATCTTTTTCCGGGTAGAGCTTCTTGTTTATTTTATATCTGCCGACTTTCCCAAGATCATACCGTTTGGGATTAAAGAACATATTATCAAAAAATACTTTTGCGGTTTCAAGCGTAACCGGCTGCCCGGGACGCATTTTCTTGTAAATTTCCATGATCGCGACTTCTTTACTCGGGCTGACATTATCTTTCAGCAAAGTCGGAATAAGATTTATTTTGTCATTAATATCGGCAGGATCGACTATTTCCACCTTCTTTTTATCATTCCCGACCAGGTTCTCATAGAGTTCTTCATCAATGGTCCGGCCCGCGAGAACAGCTTCACCTTTTATTTCGACATCTTTGGCAAGTTTTTTATTTATTATTTTTTCTTTGTCTTTTACGCTTACCTCTAAAGTCTTGTAAAATAGTTTCAGTATATCCTCGTTAGTAAGGTAGCCCAGCGCCCGGAGCATTATGGTCGCAAAAAATTTCCTCTTTTTATCTATCCTTGCGTATAAGATCTCATTGGAATCGAATTCAAATTCCAGCCAGGAACCCCGGTAAGGAACAATTTTCGCGGTATACAGTTTGCCAAAAGGAGAAAATAACTTATCTTCCTGTTCGTCAAAAGAAACGCCGGGTGACCGGTGTAATTGAGAAACTATCACCCGCTCGGAGCCGTTAATAATAAATGTACCGTTTTCGGTCATCAAAGGAATTTCACACACATAGATTTCCTGTTCTTTTATCTCTTTCACCTTACCTTTAGCCGCTTCTATATCATAGACCAGCATTCTAACGGTAAATTTAAGAGGCGCGCCATAAGTCATTGCTCTTTCTTTGCATTCAGCAACCGGATATTTCGGCTCGCCCAGGGTATAACTGATAAATTCTAATTTTATATGTTCTTTATTGGAAGTTATAGGAAAGATCTCATTAAAAACACACTGCAGCCCGAAATTCTTCCTTTTTAAGGGAGCAACATCTTTTTGCAGGAAATTTAAATATGAAGTTTTCTGTACCTCGATTAAATTGGGCAACTCCAATATTTTTGGGAGCTTGGAGAAATCTTTTCTTTTACGCTTCCCTAATCTATCAAACTCTTCCATTTTTCCTCCGGAAAAACAAACCCCGCCTTTACATTCTAGTTGAAATTGCGGTTTTCACTGCCATATTCAGGAAATTATGCGGGTCCGTCCTGGACGAACCCGCAATTTTTTAGCCGTTACTTAAGATCTATCGTAGCTCCGCTGCCTTCAAATTTTGCTTTAAGTTTTTCCGCTTCTTCCTTGGAAAGCCCTTCTTTTATGGTCTTCGGCGCGCCGTCAACCAGATCCTTCGCTTCCTTCAAGCCAAGTCCGGTAACTTCTCTGACAACTTTTATGACCGGGATCTTGCTTGCGCCGGCGGAAGTCAGCACCACCGTAAAGCTAGACTGGGCTTCCGCTGCCGCTGCCGCCGGAGCCGCCGCTGAGGCTGCCGCTACCGGAGCCGCTGCGGTGACACCAAAACGTTCTTCCATGCTCTTGATAAGCTCAACAAGCTCAAGAACCGACATTTTAGATATTCCTTCCAGTATTTCTTCTTTTGTTGAATTTGCCATAATATCCTCCTGTGAATTTTTTATTGTTTAACCGTTTCTTTTTGTTTTTTGATCGCGTCAAGCGTGCCGACTACTTTCTGAACATTGGCATTAAGCACATAAACCAGTTTGTAAAGCGGTGCTTTCATTCCACCGACAACCTTGCCAAGTAAAATATCTTTACCCGGGAGGCCGGCTATTACCATAAGCTGTGAAGTGATCACAGGATTACCTTCAATAACGCCCGCTCTTATTTTCAGGTTTTCATGAGCCTTGGAAAAATCGCTTACCAGTTTTGCCGTAAGGACCGGATCCTCATAGTTTACGACCACCCCGGTAGGGCCGTCGATAAATTTTAGAATATCCTCCAGTTTCAGCTCTTTGAGCGCTCTCAATATAATGTTATTTTTAATAACCTTATATTCCATTCCGCTCTTTGAGACTTTTTTTCTGAAATCTGTAGTATCCTCTACTGTCAGACCGGTAAAATTGGTAAAGACTATTCCCTTTGCTTTTTTAAATTTCTCAACAAGCGCCTTTACCTCTTCCGCCTTTTTTAATTTATTGTCGCTCATTTTAGCCCTCCGATACGCTTAAGTACGACTTTGTGTCTATGTTGATAGCCGGACTCATCGTAGTATGTAAAACCACTTTCTGAACAAAAACACCCTTTACACCCTGCGGCCTTGCTTTTATTACCGCTTCTAAAAGAGCGTTGGAATTGTCCAGAATCTTCTGGGCATCAAACGAAGCTTTGCCTATTACCGAGTGAATAACGCCCCCGGCATCAGTTTTGAACTCTATTTTGCCGGTTTTTGCCTCTTTTACGCTTCTTGCCAGGTCATTGGTAACTGTACCGGATTTAGGATTTGGCATAAGCCCTGAAGGCCCCAGTACCTTACCAAGCTTGCTTATATCTCTCATCATGTCAGGCGTGGCAATGACAACATCAAAATCACGCCAGCCGGCAAGAACTTTCTCAATAAGGTCTTCCGCGCCGACAAAATCCGCTTTCGCATCTCTTGCCTCTTTCTCTTTTTCACCTTTTGCAAACACCAGGACTCTTGGTACTTTGCCGGTGCCATGCGGCAGTACAACACTGCTCCTAACGGCCTGGTTGGTTTGTTTAACATCAACCCCAAGCTTAATAGTGAGAGAAACCGTTTCGTCAAATTTTGCTTTTGCCAGTTCTTTCACCAGTTTAACCGCGTCAGAGAGGGCGTATTTTTTGGCTGAATCCACTTTTTTTGACAGCTCTGTTATTCTTTTTCCCATTTTTCCCCCTACTCCGTCACATCTATGCCCATGTTTCTGGCGGTACCTTCCACCATTCTTACTGCAGAATCAAGTTTAGTGGTGTTAAGGTCCTCCATCTTCAATGCGGCAATTTCTCTTACCTGGGCTTTTGTGATCTTTCCGACTTTGGTCTTATTGGGAGTTCCGGAACCTTTTGCAAGTCCAATAGCTCTTTTAATAAGCACGGAAGCAGGCGGTGTTTTCATAATGAAAGTGAAACTTCTGTCAGAATACACAGTGATCACTACCGGTATGATCAAACCTTCCTGCTTTGGATCTGAGGTCTTGGCGTTGAACTGCTTGCAGAAATCCATTATGTTGACCCCGTGCTGACCCAATGCCGGGCCTACCGGCGGAGCAGGATTTGCTTTTCCCGCTGTGACCTGCAACTTAACTAAAGCTGCAATTTTTTTTGGTGGCATAACAACTCCTTATTCTTTTCTTCCCCTTTGAAGCGTTGCGCGGTATCCAGGGGATAAATACTCACGCTGTGCGTAACAGTCTATTTTAAAAATTACAATTTTTCAATATGTGAAAAATCAACTTCAACAAGGGTGGGACGGTTAAACATCTCCACCATTACTTTTACTTTCATTCTTTCCGGATATATTTCTTCTATCACGCCGGAAACGTTGGAGAAAGGCCCGTCAGTAACTACTCTTACCAGCTGGCCTTTTTCATACTCCACGACATGTTTTGGTATCGGAATATCGCCTTTCATCTGGCCCAGGATTATATTTAACTGTTCTTCGGAGAGCACGAGAGGTTTATTTCCTGCTCTGACAAACCCGGTAACTTTAGGGGTATTTCTTACTATCGTCCAGGTATCATCGGAAAAATCCATTTCAACCAGTATATAACCTGGATAAAATTTCTTGGAAACGGTTTTTTTCTTTCCCGCTTTTATTTCAACAACTTCTTCTTTGGGTATCAATATCTGTGAAATGCTGTCAGGGATCGCGGTTGTCTTTTTTCTTTCTTCAAGATTTGCTTTTACTTTTTCTTCACAACCGGAGTAAGTCGTAACTATATACCATTTTTTTTCCATGCTATTTCCTTATCAGTAAAAACTCAAGCAGTTGGCTAATAAATAGATCCGTGACTCCCGTAAATACAGAGAGAATAATAACTACCGAAATGACTACGACAGTAGAGCCGATGATCTCTTCCCGGCCCGGCCAGGAAACTTTGGTGGCCTCAACTCTTACTTCTCTAAAAAAATCGCCGATTTTTTTAAACATTCTTCTCCTTTTAAGCTTTTAAGCAGGCCTGGCAGGATTTGAACCTGCAACACGCGGTTTTGGAGACCACTGCTCTAGCCAGTTGGAGCTACAGGCCTATTTTGATTACGCGTTTACGCCTTTGTTTCTTTATGAAGCGTGTGTTTCTTGCACCACTTGCAATATTTACGCAATTCCAATTTATCAGGATTTTTCTTTTTATTTTTTGCGGTCGCGTAATTCTTTCTCTTGCAATCCGGGCAGATCAATAGTACGGTCTCTAACATAGTTTTATCCTTAAATTCTCTTTTGTGGACTAGTGCGGGGTTTGAGGTCCGGCACAATAATATATCCGGGGTTTCGTGCTGAAACCCCGGATATTCAGCTGTCCTTTATTCTAAGATCTCAGAAACGACGCCTGCACCAACGGTGTGGCCGCCCTCCCTGATAGCGAATCTTAATTCTTTTTCCATTGCGATAGGCGTGATCAACTCCACTTCCATCGCTACATTATCTCCCGGC
>CAITEH010000040.1 GCA_903891415.1 Candidatus Firestoneibacteriota bacterium
AGCACCGTATTTTTTACAATATTTTCGGAAAGGCCTTTCGCGGACAGAATGCGAAGTTCTTTCTTTTCAGGATGGAGCAGCATAAGCGAGCAAACCCGGGTATCCAGAAGCCGGGAAGTAACATTTACGATAAGGTTCAACAGGTCCTGCAGGGTAAGGGTCGAAGCGACCTCTTTGCTCAGTTCCCGGAGGGAAGCAAGCGGCAGCCTTTCTTTGGCCATGCCTTTGCCGACCATTAAGACAAAATCCCTGCCTATCCCGGATATTTCTGAGACCGGCGTTTCCCCGGAACCGTTCCCGGAATTTGAGGCCTGAACGATCTTATTGCGCCCTTTTTTACGGAAGGCGAAAATAACGAAGCTAAAGCCGGCAAGGACCGTAAGGATAGTTATAATATAGAAATTATAATTATTCATGTTATCATTATATAATAAAAGCTCCGGGATGTAAAGATGCGCGTCAGAAATTCCTCAAGAAGATAGAAGCAAAAGATATTAGAACTGTAGTTGCTTGATTCATCAAGCATTTTTGGCCTCATAAATGAGGCAACTACAAAAATTGTCCAAGACGAGGAATTTCTGGATGCGCGTGGCTGCGGCTTTGGCGGGTGCGGTCAGACAGCTTTTATGACTAAGTCATCGTAACAGGCTTTTATTGTTTCCCCGGGTTTTACTACCAGAAAACGCTCCTTATCCTCCCATTCCCCGTTGATCAGGTCCTGCATAAGCCCGAGATCGGCTTTATATTCAAGGTATTTCAGCTTTTCCTTTTCCGCATATTCTTTCGTTTTTTGGTCAAAACCCAGATGTTTTGTCATTTCCGTTTCAATATAAACTATTGTATCGTTATGCTTTTGGGGGCTTAAGGATTCCATAATGAATTTCGCGTTCTCTTCGCCGTACATTTTTACAAATTCTTCGTAAGTGCCCCGGGTGCCGTAAAGTTTCATATTTTCGCCTTCCCGGTACATGGAATCACCCCGCTCCATATAGCCCGCGGAAGTAAAGGGCCGGCTTAGATTATCCTTGAAATACTGCAGGAACCGCTTATTTGAACCGAGCAGGAAGCCCGCGCAGTCATGCACGCGCGCTATTACCACGGGAAGTTCCCCGGCTTTGAGCCCCTCGGCGGAATTACCGCAAAGCCCGTAAGCTAGGAGGACAGCTTCATAGGGGTATTTTTCGGTCTTTTTTGCCGCGTCTATTCTTTCCTGAAGCTTGGCACGCAGCTGGTCGGATCTTTCGTGGAGCCCTTTTTCAAGGAATTCCGCGTCAACGATATTTTGGGTCCGGCCCGCGAAGTGGACGGCTTCCCTGAAAAATACTTCACAGGCAATAAGCTTGAGGCGCATCAGAGATTCTTGCCGGCAAATTCCACGGCATTTCTGAAGAGTGCCAGGCCGTCGCCTTCTTCGGGGAGCTTTTCCCGGGTCCATCTGGGGTGGGTATAGCGCGATACAAATCTTTCCGGATGCGGCATCAGGCCGAGAATATTCCCTCCGGGATTACAGATACCGGCGATCGCGTCCACAGAACCGTTGGGATTGGCGGGATAGCCCGCGTTTTCCCCTTTTTCATTCACGTATCTGAAGACCACCATATCATTTTTCTTGAGGTAGTCCAGGGTCTTTTTATCGAGAGTCAGGAATTTTCCTTCACCGTGCGCTACAGGCAGGTAGATAAGTTCTTTGGTCCCTTTTGTAAAGACGCACCTTTTGGAAGTATTCTTAAGATACACCCACCGGTCTTCAAATTTTCCGGAATCATTATTAAAAAGGGTCGTATATTCTTTTTTATCTATGCCATCCAGGCCGGGCAGGAGGCCGGTTTTAACAAGCACCTGGAACCCGTTGCATATGCCTATGATGAGCCGTTTCGCGGAGACAAATTTTGAAACGGCGTCCAGGAGCCGGTACTGGATCTCGTTAGCCAGTATCTTTCCGGAAGCCACATCATCCCCGTAAGAAAAACCGCCGGGCAGGGCGAGTATCCGGTAATCCATAAGCTCCACTTCTTTATCAAGCAGGCGGTTTATGTGCACGAGTTCCGCTTCCGCGCCGCAAAGTTTAAAAGCATTGACCGTTTCGTAGTCACAGTTCGTGCCCGCGGTCCGGATAACTATAACTTTAACTTTTTTTGCCATTTTTCCGCCCAGGCGGATTTCGCAAAGGGTTTAAGGATAGATATTTTTACCTTTGCTCAATTTCCACCGCTGTTTATATTTGGAATAATACCTTTTAACGTTGCCAGGCCTTAAAAACCTTATAGACTTCGCTTTCTTTACGGATCCCGCAGAGGGCTTTGCCAGGCTTCTTTCAGTTTTTTAATGTCCTCGCTTACCACAGCCCTGCCGTCCAGGCCGTGCACGACCAGCCGTTCCCCGTAAGTTATGCCTATATTTGCAGCCGGGAACTTCCTGAAAAGGGCTTCAAACTTCTTTCTATTCTTTTTTTCAACTTCTACCAGGAACCGGGTATTTGATTCCGAAAAAAGGATATAGTCCTCGCGCGCCAGGCCGGCAACCCCGGGTACCCGGTCCAGATAGATATTCGCGCCCAGCCCGCCGGCAAAAGCCATTTCGGCCAAAGCCGTGCCCAGCCCGCCGTCCGAGCAGTCATGGCAGGCCCGTACAAAGCCCTGTTTAATGGCTTTATGCATCAGGCTAAATATTTTTTTCGCGTTCACGGCATTTACCCTCGGCACGGTATTGCCGATAAACCCGTTATTTTTCAGGTAAACGGAACCCCCCATTTCGTCAAAGGTCCTGCCTACTAAATATACCAAATTGCCTTCTTTTTTAAAGTCCATCGTAACGCAAACCCTTATATCTTCCAGCACGCAGATACTGGAAACCAGAAGCGTGCCGGGTATCGCTATCTTTTTTCCGCTGTTCACATCCGCGTATTCATTATTCAGGCTGTCCTTGCCGGAAATAAACGGCGTGCCGTAAACGGTGGCTATGTCATAGCAGGCCCTTGAAGCCCGGACCAGCCCGGCAAGCTCTTCCGGTTTGTCGGGGCTGCCCCAGCAGAAATTATCAAGTATCGCGATCTTATCGGGGTCTCCGCCCACGGCTATTATATTTCTTACCGCTTCATCTATGTTGGAAGCCGCCATCCAGTAAGGGTCTATCATACCGTACCGGGGATTTATCCCGTTGGCCACGGCCACGCCTTTAAGCGAGGTAAGCACCGGCCGGGCCACCGCCGCATCCCCGGGCCCGTCATTCTCCGCGCCCTGCAGGGGTTTTATTACGGAACCGCCCTGAACCTCATGGTCGTACTGCCTGATGATCCATTCCTTGCTGGCAACGGACGGGTCAGAAAGTATTTTTTCCAGAGCCGGGCCCAGGTCTAGAGGGCAGGGAAAATCCGGCTCGGGCAGTTTCTTTTCTTTCCAGGAGGCGTTGAGCTTAAATCTCGGGCCGCCGTCATGGATAAATTTCATATCCAGGTCCGCCAGCCTTTCCCGGCCGTAGAAAAGCTCCAGCCGCCCGGTGCCGGAAAACTCCCCGATCACCACGGCCTCGGCATTCTCTCTTGCGAAGATCTTCATTATTTCGGAAAGTTTTTCCGGAGGTACCGCGAAGACCATTCTCTCCTGGGCTTCAGAAACCCAGATCTCCCAGGGGGTCAAACCCGGGTATTTGAGCGGGACCCGGTCCAGATACACCCGGGCGCCGGTTTCCTCAGCCATTTCACCTACCGCGGAAGAATAACCTCCGGCCCCGCAGTCGGTTATTGCGTTATAAAGCCCGAGGTCCCGGGCCTGAAGGAGAGCGTCCTGTACTTTTTTTTCCATTATGGGATTGCCTATCTGCACCGCGCTTACTTCCGTGTCCTTATCCAGGGCTATAGAGGAAAAAGTCGCGCCGTGGATCCCGTCGCGCCCGGTCCTGCCGCCCAGAGAAACAATAATATCTCCCTTCCTGACTTTTTTAAAGCAGGCGCCGGCCGGCATGAGCCCCACGGTACCGCAATAAACCAGAGGATTGCAGGTGTAACCCTCTTCAAAGATCACCGCGCCGTTGGCGGTGGGGATCCCCATCCTGTTGCCGTAATCCCGGACGCCGGAAACCACCCCTTTAAAGATACGTTTCGGATGCAGGGTGCCTTCGAGCATTTTTTCTTCCGGATAATCAAGCGGCCCGAAACAAAACACATCGGTGTTCAGGACCGGCTTCGCTCCGAGCCCGACCCCCAGAATATCCCTTATTACCCCGCCTATTCCCGTGCCCGCGCCGCCGTACGGTTCAATAGCCGAGGGATGGTTGTGCGTTTCCACCTTAAAGGCAACGCAGTTCTTCTCGTCAAATTTTATTATGCCCGCGTTATCGGTAAAAACAGAAACACACCAGCTTTTATTTATTTTGTTGGTGGCTTTAATGACCGTCTGTTTCAGCAGGTTATCTATCTTTTTCCCGTTGTAGTTGATGATCCCCCGGAAGGTTTTATGCTTGCAATGCTCGCTCCAGGTCTGGGCGATAGTTTCCAGCTCGACATCGGTGGGATCCCTCTTTTCCTTCTTAAAATAATTCTTGACGGCTTTCATCTCCGCGAGGGTCAGGGAGAGGAGCCCGCTTTTGCTTATAGCAAGCAGTTTTTTGTCACTGGCTTTAAGTATTCCTATAATTTTTACGTTTTTCATTTTTTCAGGCTTTCTTGATCTTGTAGAACTGCACGATGCCGTTGGCAAGCAGTCCGGAACAGATCTTTTCTATCTGTTTCTTATCCAGTTTCCCTTCAATAATATAGACCTGCCCGGC
This sequence comes from Candidatus Firestoneibacteriota bacterium, assembly GCA_903891415.1. Lineage (GTDB taxonomy): Bacteria > Oederibacteriota > D2-FULL-39-29 > D2-FULL-39-29 > D2-FULL-39-29 > CAIYPD01. The sequence goes on from CAITEH010000040.1 coordinate 4,765, forward strand.
TTTGACGGAAACTGCGCCGCTTATGCCCAGGTCCTTTATTCCTTTCATAACAGAATCTCCGGCCGCGTCGGTTACTCCGGCTTTATACCAGACTTCAACTTCCCACTTCATAAGTCTTCCTCCATTGGAAAACGATTCCACTGATTAAAAAACTTTCGGATTCCACTGATTAAAAAAATATCCTTCAACGATTCTTAGACCTTACAAACTTTAAAACGCGCTTGGTTACATTATATCTAGCGACAGGTCCAGACTCTTTGCGGAATGTGTCAGCGCGCCTACGGAGATGTAATCCACTCCCAGTTTCGCGAATTTTTCAACGGTCTTAAGATTAACTCCTCCGGAAATTTCCAGCCGGCAGCTTTTATTGACCAGCCGGACCGCTTTTTTCATATCCTTAATGCTCATATTGTCCAGCATGATGACGTCTATATTTGCAGCCAGGGCCTCTTCGACTTCCTTAAGGTTCTGCGCTTCCACTTCAATAAGCTCGCCGGGATATTTTACCTTTACCGCGTTCACCGCGTTGGCTATGGAACCGGCTATTTTGATGTGATTATCCTTGATAAGGGTCCCGTCATAGAGCCCGGCCCGGTGGTTCTGCCCGCCGCCTACGGTAACCGCGTATTTTTCAATATCTCTGAGCCCCGGCGTGGTCTTTCTGGTATCGAGCAGGGTAACTCCGTAGCGCCGGGTCTTTTTCGCGTACTGGCTGGTAAGAGTGGCGATACCCGACAGCATCTGGAGCAGGTTAAGCGCCAGGCGCTCGCAGGTGAGTACCGTCCTTGCGGACCCCTTGAGTTTTAGGAGCACGGTGCCCTTTTTAATTTTGTCCCCTTCGTTTAAGAGGATCTTAACTTCCATTTCGGGATCAAAGACGGTAAAAACCTCTCTGGCCAGGGGCAGGCCGCAGACCACACCGGTTTCCCCGGCAACTATCCGGGCTTTTACTTTAAGGCCTTCCGGCACTATGGTATCGGTGGTAATATCCCCGCTGCCCACGTCTTCGGCAAGCGCGGTCCTGATCAAATTCCTGGTATTCATTTTGCTATCCTTTTAAGATTTTCTTCTAGTTTTTGTTTCTTCTCTATATATTCCTGCTGTTTTTTCTTTTCACCCGCAATAACTTCCACGGGAGCCCGCGCGAGAAAGGCCTCATTGGAAAGCTTGACTTTGGCTTTCGCGATCTCGACGGTCATTTTTTCAATTTCCCCGGCAAGACGCTCTTTTTCTTTGCCCAGGTCAATAAGCCCTTCCAATATAACAAATATTTCAAGTCTTGGCAAGACCGCAGTTACCGCAAGCTCCGGTTTCGCGGCCCCCGGCCCCGCCAGGAGCGTCCCCACTTTGGCCAGGTCCGTGATATAATGCATATTATTTTTTATGGAAAGAATATATTTTTCGTCCTGCGTCCTTATGTTTACGTTCACCCTGGCTCCCGGGTTGACCTTCCCCTCGCTCCTTGCGTTCCTTATGGAGGCAATTATGGATTTTATAAGTTCCATTTCCTCTTCAAAATCTTTCTTGATCTCGTCACGGGCGGCCTCGGGCCATTTTGCCGTCATTATGGACTCGCCTTCGTGCGGCAGAGACTGCCAGATCTCCTCGGTAATAAAGGGCATCAGGGGATGCAGGAGGCGCAGGATCTTTTCCAGCGTGTCAGAAAGCAGGAACTGGGCCGTTTCCCGGGCTGAATGTTTCTCGGGCGTGCTTTGCGCGGCTTCAAGGTTTTTTGGATTCAATCTCGGCTTGGCCAGCTCTATATACCAGTCGCAAAACTCGCGCCACGTGAACTCGTAAAGCGCGTGCGAGGCCCGGTCAAAATTGTAGGCCTCCAGGTCCCGGGTAACCTCTTCCACCAGGCGGTTAAATTTTGAGAGCAGCCACCGGTCCGCCAGGGTCAATTGCAGTTTTTCCGGTTTTATCACGGACGGATCGAAGCCTTCCAGGTTCATAAGTACAAAGCGCGAAGCATTCCAGAGCTTGTTCGCGAAATTCCGGTAGCCCTCAAAACGTTCATCGGAAAGGGTGATATCCCTGCCCTGCGCCGCTTGAATGGCCAGGGAAAATCTCAACGCATCGGTACCGTATTTTTCCAGCACCGCCAGGGGATCTATGACATTGCCGCTGGACTTGCTCATCTTCTTGCCTTCGGCGTCGCGGATAAGCGCGTGGATATAAACATCCTTAAAAGGAGCCGCGCCGCGGAATTTTATCCCCAGCATGAGCATTCTGGCCACCCAGAAAAAGATTATATCAAAGGCCGTGGAAAGGACTGAAGTAGGGTAGAATTTTTTAAGTTCGGGTGTTTCCTCAGGCCAGCCCATGGTGGAAAAAGGCCAGAGCGCCGAAGAAAACCAGGTATCAAGGACATCCGGATCCTGTTCCACTTCCCCGCCGCAAGCCGGGCATTTGTCCGGAGCCGCAAAGTCCACGATAACTTCCTTGCAGGCCTTACAATACCAGACCGGAAGGCGGTGCCCCCACCAGAGCTGGCGGCTTATGCACCAGTCCCGGATATTTTCCATCCATTGATAATAGGTCTCCTCCCAGTGCCCGGGAATAAATCTGACCTCTCCTTGCTTGACCGCTTTGATAGCGGGTTCCGCCAGCGGCTTCATTTTTACGAACCACTGCAGGGAAACTATCGGCTCGACCACGGTCTCGCATCTGGAACAATACCCCACGGAGTGGGTGAGCTCGTCAACTTTTTCCAGCAGGCCCAGAGCTTCCAGTTCGGCAACAATTTCCTTCCGGGCTGCAAATCTGTCCTTACCCTTGTATTTTCCTGCATTTTCGTTAAGTACCGCCGAAACGTCCATAATATTTATTTCTTCCAGGTTGTGTTTTTTCCCCAGGGCAAAATCATTAGGATCATGCGCGGGAGTCACTTTTACCGCGCCGGTGCCCATTTCCATGTCCACGCTTTCATCACCGATGACCTTGAGCTCCCTGTTCATGAGAGGAAGCAGGAGCGTGCGGCCGATAAATTTGTTCCATCTCGCATCCCCGGGATTTACGGCTACCGCAGTATCTCCGAGCATTGTTTCGGGCCGGGTGGTCGCCACGGTAATGCGGGCGCCCGGTTCTCCTTTTACGGGATACTTTATGTACCAGAAATGGCCCTGCGTTTCTTTATGTTCCACCTCTATATCGGAAAGCGCCGTGTGGCATCTGGGGCACCAGTTAACAATGTAATTGCCCCGGTAGATAAGCCCTTCGCGGTAGAGAGTGACAAAAACGGTCTTAACCGCGTTGGAAAGGCCCTCATCCATGGTAAACCTTTCCCGGGTCCAGTCGCAGGAACAACCCATGGTCTTAAGCTGGTTTATTATGGTACTGCCGTATTTATTTTTCCACTCCCAGACCCTTTTCTCAAAAGCTTCCCGGCCCAGGTCATGCCTGGTCTTGCCTTCCCTGCGCAGTTCTTTTTCCACGACATTTTGCGTGGCAATACCCGCGTGGTCCGTACCCGGGAGCCATAAGACATTAAAACCCTGCATTCTTTTAAAACGCGAGAGCGCGTCCTGGATGGTATTGTTCAAGGCATGGCCCATATGCAGGGCCCCGGTCACGTTGGGCGGAGGGATAACAAGAGAATAGACCGGCTTTTTTTCATCCTGCGCATCGGCAGTAAAATAACCTTTGGAGAGCCAGATATCGTACCATTTTTTTTCAACTTCTTTGGGCTCATACCGTTTTGAAAGCTCGCGTACCGCCATAATTTCTCCCTAATCTACAATTTTTCTTCGTTAAAGTTATGTGGAGGATATATTATTGGTTTGCTTCGTCATGTAATCACGGCTAACGCCGTATTCCTCGCAATGCCAGCTAAACTGTCAGCTATATTTGTGCCTTATTTACCGGCGCCTTCTATTACGCTTACATTCTGGGTGAATTTAAATCTGATATCCCCGGTATTTCCCGCTTCATTATTTTTTCCGTCCAGTAATTTTATTCCGGGGACAACTACCGTAAGATTGCCGGCTTCTCTTCTTGCGGTATTAAAGACCAGGTACCCTTCCATTTTTACTCCCGGATAAAGTTCCCGGTTCTTGAAAATTGTTTTTTCAACTGCGTTATACCTGTAATAATCCTCCGTGTAGACTACCTCGGGCTCAAACCCTCTAAAACCCCTCGGCTGGACCAGGGTGCTTGCCGGGTAAACATTCTTAAAATACTCTGAGGTAAGGGCGTTTTCCTGGCCGCCGAGCCCGTCAAGCAGGACGGCTTTTGCAATATCAATAGAGATCTTTTCCTGCCTTGCGTTTTCCACTTTCAGCTTAAATACGGTGTAAAATATTTTTTCACGGTTAAGGTAAGGATTCCATTCGGGGTAAGCAGCCGCGGTTTCCAGGTCTTTCCTTTTTGGGAAAGAGAGCGCCACTTTAACCCCGGCCTTTTCTATTTTGCAGGCGCCCAGTTCGGAATCTATCTCATAATCCCCGTTGCCCGCTGGCACCAGTACCACAACAGTCCGGTAAAAAGGGCCGCAGCCCGCGAGCAGTAATAATAAAAAAAGGGCTCCCGGTAACAGAGCCCTTTTGCCCGCGCAAAGCTTCATTACTTCACACCGTCTTTCAACAGTTTGTATTCAATACTGTCCACCAGGGCGAACCAGCTCGCCTCGATAAGGTTCGAAGAAACCCCCACGGTGCTCCAGATATTTTTGCCGTCAGTTGATTCGATGGTAACACGGCAGATAGCTTCCGTTGCCGCCTGCGGATTAATTATCCTGACCTTATAGTCCCTAAGATGCACCTGTTCCAGGGACGGATAGAACCTGTTGAGCGCTTTTCTAAGCGCGTTATTAAGCGCGTCCACCGGGCCGTTACCCTCCGAGGCGGTATGCTCGGAGACCCCTTTTACAGTGAGCTTAATGGTGGCTTCCGAGACCAGCTTGTCCGCCTTGTTCTCCACGATGACCCGGAAACCTTCCAGCGCGAAAAAAGTCCGGTGTGTTTTTAAGGTTTTTTTCATAAGGAGCTCGAAAGAGGCCTCGGCATCTTCAAAATTGTAGCCCCGGTTTTCCAGCTCTTTAAGGTTTTTAAGAAGTTCCTTGGTCGCCGGGTTATCCTTCCCCAGTTCGACATTCAGCTCAACGGCCTTGTAGAGCACGTTGCTGATCCCTGATTGATCGGAGATCAAAACCCTTCTTTTGTTCCCCACGATATCCGGCTGCATATGTTCATAGGTCCTGGGATTTTTTTTGACCGCGTCTACATGGATACCGCCTTTGTGGGCAAAAGCGGAAAAACCCACAAAAGGCATATTGTCCGGAAGTTTCACATTGGCAACCTCCGCGACAAAAATAGAAAGAGAAGTCAGTTCTTTTATTTTGGCCGGCGGCAGGCAGTCATAGCCCAGCTTGACCTGGAGGTTGGGGATCACCGTACAGAGATTGGCATTCCCGCAGCGCTCGCCGAAACCATTTACGGTCCCCTGGACCATAACGGCTCCGGCCTGGACCGCCACGACAGTATTGGCGTTGGCCATATCAGAATCATTATGCGTGTGGATACCCAGCGGGATCTTCACGTGTCTTTTAACATCTTCAATAATTTCAATGATCTCGGACGTGACACACCCCCCGTTGGTATCGCAAAGCACGAGGTAATCGGCGCCGGCGTCTTCCGCGGCCCGCAGGGTCTTCAGGGCATATTCCATATTGGCTTTATACCCGTCAAAGAAATGCTCGGCATCATAGAAAACCTTGAGTTTATTCGCCTTCAGGTATTGCACGGAATCAAAGATCAATTTCAGGTTCTCTTCCAGCGGTATCCTGAGCGCGTCAACCACATGCAGGTCCCAGGTTTTCCCGAAAATAGCAGCGCCGTACGCCCCTGTTTTAACAATGGCTTTCAGGTTTTCGTCGTCCTTAGCGGCGTTCTTGGCCCTCCGGGTACTGCCAAAAGCCACGCTTTTCGAGTTTTTAAGCTTAAGTTCTTTAAGTTTCTGAAAGAATTCCGCGTCTTTGGGGTTCGCGCCCGGCCAGCCGCCTTCAATATATTCAATACCAACTTCATCAAGTTTTTTGGCGATCTTTAATTTTTCATCCACAGAGAAAGTAACACCCTCGCCCTGCGCCCCATCCCTTAAAGTCGTATCATAAAGAATTATTTTTTTCATCTTGAACTCCTGATAGGCCGGTCAAAACTTACAGGGTCCTCTACCGGCCTATCACCTCGCCCTTTGCTCTCAAATGGCGGGTGATTATTTTTTTATCTCTAACGCCCAGTCCCCAGCACCCGGAACCTTTTATTTTCTTACACCTTATCCAGATTAAATTTCTTGTGCAGTGACCTTACCGCGTCTTCGGTCTTGGCTTTATCAATGACCACGGATATTTTTATTTCCGAGGTGGAGATCATCTCCACATTGATGCCTCTTTCCGCGAGCGCTTCGAACATCATAGCCGCCACACCCGCATGGCTCCGCATGCCGACGCCTATCACGGAGACCTTGGCAATACCCTCGTCTATCATTATATTCTTTACGCCCAGCCGGGATTTTACCTTCTCGACCGCGGAAAGCGATTTCTTCAGTTCAGCGGTGCCCACGGTAAAGGAGATATTGGTGATCCCGTCCTCGCTTACGTCCTGGACTATCATATCAACATTAATATTCTCATCCGCGATGGTGCGGAAAATAGCGCCGGCGTTGCCCGGTTTGTCGGGGACCCCGTAAACCGTGACTTTTGCCTCATCCTTGCTGTAAGTAACGCCGCTGACAAATAACTTTTCCATTTCCTTCGCCTCCATGCTTATCATTGTCCCCAGGCCTTCATTGAAGGTGGGCCTTACTCTTACCGGCACATCGTATCTTTGCGCGTATTCAATGGAACGCGCGTTCACGACCTGCGCCCCGGCAGAGGCCATTTCGAGCATCTCCTCATAGGAGATATTTTTTATTAGCCTCGCTTCCGGCACCACCTTTGGGTTGGTCGTAAGTATCCCGTCAACGTCTTTATAGAGTTCGCAGACCTTGGCGGAAAGCGCGGACGCTATCGCGACCGCCGTAAGGTCGGAGCCGCCCCGGCCCAGGGTCGTAATATCTTCGTCTTCATCCATACCCTGAAAACCCGCGACGATCACGACCTTGTCGAGGTTCAGGGCTTTTATTATTTTTTCTCCGCCTATCTTCACGATACGCGCCTTGCCATGGACATCATCCGTGACTATGCCGACCTGAGGCCCGGTAAAGGAAATGGCGTCGCAGCCCAGCGATTTAAGCGCTATGGCCATGAGCGCTATTGATTTTTGTTCCCCGGTGGCAAGCAACACGTCCATTTCCCGCTCATCCGGAGCGTCTGTTATCTTGTGTGCCAGGTCAATAAGCTCGTCAGTTTCATCCCCGGGCGCGGACACTACCACCACTACCCGGTTTCCGTCATCCTTGCATTTGACTATTCTTTTCGCTACTGCCCTCATATTTTCCGGCGTGGCAACCGAACTGCCCCCGAATTTCTGTACGATTATCCCCATTTCTTTTTAACTTTTCCCCTCCCGGTATGAATATGCCCGCCCGCAGCAGAAATTACCTTTTGAGCGTAATTAAATATATCTTAGCAAAAAACCGGGGATTTTTCTATAAAAAATAAGAACAATTCGGAAATTATCCGGTTGACATAACTAATAGAGAGTGCTACCTTTGTTCAATATTATGATCATGCGGCTTTATAAGCTAAAGCATTCTAAGGGAAGAGTTCTTGCTTTTAAATACAGGGAGGAAAAATGCACATACCTGACGGTTATTTAGGGCCTTTAACCTGCGGAGCTTTTTACGCGGCCATGCTGCCGGTCTGGCTCAAGGCCTCCCGTGTTGTAAAGAAAACTTTAAAGGCGGCTCAAGTCCCGCTTTTGGCCGTCGGCGCTGCCTTTAGTTTTGTAATAATGATGTTCAATATTCCTATCCCCGGCGGGACTACCGGCCACGCAGTCGGCGGAGTTTTGGTGGCCATACTGATCGGGCCCTGGGCCGCCTGTATTGCAATAACTGTTGCGCTGGTTATTCAGGCGCTTTTATTCGGGGACGGCGGTATTACTGCAATAGGCGCAAATTGTTTCAATATGGCCTTTATTTTACCATTTGCCGGATATTATTTATATAAATTGTTCAGCGGTAATTCTGCGCCAGGTTCCAATAAAAGGGTAATGGCCGCCGGTATGGCCGGGTATTTGGCCATAAACATTGCGGCTTTTTTTGCAGGAGTAGAATTTGGCTTGCAGCCTCTTCTTCATCACACCGCGGAAGGCCAGGCCCTCTATTGCCCGTACGGTTTAAAAGCTGCCCTAACCGCGATGCTGTCCGGGCATCTTCTGGTATTTGGCTGGATAGAATTGATAGTCACCGCTCTGGTCGTTAAATACCTGCAAAAGAAAGACCTGGAGCTTTTGAACAGGGAGGCGTGACCATGAAACTTATAAAAAGGCTCTGGCTGGGATTAGGAATTTTGATACTACTGACACCGCTTGGAATATTGCTTCCCGAGCATTTTAAGGCCGGAGCAGCCTGGGGTGAATGGAGCAAGGAAGAAATAGCTAAACTTGCAGGGTATGTTCCCAAAGGGTTTGAAAAACTCGCTGAGCTCTGGAATGCTCCTCTGCCCGATTATTCTTTTAAAGGCTGGGAAGAAAAAGGCCTCTTATATACAAGCCTCGCTTATGTTGTGTCCGCAATTCTGGGCGCAGGAATAATTTATTTTCTTGTGTTATTGTACGGTAAGCTAATTCTAAAAAAAGGAAAAAAGGATTAATGGCCGGGCGGCAAACAAAAAACAGGTTTATTGAGAAATCTCTTCTGGGTATTATTTCATTCATCAAAAACTCGATCTATGCGGAAGATATTGCTTCAAAGAACGGATTACTGCAGCACATAGATGTGCGCGTAAAAATGCCGGCCATAATCGCATTTATTTTTTGTATTATGTTTACCAGGAGTATTCCTTTGCTGGGCTGCCTTTATGTTTTCGCAGTCCTGTTAGCAGTGCTTTCTAATATAGAATTAGTTAGTTTTTTGAAAAGAACATGGGTCTTTATGCCGCTCTTCTCCCTCTTTATTGCTTTCCCGGCATTGTTTAGTTTTTTTTCTCCGGGCGCGCCATTGTATATCGCACCTTTCTTTGGAAGCAGCCTAATAATCACGAAACAGGGCGTTCTGGGTGTAACAGTGTTTATCTCAAGGATAATCACCTCTGTTTCTTTTGTTATTCTGCTTAGTTTAACAACAAGGCATACTGAGCTTCTTCGCGGGCTTAGGATCTTCAGGATACCTTTGATCTTTGTGCTTACACTCGGTATGTGTTACAGGTACATTTACTTGTTTACTGAAATGATCGAGAACACCTACAGGGCTATAAAAAGCAGGGTGGGAAGGGTTTTACATTATAAAAAGGGTCAACAGATCGTTGCCTGGAATATAGCGCATTTGTGGTACCGTTCCTATCAGTTGAATCAGGACGTTTATACCGCCATGCTTTCAAGGGGCTACACGGGTGAACCCCGGGCCCTGAAGAAAATTAAACCGGGAGAAAAATGAACACTATCTTTGAATTAAAAGAGGTTTCATATTCCTATTTGAAAAAATTTCCGGCGCTAAACAGCATTTCTTTAAGCATAAACGCCGGCCAGAAGATCCTGTTCATAGGCGCAAATGGCTCGGGGAAATCAACACTTTTGCAGATCTTAGACGGGCTTATATTTCCTGACCACGGCAGTATAAAGATCTTTGGCGAGGAAGCGGATAAAGAAAGTTTTGCGCCAGAAGCCTTCTCTATTTCCTTCAGGAAAAGAGTCGGTTTTGTATTTCAAAACCCGGAAGTCCAGCTTTTTTGTCCGACTGTCAGGGAGGATCTAGTTTTCGGGCCGCTTAATTTCGGGATGCCGGACGGCGAGCTGAGAAAAAACCTTGACCGGGTGGCAGAACTTCTGAAACTGGAAAAACTTTTAGACCGGTCGCCGCACCAGCTAAGCTTCGGCGAAAAGAAAAAAGCCGCGCTGGCTTCTGTTCTTATATTTTCCCCGGAAGTCCTGATCCTGGATGAACCTACCGCCGGGCTCGACCCCAAGACCACAAGAGAACTTATGGACCTGCTTATTGCCTACCATAAACAGGGAAAAACCGTGATCACGGCGACTCACGACCTGCATACGGCCTACGAAATTGCCGACCTGGTCCACGTTCTGGGCGAAGACAAGCGTATAATAAGGAGCGGTACCCCGGAAGAGATCCTGCAAGACAAAGAATTTCTATTAAATAATAACCTGAGCCACATCCATACCCGCCCCCACTCCCATTTATAGGAAGAAACCATTTTCAAAGGATACCTTATTTTTATTTCCGCACAGCTTGCGTAAAGTCCTGCGTAAAGTTAATGTTGAAAATCCTACTACTGTTAAAGTCTCACGTTTTAGCGAAAGCTTTCAAGAAAACTTTTTTTTAACACATTCTTGAGTGTTACTTTTCCTTTGGTTGTCTTAAAATATGATTCTCTTCTTTTTGCGTCTGCTTCTGACAAATGACCTTCGAAATAGATCAGTTTAAGCGGCCGCCTGGACCTGGTTGAGGCATTAGAGCCATGCTGGTGCTGATAGTAGCGTTGTTCAAGATTTTCAGTAGATCCTATATAGAGCTTATTATCCCGAAGACTTAAAAGCACATAAACAAAAAAGAATTTATTTTCCGGATTATTTTTTTGAAGCATCGCTTTTCCCCTTATAAGCTTGACTAAAGATACATTATGGAGTTTCTGCCCCGAACCACTCCCATGTACCACTCGAAAAAACCTCGGGTACACGGTCGGGTACAGGGCATATACCACTCGCTATTACCCGCTCAATTATTATTTAACTGAAATACATGGTTTATGGCCGGCCATATACCTGAGCCGATTTTATTTTACTAAAAAATGCCCCGAACCACTCCCATGTACCACTCGAAAAAACCTCGGGTACACGGTCGGGTACAGGGCATATACCACTCGCTATTACCCGCTCAATTATTATTTAACTGAAATACATGGTTTATGGC
>CAITEH010000041.1 GCA_903891415.1 Candidatus Firestoneibacteriota bacterium
CGCTTGGAGGCATTAAAGTTGTTTGATTTCTGTCACCAGTGCGATACATGGCTTGCTCCTTTGGAGTGAATATGCCATATTATATCATGCAACTAATTTAATTGCGACACAGTCTGAATCGGCATATTCTCGGAGAAAAGACAGACAGATACCAATTTGTAAGGTATAATGAGTATTATGGCGTAACGAGAGTATGCCGACTGATACATGTCTCAAAGAGCGGATATTACGCCTGGAAAAGCAGAAAGCCAAGTAAGCGTTCGTTGGAAAACGAAAAGCTCATTTTTGAAATAAGGGTCTTCCATGAAAAAAGCAAAAAGAATGCTGGAAGTCCTAAAATATTTAAGGCGCTTAGGAAAGCCGGAATAGAATGCGGAAAGAACCGTGTCGTTAGGCTTATGAGAGAAACAGGAATTCGTTGCAAGTATGCTAAAAAATACAAGGCAACAACGAATTCTAAACATGATTATCCGGTAGCAGAGAATATTTTAAAGCAGCATTTCGTTGCAGTAATGCCAAATGAGATTTGGGTCGGGGATATTACTTATGTCTGGACCAATGAAGGCTGGCTTTATGTTTCTATCGTGATTGACCTATACGCAAGAAAAGTAGTAGGTTTGGCCATGTCGGAACATATTGACTCAGACTTGGCTAATGCGGCTCTTAAACAGGCAATAGACCGTCGTAGGCCGGGTCCTGGGCTAATTTACCATACTGACCGTGGCTCAACATATGCAGCGGACACGCATCAAGAAATAGTGAGAGAGAATCAATTAACAATGAGCATGAGCCGAAAAGGCGATCCGTTTGACAATGCAGTTTCTGAAAGCACTATAGGATTTTACAAGAGAGAGCTGGTTTTTGACGAGAAATTTGAAACCAGAACAAAGGCTAAGGTAAAGACTTTTGAGTATTTTGAAGTAACGTTTAACCGGGAGCGATTACACTCGACAAATGGGTATAAGACTCCTGAAGAGTTTGAGGCGGAATATTTTGAGAAGAAACAAAGAAATTAAATGCAATAGAACTAATGCTTTTTAGCGAAAGACTTTTCCAAAAATTATGCTGGTATGCATAATTGAGATCGTATTCAACAGGATGCGATTAATTTGAGATAGCATAAGTAATATACCTGAAAAACAGGATACTTATTGCTTATGCTAAACTCTATCAAACAGAGGAAGGTCAGGCTATACTGCTGCTTTCCAGTGAGGCAAAATGAAAATTAACATCGAAAGTACTAAAACAACAGTCATTGTTCAGACAGGTGAAGTAAAAGTTAGTGGAAAGACTGAGATAAAGAGTGAGATATTGAAGTCCAGCGTTCTGGGCTCTTGCGTTGCTGTTGCAGCGATTGACTTAAAAAACAAAGTAGGTGGATTGGCTCATGTGTTGCTTCCCGGGAAAGCGCCAGAACAGGAGGCAATAAAAACAAAATATGCCTTTAATGCTATTGATGCCTTATGTAATGAGATGAGTTCTTTAGGAGCCGATGTAACTTCGATGATTGTATGTATTGCCGGTGGTGCTAAAATGGCTGGGGGGGGGGGGGAGGCGAAACTGGAAAAAATAATATTTATTCAGTCTCTGAAGTTTTGAAAAATAAAGGAATAGATATTAAAGCAGAAGCAGTTGGAGGCAGTAAAAGACGAACATTGACATTGGATGTTTTTAGCGGGATTACATATTTTAGTGAAGGTGAAAGCGGAGATAAAATACTTAATAAACCCGGCGAAGAAGATTTTATCGGAGGGGAATATTTTAGGCTGGAAAAGATTCTTTCCGAACAAGTACCGTTAGATATTATGAAAGACAGACTAAATATTAGCTTGAAACACTTGGAACAATCAAATGTCTATTCTAAATCCATCACCGAGATAATTAGAGAGCCTTTTTTGGTGTTAGACAAAGAATTAAAAGTGAAGTTAGCCAATCCGTCTTTTTGCAATACATTTGGGCTTAACAAAAAGGATGCAGAAGGAAAACTGCTCTATGAAATTAATTGTGGAAAGTGGAATATTCCTTCGCTTTTGATTCTATTGAAAGAGATATTACCCAAGAAAAACACAATAAAAGATTATCAAATAGAATATGAGTTTATTGATTCAAGAAAACAAATATTTATGTTGAATGCAAGAGAAATAACAAATAGAATCACCGAAGAGAAAACCATTCTACTTGTCCTTGAAAATATAACAATAGTAAGAAATGCAGAAGATGTAATTAATAGAATATATGGGGCTTTATTAAACAGCGAAGAAAAGGAATTTGCGGCAAACCAGCAATTAGCGGCAGGCGGACAACAGCTAAGAGCGGCAAACCAGCAATTAGCGGCAGGCGGACAACAGCTAAGAGCGGCAAACCAGCAATTAGCGGCAGGCGGACAACAGCTAAGAGCGGCAAACCAGCAATTAGCGGCAGGCGGACAGCAACTAAGAGCGACCAATACACAATTAGAAAAAACTGGAGAAGACCTAATAAATTCTATACAAAAATTGAAAGATTCAGAAGCAAAATATAGAGTATTATTTGAAAATATCCATAGCGCAATCATTGTTGCTGATACGGAAACCGGAGAAATCCTTGATGCAAATATAAACGCAGAAACACTGTTTGGCAGGGAAAGAAAGGAACTTGTAGGGATGAATAGGGCTGAGCTACATCCAAAGGAACAATCTGAATATTATCAGAAACAATTTTTAAGCCATGTTAAACAAGGAAATGTATTATTTTCTGAAGCATTGATCTTAAAGAAAGATGGGACCAATGTCCATGTTCATATGTCTGCAACAATAATAGATCTAAACGGTAGGAAAGTAATACAGGGCGTATTTCAAGATATTACAGAACAAAAGAATATTGAAAAGCAGCTCCTTCAATCTCAAAAAATGGAATCTATAGGCAATCTTGCGGGAGGAATTGCACATGATTTTAATAACCTGCTAACTGTTATTAAAGGGAATATCTATATTGCACAGAGAAAAATGGGCAAAGAAAGTTCTGCCGTAGATGCTCTCGATCAAGTTTCAATAGCAGTTGACAGGGCTGCTGCACTAACAGAGCAAATGCTGCTTTTTAGCAGGCAACAGCCTATGATTGTTATTAATTTAAACATGAACGATATTGTGAAAAATATCTTTAAAATGTTGTCACGCATTATTGGTGAAGATATTAAAATAGAAAAGAAGTTGCAGAACGGCTTATGGAATATCAAAGGCGATAAAGTAAAGTTAGAGCAAATATTATTGAATTTAGTCGTAAATGCTCGTGATGCTATGCCCAGCGGTGGTGAAATTAAAATAGAAACAGAAAATGTAACATCTGGGGACGAAATTTTGTCAAATATCCCTGGAGACTTGCCGGGAAATTTTGTTAAATTCTCTGTGCAGGATACTGGAATTGGAATGTCAAAAGATATTATTAAGCACATATTTGAACCTTTTTTTACTACAAAGGGTGTAGGGAAAGGGACTGGGCTTGGGCTTTCAGTGGTCTATGGTATTGTCAATCAGCATAAAGGACGGATAAACATTAATAGTGAACCTGGCAAAGGATCCACATTTAGTATTTACTTGCCGGCTACTTCAGAAACCAAAACCGCCTTAAAAGATAAGAATATTGATGTTAAGTGCCTAAAAGGAAAGGGAGAAAGAATACTTATTGTTGAGGATGAGCCGAGCATAAGGGAATTGCTACAAGCCCTCTTAACCAATAATGGGTATACTGTGTTCTCGTCGGGAAGTGCCCTGGGAGCTATTGAAGTTTTTAACCGAGAAAAACATCGCTTTGATATTGTTTTTAGCGATATAGTACTTCCTGATAGAAACGGTCTTGAACTTGTTAAAGAGCTTCTCTCTGCAAAACCCGGCTTAAAGGTAATTTTCTCTAGTGGATATATGGATGAAAAGTCTCAATCAGAAATTATAAAGGACTCAGGTTATGCCTTTATTCAGAAACCCTATGAACTAAATGTTCTATTATCTGTTGTTAAAGAGGTCCTGAGTAAGTGATGTGTCGACTGACAGAAAAAGACTATTATTAACTATTCAAGTAGTCCACTAAACTGGGTAAGGTTCAAAGCATATGCTGATGTAAACTTGAAGCTTAACAATTCGGGGTCAATAGGTACTTTAGAACGCAATCCTATTAGTCAAGAACATTTAATCAACTTGATGCAGGAACATATAATTATTGAGTTTGACAATGGCATATATACTTGGAATAATAAATATAGATTCATAAATAATGACTAACTATTTCTCGAAAAAATAATCACCAGAATGAATTTTTGCGATAGGAGATAAAATGGGGAACGAAGCAGAAGATAAGGCACTTGGTAAGAATATAGATGAAACTCTAACATTTAACGAGATTCGCAATTTATTAATACTATATTGTATTCTCTTTGTAATATACTTTTTTATTAAACATTTTGACTCTTTAATATTAAGTGATCTTGTGATATTGCTTCCCATATATTTTATTATATTGTGGTTAGTATTTAAGTATTTTCGTAAAAGTAAAAAGATTTTAGGATATATTGCATTGATATTATTCACATTTCCCTATGGACTTATTTTCCTTATTTTCAATAAAGATATTAAAGTAATTAGAAACAATGAAACACAGAGAAACAAAAAGATGGATAATCTTTGATATTAACTTCTGTCTACATAAGAGTGGCCGTGCCTAATTATTGAAGAGATATTATATTCTTATGAAAATTTAAGATTGAAAAAATACGCCGCTACTTATAATCTACCTAAATATCGAAACTAGAAAACACAAGGAACTTTAACTCCCTTGGGTTTTTATTTTTGTGTGGTCAGTGTAAAATTATCCGTTCTAAAAGGGCCCGCCGGCAGGCCGTCTTTGTTCCACAGATTGACTTCAGGATAATCATTCCAGCCATACCTGACAGCGACAGGGCTTGTTACCTCAGGACTGCTTACCACTACGGTATTTTCCACTATTTCTGCGGTTGCGGGCACAAAATTCTTATTTGAACCGGCAATGCTAAAACCCTTTAAGGCCCCGTCTTTGGCTTCTAATCCGCTGCCTGTATGAGTAAAACTAATTACAGCTTTACCGCCTTTTATGTCGATTTTATCATAGACCGGGCCCATATATTCCACGGCCTTTCCATAAGCGAGGGCTTTTGCCGCGAGAGCCAGCCTCTCCCCAACCGGTTTTTTTCTTGTCGGGTGGATGTTTGTTCTGTCTCCGGCGTCGACAGTTACCGCCATAGCTGTGTTTTTTACGGTCTTTAAGGTAAAAAGCTGGGAATCTCTGAGTTCCGGCCAGGTGCCTATACCGCCATAGGCCAGATCTGTGGTTATCTCCCAGGGAGCAAGCTGGACAAAAAGAAAAGGAAAGTCACCCTGGCCCCAGTCCCTGCGCCAGCTTCTGATAAGTTCCGGAAATTTTACACGGTAGTCATAAGCTTTCGAGCCGTTGGATTCGCCCTGGTACCAGATAACGCCCTGCAGCGTGTAGGGGATGAGAGGGCTTACCATGCTGTTATAGAGGATGCTTGGAGTCCAGGAAGAAGCTTCGCCTTTTTTCTTGGGCTTGCCCGCGAGCTGTTTTCTTGCGGCCTGCACTTTTTGTTTTAGCTCCTCTGCCTTTTTTAGATATTCCCCGGGGTTCTTTTCATAAAGTTCATTCAGGCCGGGATCGTTGGAAAGTCCGAGTGCCTCGGCGCTCAGCCAGGATTCTACGGGGGAGCCGCTGTAAAAGCTCAGGATCAGGCCCACCGGGACCTTTAATTCTTTTTGAAGTTCCGCGCCGAAATAATAAGCCACTGCGGAAAAACTTTTTGCTCCGGACTCGGTGCACAGTACCCAGCCGGAACCGGCTTTTTCCAGGGGTTTGGCAATAGCTTCAGCTTTTAAAGCTGAAGGTGATTTATAAAATCTTATCATAGGATTTTCTATTTTTATTAGATCAGCGGCTTCGGCCGAACCGGAAAGAGTAACACCCATGTTTGACTGGCCGCTGCAAAACCAGACTTCGCCGACCAGGACATTTTTTAACTCAATAGTGTTTTTTCCCGAGATCTTCAAAGTAAAGGGCCCGCCGGCTTTGACCGGCGGCAGTTTGACCGCCCAGGTTCCGTCTTTAGCCGTTACGGTTGCCTTGCTGTCAAGAAAACTTACGGTTACGGCTTCGTTTTCTCCGGCAAAGCCCCAAATATTAAGCTCTTTCCCCTGCTGGAGGACCATGTTGTCCGAAAAGATCCCGGAAAGCGACACGTCGGAAAAAAAGCGGGCCGGAATTGTGAAAAAAAACGCCAGTAAAAGATATTTTTTCATATTTTTCTCCTGTTACAAGAACTGACCGCTCTTATTATATAACATAGGCCATATCAGCGCAAGTTATTTGCCCTGCTTACTTAAAAATTCCTCAAAAAGATAGAAGCAGAGGATATTAGAACTGTAGTTGCTTGATTTATCAAGCATTTTTGGCCTCATAAATGAGGCAACTACAAAAATTTTCCAAGATGAGGAATTTCCGCTGTTCACTTAAACCTTTGACAATAAGAGACAGTAGTGATATAAATACAATATTAATTGTTCAGTGGAATCAAAAGATTTGCTATCAGTGAAATCGTTCTTTGTGAGGAGGAAAAATGGCCGTTTTGATAAAGGAAGTCGAAAAAGACAGTGAAATGAAAGAATTCATAGACCTTCCCTGGATGATCTACAAGGACAATCCCTACTGGATACCCAATCTTAAGAGTGAATACAGAAAAATGCTGGATGTGAATAAATATCCTTTCTGGCAGCATGCCAAAAGAAGACTTTTTCTGGCCTATAAAGATAATAAACTTGCCGGCCGTATCGCGGCTATAACCGATGAGATGCATAATAAAATACATGAAGAAAAAGCCGGTTTCTTCGGTTATTTTGAGTGTGTTAATGATACAGAGGTTTCGAGAGCGCTTTTTGACGCGGCCAAGGCCTGGTTAAAGGAACAGGGTGCTATATATATGAGGGGGCCGGCGTCGCCATCTTCAAATGACGAGTACGGCTTTTTATTGGAAGGATTCAAATTTGAACCTGTTATCATGATGCCTTACAATCCTAAATATTATCTCAAACTTTCCGAGGACTACGGGATGAAAAAAGCAAAAGACCTTTACGCTCTCCTTAAGAGCAAATATACCGGGGTACCCGAGAGAATAGAGAGGATGATGGAGCGAATAAAAAAGACTTCCCAGTTCAAATTAAGATGTTTTGATATTAAGAATAAAGAAAGGGATGTCCAGATCATAAAAGATGTTTACAATCAGGCCTGGGAGAAAAACTGGGGCTTTGTCCCGATGACCGACGCGGAAATGGATTGCGCGGCCGAGGGCATGCTCCAATTCATGGATCCCAACGTTGTAATTATTGCCGAGACCAAGGAAGGCAATAAACCCGCCGGCATAGCCATAACTCTTCCTAACTTGAATGAAGTACTGAAACATTTGAGCGGTGCCGAGGGTATGATGGGTATGGGACTGATAGGGTTGCTTAAGTTCCTCTGGTATAAACCAAAAATAAAGGGCTGCAGGTCTTTGATCGGAGGCTGCTTGAAAGAATACAGGCAGACCGGGCTGGTAGCGGAGATCTTCTATGAAACGGCTATCCGCGCGAACGGCAGGTACGAGTGGTGTGAAATGAGCTGGAACCTTGAAGACAACGATCTTATCAATAAATTCGACAGTGATATCGGCGGCTTCTTATATAAGAAGTACCGGTTGTATGAGATTCCAATCGTTTAAACTTTTAACTCGCGAATTAAATAATTCTGGTCGGAATTAATTTGGTAGCGGCAAACGGTAAATGAAAAAATGAAAAAAATCTAGTAAGGAATCTTAAGCGGAGTAGCGAAATCCGCCAACGCTTTGTGGCGGAAGCGGAATCCAAAGGCTTTGCAATCTCGTCGAAAGATCCGCCGTATATAACTGGCGGAAGTGGAATCGATATAAAAGGGGGCTGTTAATGACATTTGTTCCGGATCCGAAAAAATTTCGCGTTGTTTCTCTGGAGCTCAGTTTAAAACCTTTCTTCGATAACACGGCGGAGACCCGCCTTGCGGTCTGCCGTAAAATGTTCAGGCAGTGGCTGCCCCTTTGTGAATATGCTGAGGAAGTGCATGTGATGCTTTGGACGGCCGACGGTTCCGAGATACTTGATTACCGCGGTGATATGAATACCGAGCTTGAGTGGGCCCGTTATCTCGGCGGTGCAAACCGCTGGAGTCATTCGCAGGAACTCAAAAAAAAGGGCGGTATCGCCGATGAGAAGGACACGCAGGGAATAGGTGCGCACGGGGATTCTCTGGATCCAAAGGGTTTGGGCCTGCATAGAAGGCCTTATATTTACCGTGAAAATCCCGCGGTTTTGACCTATGGCTGGCTAAAAGGGCTGGTAGAAGACCTGAAACGGGAAGGTCAACGGATACTGGAGCGCCCGGTAAAAGTAGGAAACACTTTTGATCCGGGTCCGGAATTTGCCAAGTCACCCTTTAAATACGAACGGCACCGTGAGATCTGCCTGGGTGGTGCTTTGTACGGGAAGACTTTTCTCGGGTGTGCCGCTGTATTAAATGGAGATACCGTGGCCTATGCCGGCTTTCCCAAAGGTATTCCGGATAAAACTTCACTCGGGACTTTTTTTGGCCGCCAGCTTGGCGTTTTTAACCGTGATCTTGGACTGGATTTTATCTGGTTCTCCAACGGTTTTGGTTTTGGAATGGAAACCTGGGGTTTAAACGGAGCAGTTTTTGACGGCTATAAATTTAAGCCCGAAGCAGTGGCCCCGTCAAAGGAGGGCATACTCCGTTTCTGGCGTGATTTCCGGGCGGAATGTCCCCGCCTGCTGGTACGCACGCGCGGGACCAACCTGACCTCGGGTGTTGATATGGCCTCAGACGGTGTTCCCCTTCAGGAAATATATAAGTTTGGCCCGCTTGACCCGCCGGTCAACTCGCCCTGGGCCGCGCTCGACGCCGATTTTGGCCTGGAATTTGCCGGCTGGATGTCGCATATTGCCGAACTTCCCGGGAAAGGATTTCCTTTCCGTTTTTATACTCACGACCCGTGGTGGATGAACAGCCCCTGGCTTGACCGCTATCAGCGTTTTCCTCACGATATCTATATGCCGCTTTCAATAGGCCGGCTGAACGGGCAGGGTACGGTTGAAACACCGGATACCCTGGCTTTTCTTTCGGTGGATGACTCAAAAGGAGAGCTGCCCGCCCAGGTCCCTGCGGATGTGACCTCGCATATACTCCGGGCCCGTGAAAACGCCCCTGATCAGGCAGGCCCGCTGGTCTGGGTCTATCCGTTCGCAGAATATCATGAGAAAGTTTTTGGCAAAAATCTGCGTTTGGAGGAAGTTTATTTTGGGGACTGGTATATACGCGGGGCAATAAATAACGGCGCCCCTATAAATACTGTTATCAGCTCCGGCAACTGCCTTAAAGCGGCGGCCGCGGACCCGAAAAAATTTACCGGCTCTATTCTTATTACACCGGTTCCGGACCAAAGAAGCCCGCTTCGGGCCGCCCTGCTTAAACAGGTAAATAACGGCGGACGGGTTGTTTTTTACGGGCCTATTGCTCCCAAGGATAGGGAACTTTTAGAGCTGCTTGGCCTGGCCCCGGCGCCGAAAGTTGAGGGCGATCTTACTATAACGTTAGAGGCCTCCTGGGCGGAAGCCGATGGCTTGAATTACGGGACAGTGCTTCATCATCCGGCGATAATTTCCGGCGGCCCGCTGGCGCTTTCCTCCGGTACTTCCGGGCATTTGCGGAATTTTGCTGCTGCAAAGCTTGGCTCGCAGTCTTACGCCCTTGCCGTGCTGGCGGAACAACCGGCGTGGAAGGGCGGAAAACTCGGCTGGCTTCGCGGATCTGTGACCTGTGATGAAACCCGTATGGGTGGGCCTCTGCCTTTACCGCTTTCCGCGGCAAAGTATTTTCCTGCCGAATTAATGGTGCGCCTGATGACGGCTGAAATGGGCGGCCCCGGCATCCGGCACAAAAAAACAAATATCGCACAACGTACGCCCCTGCATACCGTATCGCGCTCGCGTAACGGATATTTCTTCAGCGGATATAATCCTGCTGATGTGACCGCTATCAGCCTGAATACACCGCACGGAGCCCCGCTCTTTACCGGCGCTCACGCGATGATAAGTAAAGCCGGCGCGCGTTATCTTCTGCCGCCCGCCTGGCATCATGAATGCCGCGTTTTCATACAGCAGGCCGAAGTCTCTAAGGCCGAATGCCGTGAGCTACCGGCGATACATTTCGGCATCACCAGGCGCCTGCTGGTTACCGGACTGAAAGATGCTATTGTCCGGTTTTTCCCTGTTGCCGGCACGGAAAAACAGGTTGCGGTTCTGTCTGATCCGGCTTTCCCTTATCTGGTCGGAGATTTTAAGACGCCAAAAAAAGTTGACGGAATTGACGGGCTCTACCTGGAAACCGGCCCGGTTTCGGGAGAGATTCTATTCTCCTGGTAAAAGCAGAAGAACAGAAGAACAGAAGTACGGAAGAACAGAAGTACAGAAGTACAGAGGAACAGAGGAACAGAGGAACAGAAGAACAGAAGTACGGCAGACGATAAACAGCGGACAGTTGGAGCAAAAAGTTACTGCTGTACTTCCGTACATCCGTTAGCTGTCAGCCGGCTGTACTTCTTTACAGGGGGAGAGATTATGCCTAAAATAAAAGTTACCGTCTGGAATGAATTCAAGCACGAGTTGATAAATCCCAAGATAAAGAAAATCTATCCCAAGGGGATGCACGCGGTGATTGCGGCGGCACTCAATAAGGACAAGGGGATAACCGCTAAGACCGCGACCCTGGCGGAGCCGGAACACGGGCTTACGGAAGAAGTTTTAAAAAATACAGATGTCCTTATCTGGTGGGGGCATATGGCGCACGGTGAGGTTAAAGACGATATAGTGGACCGGGTGCATAAGCATGTCCTCCTGGGCATGGGCCTTGTTGTACTTCATTCCGGGCACTTTTCAAAGATATTCAAAAAACTCATGGGCACCTCCTGCATACTTACCTGGAGGGAGGCCGGGGAAAAGGAAAGATTATGGGTCACCCATCCCGGCCATCCTATATCCGAAGGTTTGCCGGAATACTTCGAACTTCCGCATGAAGAAATGTACGGGGAGTTCTTTGATATCCCGTATCCCCAGGCCCTGGTTTTTGTGAGCTGGTTCAAGGGCGGTGAGGTTTTCAGGAGCGGTTGCTGTTACATCAGGGGTAAAGGCAAGATATTCTACTTCCGGCCCGGCCATGAAACCCATCCCACCTACCATGATAAAAATATCCAAAAAGTCCTGGTAAATGCCGTAAAATGGGCAAAGCCGGTGGTTAATTCGGCGAAGATCCCGAATGGCCAAGCAGTAAAACCGATAGAAAAGATATAAAATAGTTAATAAAGTTCGTAAGGTCTAAAATCGTTGCAGGATATTGTTTTGTTTGATCAATGGAATCAAAAAGATTTGCAATCAGTGGAATCTTTTCAAAAGGTTAGTAAAGTCTAAGGTCATACCTTAAGGTGGTATTTATTTAGTTGTTTGTAGTTGCTCAATTTATTGAGCGCCTGTGCCGGTACCACAGGTAGATGTAATGCGGTTATAGTGTTAGTCCAAATAGCTGCTAATATCTTTAAATTTTTCAAAATTTATTATTATTGTCAAGGCTTGACAATACAACCATTTGGTTGTATAATTACATTGGAAAAGGATAGTTATCTTGGGTGCTATTAAGAGTTATTATTATTTGACAGAGTCAAAAAAGGTTCCGGCCAAGGAATTTATTGATTCCTTGGATATTTCAACTCAGAATAAGTTTTTCTTTGTTAAGAAGTTACTCGAAGATTTCGGCTATAGGCTGCCAAAGCCGCATGCAAAGTATATAGGGGATAGTATATTTGAATTAAGATTTACAGGGAAAGAAGGCGCTATCAGGGTTCTGTATTTTTTCTTTCACCAAGCCAGCGTGATATTTACAAATGGTTTTGTAAAAAAAACAGATAAAACGCCGAAAAATGAAAAAAAGATTGCCATCGAAAGAAGAAAGACATTTTTAGCCGGATATTAAGGAGATAAATAGAATGAGAACAGTTAGCGTTGATGATCATCTAAAAGAAAGCCTAAAAGATCCGTATTTTAAAGAACTATATCAGCTTCAGGAACAAAAATACGAGGTTGTGAAGCACATAATTGCCTACCGGATAAAGCACAAACTCAACCAAAGTGCTTTGGCCAAAAGGGCCGGTGTTACACAACAACATATTTCCAAGGTAGAAAGCGGTGAATTCAGCAATATTGCAACTTTGGAGAAAATTCTTTTATTTATCGGGTACACAATACGGGTAGAAGCTGTCCCGTTGAGCCAAAAAGCAAAACAAGAGATTGAAAAGTTGGTTCATTCAAAGAAAAGAATGCAGGTTGCATAAGAAAGAGATATATGAAATGTCCATAAAGTTCGTAAGGTCTATAAGGTCTTACATTAGGGTAGTACTTAATTAAAAAAAGCCGAAAACGAAAGAGATTTGTTTTGCATTATGCGTTCATTAATGTTAATATCCAGCAATGATTTTTAGACCTTATGGACTTTATAGACTTTGTGACCTTATAGACCACGCGGACCTTGTGATCTTACTTCCCCTTTGAATATGCTATAAACTCCGGGATCGTCTTCAGCGGGTGGTAGTGCATTTTGTTTGCTCTCAGGGATTCTATGCCTTCATCGCCCATGGTGTTAAAATATTTGTAACGGGAAAACTCTCCGGCCATTTTCATAAAAATATATTGCGAGGCCCCTTTAACTTCATGGTCGGCGACTTCGAACATTACGCAGAAAGTATTTTTTCCGAGCGGGACGCCGAAAGTATAGGCCACGAGCTTATCGTTGGAATATAGAACCCTGCCTTCCAGGCCAAGGGCCTCAAAATTCATAAAGGCCCTTTTATGGGCTTTGTCAACGTTCTTAAGCAAAAAGCTCTCATTGTCGTTTGCAGCTTTTTCTCTTTTTTCTGAAAGCCATTTAAACAGGAGGTCAGCGCAGCCGTTCAGGTGTTTTAAGGAATATTTTTTAAAGGCATAATTCTTTTCTTTTTTGAAGGTGTTAATGAGCCAGCGGATATGTTTAAATTTATCACCGCTTAAATGCTCGAGTTCTTTCCGTTTGTACAGGTATTCTTCGTCTTTTTTGACGGTACGAAAGCCTGCTTTTTCCAGTTCCTGGGCCTGTAATTTTGGAATATTTTCTATCCTGGACTCTGTCTTTCCTTTATTTTGCGTTTCCATGAGCTCAAAACAGCGCTCAAAGACTTTTGCGCTGACGATCCTGCCGGAAGAGGAAAGCGGCGGAACAGGCATGAACGTATTATCAATATCTTTTGCAAAGACACAGAGAGTGTCATCTATGAGTTTCCAGTAAAATTTAAAAAAATCCTCCCAGGTGAAGTGGTAAGCAAAAGAGAAGGCCGACAGTCCGGAATTCCCGGGCAGGAAAGAGTTAAAGAATAAAATATCGGAGGGTGTCAGTTCATTTAAAAGGTCATTGCTTATTCCGGTATTTTTCAGCGATTTTACCGGAATAAAGGTCTCTTCCCATTCTATAGGATTCTTAGCCGTGAGCTTGGTCTTTAAAATTTTCTTGTTCGTATTAAGTTCTTTTGCTGCCGGGCAAAGGTTATCGAGCACCAGCATGATGTTTTCCTTGTCAGGGCTCCTGGCTACCGCAAAAGGATAGATCTTGCAGTCGAGCGGGCGTTTTGAATATTTTAAACATTTCCCGGTCTTAAGGTCAAAGGCCTCGCAGACAAAAACTTCCTTATTTTTTATAAGTTTAAAGCCTGTCGGTTTCAGGTTGGGTTTTTCTTCCGGAAAACGGCAACAAATATTGCATTTCGAACATTCTTTTTGTTTTGTAAGCCGAATAAGTTGTTCCATACCTTATTATTCCATAAAAGACGCACTTTATCAATAATGAAGCCGCGGACCGCCGCGGCTGATGACACAGATGGGTAGAGAGATGGCACAGATGTTTTAAGGGAGATGAATCGGATGGGTAAAGAGATGGCGCAGATAAGAACCTTTATTTTATGTTGAAGGTAATGGTGCTTATTTGTTATTATCTATGCATCAGATCTTTACCCTGTATCACTCGGAAGCTTCGGGTACAGGGCCAGGTAAGGAACTTTTTCCTTCCCTGGTTGTCTAAACTTGCAGGCCGGAGGTTTAGTTGGTTTTCGAGCAGGATGCAGTCCTTGTAAAAGGCTTAAAAACAGGAAAGCAGCACTATTTTAACCAGCTTGTGTTTAAATACAAGGATAAAATATACAATACTTCTTACAGATTTCTTGCTGATTATCACGAAGCCAATGATATAACGCAGGAATGTTTTATTGCGGTCTACAAAAATATCAGGAAATTCAGGGAAGAGAGTTCTCTTTCGACCTGGATCTATACGATAACCGTGAATCTTTGTAAGAATAAATTAAAAAGCGCCGGAAACCGGATGAGGGACCGCACGCTCCCCATAATAGAAAGAGCCCTGGATGTAAAGGATGATAAGGGGAACCCGGCGAAATTCCTCGAAAAAAAAGAGCTCGAAACAAAGATCCAGGCGGAGATAGAAAAGCTTTCCGTGGATATGAGAGAAGTTATTATCCTCCGCGATATTGAACAGCTTTCTTATGAAGAGATAGCGCAGATTCTCGCGGTTGATCTTGGCACTGTAAAAAGCCGCCTGCACCGGGCCAGAAATGAATTACGCAATGTTTTAAAAGGGATAATATAGTGTTGAAAAAAGAATGCACTGACATAAGAAATAATTTCTCTGAATATTTGGACGAGCTTCTGCCGGAAAGAGGAATGGCAGAGCTGGAAACGCACATAAAAAACTGCGCATCCTGCGCAAAAGAGCTGGAAGAATTCAACAAAACCGTTCAGGCCGTTCGCAATCTTCCCCGCTACTCCCCGCATGTTAATATTATTGCAAAGATAAATGACAGGATAGAAAAAAACAAAAAGTGGTGGCAGAAGCTTAACACAAGAACGGTCAAAGGAACTGCAGGGGCGCTTGCTGCTATTCTTATCTGCGTGCTTGGTTTGCACCTCTATAACAATTCTAATCTTTCCGGGCTGCTGCCATCCCGGAAAGCTGACAGCCGTACCGCCGGTACTGAAAAAGATATTTCTAAAGATAAAAAGGAAGTTTTACAAAAATCTGCCCCGGATTCTTTGAGAGTTCTTGATCAAAGCCGGCCTCAGGGAAAAACAAAAGATGCTGAAAAAATAGAAGCTGTTTCCAGAAAAACTGAAACGGAAATGAAAAAGCAGGACGGGCTTGCCTGGCAGAAAGCAATACAGAGCAAAGAACAACCTGCTGTGAAAGCCAAAAAGGACAGCAAGAACATGGCGGAAGCTTTTCCCGCCGCGGATAAACCTGTGAAACGTCCCGCGCCTCTTCAGTTCCTGGGAGGCATTGCTGCTAATACCTTTGAACAAAAAGGCCTCTTCTGTTCCAACAGTATCAAGCAAAATATGGTTATCAGAGAGGACGCGGAATTACAAAAATTATGGAAGAAAAGTTTTGCCGGCCTGCCGGAACCCGTTATTGATTTTAATAAAGAAATGCTTATCGCAGTCTTCCTTGGGGAGCAGGATACAGAGCCCAAGGATGTTACAATAAAAGAAATGATCCTGGAAGATAATAAAATAAAGATCAAAATAGGAATTACAGCCATCCTGGATACCGACACTTCCGGCAAGAAGCTCTCACCTTACCACATCAAGGCAGTCAAAAAGTCGGCCTTAGCCATCGAGTTTAAAGAAGAGTAAGAAAAAAAACGTCTATAATGTTCATAAGGTCGCTAATTGTTAGTCCGCAAAGTCTAAAGTCCATAAAGTTTGTAAGGTCTAAAATCTTGAAAGATATTATTATTTAAAATTGTTAAAATATATTGCTTAGTTTTTTGAATTTTCTATTTAAATTAAATACTACACTAATGTAGGACCTTATAGACTTTACGGACCTTCGACCTTATGGACCGCAATTAAAGACCTTACGAACTTTATGGACCTTTGACCTTATGGACTGGCCATTAAAGACCTTATGTACCGGCAATTAAAGACCTTATCGGCCCGCCTGTACTGACGACGAAATTACGGAACTTTTCGGGCGCTGCTTTGTCTCAAGTATAAAGAGTAGTTTTGAGGAAATAATATGAAAAACTTATTAAAAGCAGTCCTTGCCTTTGCCGGCGCAATACTTCTTACGGGAGCTGTGAAAACCGCCTATGAACTCAAAACTGCCGACGCGTATTTTGATAAAGGCACTTTCCAGGAAGCATTGACCGAATATGCGGGGGTTGAAAAAAACGCAGATTCAGCGGATATAAAGATAAAAGCCTTGCTCCGGCAGGTCGAATGCCTGGGGCATCTTTTCCGTTACGAGGAAGCAGCTCAGAAGCTTAAGGAGGCCAGAGAACCTGATTCTATTCAGAATAGGATCAGACTGCGGCTTTTTAAAGCGGAGTTTCTGCGTAATTCGCTTTTGCAGTATGGAAATATCCAGCCGGAAGACATTATTGAGGGGGCCGAAGGAAAAGAAACTATAAAGCTGACGCGAAAAGATACCCTTAAGCTTATCTTAACTTCCTATCTGGATCTCTATAAACAGAAAACTGAAATGAAAAACCTGGAACTCAAAGAGGAAGGTTATCTGATAGATACAAAAAATGTTGATTTTGATGAATTTCCTTCAGTCTATGAATTTTTCACGAAAAGATTCGTCAGTTTTCTTCTTGAAGGGCCGGGAACTCCCGACGTATGGCCGAAGGCCTCTGAAATACTGAAAGAAAGTTTTGACAGGCCTTTTGCCAGCAAAGATCCCGGGCCTTTGGCGGCGGCCGAACTTTTAAACGAGGCGGCTGTCTCGGCACCGAATGCCAGAGTAAAAGAGGCCTTTAATAAAGAAAGAATGATTTTACCGTACGGGCATATGAATTTATTTGATATTAAAGACCTTGCCGAAGACAGGGCTATTTCGGACTACCGCGACCAGGAAGCTTTGAGATTAAAGACCCTGGAACTGCTTCTGGCCTGTAAGCGGAAATTTACAACAGCCGCGGAGCAGGCAGATGTAACTTACCGCGCCGCGGGAATATACCGCGAGCAGAGGGAATATAAAAAAGCTCTTGAGCTCTTGAAAGAAGTTACGGAAAAATACGCGGGGACCTATACGGCTTATCTTGCGGCCGGTATGCTTGCGGAGATAGAAAAACCTTACCTGTGTGTTACGGCTTCCCAGTGCCTGCCGCCGGCAAAGAACGCCATAACCGTGGAAACAAAAAATTTAAAGGAAGTATATTTCAGGGCCTATGCTATTGACTACCGGGATTTCAAAAAGAAAAGTGAAAAATTAAGTCCGGGTTACGGCCGCTATTACAGCCGGCATAATTTTCTTACAAACGAAGACATTATAAAAAAATATGTAATGGCCCTGGACCCGGTCAAAGAATGGAAAACTACTATAGCGGCAAAAAATGATTACGAGCATTTTATTACAAAAGTTGAAGGCCGGGAATTTGGTGCCGGCTTGTATGTTATTCTGGCGAGTGAAGAACCTTCTTTTGCCGTCAGTTCATGCCGGACCGCCGGGGCTCTGTTGAATGTTACGGACCTTATGCTTGTAGCGACAAGGGGTTTTACACTTGAAACCAAAAATGCTTATGGCGAACGGCTTGAAGGCCGGGTAAAACCGGAGATAAGGGATAACGCGGTAAGGTTTTATGCTCTTAACGGCGTGAACGGGGAATTTGCGCCCGGCACAGAGCTGAACATAGATTTCAGCGAAAATTACAGTACTTACAGTACCAAGATACTTAAAGCGGGTGTCAACGAACCGGTTCTTTTTGACCTGCCGGCAAAGTTAGATCCGGGAAATTATTGCAACCATGATATATATGCTTGCGGCAAAAGAGGAAGTTCCAATGCTTTTATTCAGACTTATTTTAACTGGACAGCGCCTAATCCCATAAGTATTTATATAATAACGGACCGCCCTATTTACCGTCCAGGGGACAGGGTAAATTTCAAAGTCATCGGAGTAAGGCAGCGCAAGTCAGGTTTTTCTCCGGTGACCGAAGGCACCGGGCTGTTCGTGCATGCCAGAGATGCCAATGAGAAGGATTTTTTTGATATAAAAATAGCAGCGGGCCCGTTTGGCAGTGCCGGCGGCTCTTTTATAATACCTGCAGGTAAGCTTCTGGGTACTTACCATATACTGGCAGCATGTCAGGATGCGGGTTTTTCAGGGAACGGCGAGGTGGATATAAAAGTTGAAGAATATAAAAGGCCTGAATATGAGGTGGAACTCAAAGTGCCGGAAAAACCGTTGCAATATGGTGAAATAGCCGAGGTGAAAGGCGAGGCAAAATACTATTTTGGCGGCGCGGCGGGCAAGGCCAGGGTTAAATACACCGTCAGAAAACAAAAGTATGTCCCGCGTTTCTGCTGGTGGGGTGAATACTATTCGTACGGTTTTGAAGAAGCGGCAGCGGGGGAAGTTACCGCGGATGAAAAAGGATTATTTACAATTTCTTTCAAAGCGGAGCCGGTCAAAAATACCGATCCTTCGGAATACCTTGCGGATATTACCAGGTACACCGTTGAAACCGGTGCCAGGGATGAAGGCGGCAGGGAGATAAATGCCTCCGTGGAATGTTACGCGGGTAAGAACGGTTTTTACGGTTTTACGGAAGTAAAAAAGAACTTTTTCTTTGAGCGGGAGGAGGTGCTTGTTACCGCAAAGACTCTGACCGTAAATGAAACTCCGTATTCCTGTAAAGCGGCCTACGAGATATTCTCCCTTAAACAAAAAAAGATAGAAAAAGCAGCTTTTAATAATGAGCAGGGGCTTGACCAGCGCTTCAGGTATGATGAGAACGGGAAATTGGCAGGGACCGGAGAATTCGAGACAGGCAAAGACGGTAAAGCGGAAGTTAATCTCGGCCGGCTGGCAAGCGGGGCCTACAGGGCCGTATTTACCATGCAAGCCGGTAATAATGGCGGGGGAAAAGTCAGCTGGACAAAAAGTTTTATTGTTGCCGGAAACACAAACACTGCCGTGCCGGTGGAGCTTTCTTCCATATGCCTGGCCGAAAGAGAAGAGTATAAAACAGGCGAAACCGCCGCTCTTATGATAGGTGCTTCGCCGCTTGACGGTAATTATTATTGTGAAATATACAGCGGTGAGTATTTTGTAAAAGGTTTTCGTACAAAGGAAAAACTCCCGGTAAGGATAATAGAGGTGCCGGTAACCGGGGAATACAAGGGCGGCTTTTCTGTAAGATGGTTTGGCGTGAAGGAGCTGGAGCTGGGCGGGGGGTCAGAGAATTGCAAAGTATTATTCAGCGAAAAGAAATTAAAACTGGAAATGGAGCCGTTTGCGGAGAACTTAACTCCGGGAAAAGAACAAAAATACGGAATAAAGGTACTGGACTCTGATAATAAGCCGGTTGCGGCGGAAGTCCTGGCTTTTATGTATGACAGATCGCTTGAATATTATGCCAAAAACAGCGCTTCCTGGCTGGATGTGCTTTGGGGCCAGAAATTCGGCTGGCACAATGTTCAGGGTTCGTTATTTTATGGGGAAAGCCGGATCTATAATGTAACCGACGGAATCTGGGAGAAGATGCTGAAACTCTTCAGCAAAAATGTTCAGATGCCCAGAGAACCTTCAATAAGGAGCTCTGAAAGGACCTGGTTGTGTTGGAGCAATAAGGACGGAAGAGCCGCGGGCATGGTTTCAGACGGGCTTATGGAATCAGACAAAAAAATGCTAGTAGAGAAAAATCAAGCTAATGCTTTTGCCGTCTGTTCTCCTGCCTCCCTGGAAAGCAAGGATAAACAAGACCAGTCCGGGGGGCTCAAGTCAGAACTTCTAAGAAGTGATGCCGCCACAAAGGCCCTGGACCAGGCAGAGGCCCGGAAGGATTTTGCTGCTACCGCTTTTTTTATTCCACACTTAATGACCAATAAGGAAGGCCGGGCAGAGTTTAATTTTAAAGCTCCCGAGCAGGTAACCTCCTGGTCTTTTAAAGCTTTTGCTTTCACCGGAGAGATACTTGAAGGCGCTATTTCCAGGGAAGCCGCGACAAAAAAAGACCTGATGGTAAGAATAGACCTTCCCAGGTTTTTCCGCGAGAAAGATAAAGGCGCTGTGCAGGTATTTGTACATAATGAAACTGAAAAGGAAATAGCGGGTGAGCTGAAATTTGATATTTTTGAAAACGGAGCCAATATCAATGCCCGGCTTTTGAGCAATGAAACTTTAAAAAAGTTCATAATAAAACCCCATTCCCTCGCTTCCTTCGAATGGAGGCTTTCCATTCCTGCGGGGATCACCGATTACAAATTCAGAGCGTCCGCGGCTGCGGGAGAACTTGCCGATGCCGAGGAAAGAGAAATTCCTATCTTGCCTTCAAGAGAACGCCTTATTGATACAGCTTTTACCGCTCTCTATGGCTCTGAAACCGGGACGGTTGAGATAAGACTTAAAGAAGATCCTACCAGAATAAATGAATTCATGCAGGTGCAGGTTGAACCTCAAATGATGTTAACGGTCATGAATGCTCTGCCGTTCCTCGTCGACTATCCGTATGAATGCGTGGAACAAACCCTGAATAAATTCGTGCCTTTGGCTATTACAAAT
The DNA here is from genome assembly GCA_903891415.1 of Candidatus Firestoneibacteriota bacterium. Lineage (GTDB taxonomy): Bacteria > Oederibacteriota > D2-FULL-39-29 > D2-FULL-39-29 > D2-FULL-39-29 > CAIYPD01. The sequence continues at coordinate 20,746 of CAITEH010000041.1, forward strand.
GCCATCTACGAAAAGTATCCGGAAGTAAAAAAAGCCGTGGCCAAGCTGCCTGTAAGAGAGGGGAGGACCGCCCCGTGGGACAAGGATGACCCCAAGCGTTTGGTAAAACTTATGGAAACGCCCTGGCTCTGGGAGTCGGAAGGAAGAAAATACTGCTGGCCGGTAATTGATATGTTCGATCCCGGCAGGGTCGCGAAATTAAAAGAAGAAAAACTTGAAAAACTTAAAAAATTCCAGCTCCCCTCCGGCGGTTTTCCGTGGTTTGAAGGAGGCCAGGAGGACTTCTATATGACCCTGCTGGTCCTGGACGGTTTTGCCGAAGCCGGAAAATACGGGGTTGCTATGCCCGTGGAAATGATAAACAAAGCGCTTGCTTATATTAACCGCAAGATCCCGGAATACCTGAAGGCCGAAGAAGAGTATCTTTCCACCGCGGTTTACGCCGCGCACGTCGTTACAAGTTTTTCCGGGGAAGGTTTTCACGAGGCAAAAAAAAGCCATGAAGGAGCCGCGGCCTGGGCGGAATTTATTGACAAAAATATTTATAAGCTGACCCCGTTTGGCAAGGCCTATCTGGCTTCCGTCTGGTTCCGTCTTAAAAATGAGAAGCGGGGGAACGAAGTCCTGGATATGGCCCTGGATGAGAGCAGGGAGGATAAAATAGCAGGCGTTTACTGGGCTCCTGAAAAGTATTCCTGGATCTGGTATTCTGACAGTGTGGAAAAACACGCTTTCTTTCTGAAGTTGCTTTCTGATTTCAGGCCGGAGGATAAAAGGATCAAAGGCATGGTACAATGGCTCCTTTTAAATAAAAAAGGAAATTCCTGGAAGTCAACCAGGGCCTCAGCGGCCGCGATATATTCCATATTGAATTTCATGGATAAAACCGGCGCGCTGGCCTCAAACGAAGCCTTTACCGTTAAATGGGGCAGAACCAAGGATTCCTTTACGGTAAAAAGCGATGAATTTCTGGAAAAACCTGTAAGGTTGGAGAAACGCGGCATGGATATTACCTCGCTTGATTCCAAAGCAGAAGTTGCCAAAGAAGGAAAAGGTTTTGCTTTTGCTTCGATGACCTGGATCTATTCTACAGACCGCGCGCCCGAGTCCTCCGCTCCCGGCCTGGTAAATCTTGACAGGAAATTCTACCTGCGCGTAAAGGAAGGAGAGGAATATCATTTAAAGCCCCTGAATTCTGAAGACAGTGTGAAGATCGGAGATGAAATTGAGGTATACTTGAAAATAAATACGAACAGCCCTTTTGAATATATGCAACTTAAAGATCCGAAACCGGCGGGGTTTGAAGCGGTTTCGCTTCTTTCCGGCTGGAAATATGATAAACTTTCCTTCTATGAGGAACAAAGGGACTCGCTTACCAACTTCTTTATAAGCCGGCTACCGCACGGAGAATTTGTATTAAGGTACAAACTAAAACCGACGAAGGCCGGGACCTATAAGGTTGGTGCCGCTGTTCTCCAGTCTATGTATTCCCCGGATATGGCAGCGCACTCCAGCGGGTTCATAATTAGAGTAGAGTAAAGAAGTCCATAAAGTCTGTAAGGTCAAAGGTCAAAAAGGTCAAAAGTTCATAAGGTCGAAAGTCTATAAAGTCTTACATCGTTGAGTAAAGATAATATACTTCAAAGATTTTTGGACCTTATAGACCTTATGAACCTTATAGACTTTTAGACCCGCAACTAGACTTGCAATTAGGCCTGCAATTACTTGACCGTATTGACTTTAAGTGCTAAAATCTACCTATGCAGAAGACTAAGATCCTCTTTTCTTTGATACTCGTAATTGTGCTGGCTAATATTATTTTTGTCTATATTGGTTATCAGATATTTAAAGTGGAAACAGAATCTCTGGAAAGACGGCAGAGTTCCTACCAGTTAAGCGTTATGAATCTTATTAATAAACGCCTGGAAAATATTATTTTTGAAACTGAGAATACGGTAAATAAGGAACTGCTTTCCGGAAAAGACCCCGGCTCCTTCCCTGTCAGGCCTCAATATAACAGGGCTAACCTGCCGTTTGTAAAGAATATTTATGCCCAGAAAAAGACTGACGTAAACACGGGTGTTCCCTATATTGACCGTGCCTTAAAAACCCATAAAACGAAACATCCCGAAAAAAATAAGGTCAGGTATTTTGAACTTGACGGAACGGCCAGCAGAGCTTTCAGCGTGATCGATGTCAGGGGTGCTGAATCTTTTATTATAATTGACTATAATGTCGCGGAGATCACTGAGTCCCTCAAATACTATATTAAAGAGATAGCCGGCCTGCTTGGAGCTTACATAGAGGTGACCGACAGGTTTGGCAAGCTTATTGCTTTTTCAGAAAAGCTCGAAAGAGCCGACCGGCCGCCTACCAAAGATCTAAAAAGTATCTTTACCGATTGGAAGATCGGCGTAAAAGATAAAACCCTTGAGGATGTCGAGCTCCAGAGGAAAAATAAAATTAAAATATATATAGAGATCCTGATCGTGCTTTCTGTGTTGATGATCGTTACCCTCTATACCGCGACGGTCATGGTAGTGAACGAATCAGCTGTTGTAAGGCTGCGGTCGGACTTTGTTTCCACGGTTTCGCATGACCTTAAAACACCGCTTACTTCCATAAAAATGTACGCGGAGCTTTTAAAGGAAGGCAAGGTAAAGGAAAAGAAAAAACTCTATTCTTATCTGAATATTATTATTACCGAAAGCGAACGGCTGGCTTTCCTTATTAATAACGTGCTTGAATTTTCCAGGCGTGAATACCGTTTGAAGCAAAAGGCCCTGTCTTCCGTGGATCTCGTAAAAGCGGCAAAAAAAGCCATACAGGCGGTAACGCCATATGCCTCACGGTACGGCTATAAGGTCAAACTCCTGGCGCACAAAGTCCCGCTTATTTCCGGTGATGAAGTAGGGCTGAATCACCTGCTTATGAATTTGATAGACAACGCGATAAAATATTCTCCAAAAAATAAAAATATAATTGTCGAGGTGGCCCGGGCAGGAGGGGAAGTCAGCTTATCCGTAAAAGACCGCGGTATCGGTATAGAGGAGGAAGAGCGGCAGGCCATATTTGAAAAATTCTACAGATCAAATGATCCCTATGTGAAGACCAGGAAAGGCATAGGTATAGGGCTTTTTATTGTAAAGCAGATAGCGGCCGCGCACGAGGCAAGGATCGAACTGACGGGTAAAAAAGGCAAAGGGAGTACCTTTAGCGTGTTCTTTAGACCGGAGAGTCCAGTATGAAAACAATATTAATAGTTGAGGATGAAGAACCCATAAGGCAGGGTTTAAGGGACGCGTTCAAAGAAGACGGGTATCAGGTTCTGCTCGCAAAAGAAGGGCTGTCCGGCTACAGGGCCGTGCTTGAAAAAAAACCGGATCTGATCATCCTGGATCTGATGCTTCCCGAGCTGAGCGGCCTGGAGGTTTGCAAAAAATTGAGAAGCGAAAGCAATCAGACCCCGATAATTATGCTTACGGCAAAAAGTACGGAAGCGGACAAGATCATAGGCCTTGAACTGGGGGCGGATGATTATGTTACAAAGCCGTTCTCAGTCCGCGAGCTTTTATCCAGGGTAAAAGCGCTGCTTAGACGGACGGAAAATAAAACAGAAAAACATGAAGGGGTCAAAAAAATTGTTTTCGATGATGTAAAGATAGATTTTACAAAATTTAAGGCGGAGAGAGCCGGAAAGAAATTGGAGATGTCAAAAACTGAGTTCAAGATACTGAGATTTTTTGTGACAAGAAGCGAAGAAGTTATTTCCCGGGAGGCCCTGCTTGATGAAGTCTGGGGCTATGAAGAATATCCCACGACCCGTACGGTAGATAATTTTATCGTAAAGCTCCGGTCAAAAATAGAAAAAAACCCGAAAATTCCCGCGCATTTAATAACCATTTACGGAGTTGGTTATAAGTTTGTAGCTTGAAAATATAAGGCTTTTCTCTCCCTGCCGGCCAGACAGCAATTTCCTTACAAATAAGATACAATTTGATGACAACTTAAAAGCACGTACCTGATATTTTACATTAACAAAACTTATTAGGGGGTATGTTATGAGGAAGGAGAAAGGTTTTACGCTTTTGGAACTGATGATAGTAATAGCGATCATTGGTTTGCTGATAGCCGTGGTAATTCCGGACTTACTCAAAACCAGGGAGATGGCGGAGATAGAAGCGTGCAAGGCATCCTTGAGAGGAGTGCAGTCTTCGCTTGAACTCTATTATACA
>CAITEH010000042.1 GCA_903891415.1 Candidatus Firestoneibacteriota bacterium
GGGACTTAAGGCCTCGATCACGGAATTAAAAGGCCCTGCAGGGGCCATTCCCGTTACGGCTCTGCGTGTCAGGTATGGCACGGAAGGGAACGCCGAATACGGCATAACCCAGGAAACTTTTGACGCGCAGGGAAACAAGGCACCAAAGCCCGGACTGTGTATACTTAGCGATATTCCACCCAAAGAAACGGAGCTAAAGAGCGGGGAGAAAGAAGGCGCGGTAGTCCCGGTCTGGGTCACGGTAAACATACCTTCCGGGGCCGCGGCCGGTTCTTATGAAGGAACACTCACAATAAAAGCTGATTCGGAAAAACCGGTCCCGGTGCAGGTCAAACTTGAAGTAGTGGACTGGAAATTACCCGACCCCGATGATTATAAGACCTGGATAGAACTTATCCAATCCCCTGACACCCTCCAGCTGGAATACGGGGTCGAACCCTGGTCGGATAAACATTTTGACCTGATAGCGCGTTCAATGCGCCTTATAAGGGAAACGGGCAGCGGGATGCTTTATATTCCCCTTATTGCAGAAACCAATTACGGTAACGCGGAGTCCATGGTCCGCTGGATCAAGAAAGGTGAAAATAAATATGATTTTGATTTTTCTGTCATGGACAGGTATCTGGACACCGCGGAGAAAAACCTGGGCAAACCCAAACTTGTCTGTTTTATTGCCTGGGAGGTCTACCTCCTGCCCAGGGAAAGTATTGAAAGGGTGACCAGTGAGATAAATAAAAAAGCCCCGGATCGGGTAGTCCAGCCGGCGGTTTCTTTGCTTAACCCGGTCACAAAAAAAGTAACAACCGCGTTTGTCCCGAACTATGATAACCCGGCGATGAAAACGATCTGGAAGGCGCTTTTTACGGAACTAAGGGCCCGGATGAAAAAACGCGGGCTGGAAAAAGAAATGACGATGGGCTGGATGTGCGACAGCAAACCCACCAAAGAAGAGATCGCGTTCTGGAAAGATGTTAACGGCGATCTTCCGTGGGTCACGCACGCGCACCAGGCGGCCTTTAACAAAAATTATTTCAGCAGGGTCTTAAATACCTTTAAGACGGGTTATATGAGCTCGGTCTATGACGTGGTCTTCGCCCAGGACCCGGAAAAAGGGCGTCTCTATGGCTGGAAAAATCCCGTGATACACGCGGAGAATATCCGTTCTCCGGAACTTGGTATGGTACCCGGGTCGCTAATACGCTGCGTGGGCGAGATAAATATCACCGGCGGGCAGAGGGGCTTTGGACGGCTGGGAGGCGATTACTGGGAAGCGCTTAAGGATAAAAGCGGTAAGAGAAGGGGCAAAGTTTACGAACGCTTTCCCCAGAGTTCCTGGAGCAACCTTCAGCTCCGCAATTCACTGCTGGCCCCGGGCCCGGAAGGAGCAGTGGTGACGGCACGTTTTGAGCAGCTCCGGGAAGGCGTCCAGGAATGTGAGGCCAGGATCTTTATCGAACAGGCCCTTTCTGACAGCCAGGTCCGCTGGAAACTGGGAAGCGAGCTGGCGGCACGGTGCGAAAAAATACTTGATGAACGGACTTTATGCATCCAGCGCGGTGTGGCGGACCTGGAAGTTAACTGCTATGGCTACAATACCCCGTGGAACTGGTGCTGGCAGACCGGAGTCGCGGGCCATTCCTGGTTCCAGAGCTCGGGCTGGCAGGAACGCGGCAGAAACCTTTTTGCCCTCGCGGGCGAAGTCGGCAAGAAACTTGAAGGAACCAAATCAAAAGGCACCGGGTTCTAGTTTTCAGTCCCGGGTTCTTAATGGTCAAAAAGAGGAGAAAATTACCGTGGAATACCTGCAAAGGAAGCTAAAATATATTTTGAATAAGTTTAAGTTCAGGTTTTTTGTTTCCGGGGCCTTCGCGCTGGTGCTTTTTTGCGGAACGGCCCGGGCGTTTATTAATCCCAATTTTACGCCCGTAGATATAGTGAAGCAATCCGACCTGGTCCTCCTGCTGGAATTTAAGAGCGTGGACAAAAACGGTAAGGCCGCGGCCGTAATTCAAAAAGTTTTTAAAGGCGAGACCAAAGATAAGGAAATAACCCTGAATCTGGGTTCCGCTTTAATAGAGGCACAGGGCAGGGATTTTATTGACAGGATAAACGAAGGCCAGAAGCAGGCCATATTTTTTATAGGTATCTTCCGGGTGGATAATATCGGTATGGAAGGGATCGGAGTAAGTTCCGTGGGTTTCCTGCATTTCGCGGATAAGAACGCCGACTGGCAGTGGGCCGGGTTCAGGCAGGCAGACGACAAAAGCTGGGACATGGAAAAAGTGGAAAGCTATCTGCTCGGGACCTGGGCCGGCGGAACGGATATGCTGGCGCGCGCCATAAACTATATCCAGGCCGACCCTGACGCTTCGGTGCCTTCGGTGATCGGCGCGGAATGGGATCAGAAAATAGAAATCGGCAAGATCCCGGGCCGGGTAAATTCTCTTGCCGCTGTTGATCTGCAGGATAACGGCCGGCCGGATATCTTCCTGGCCGGAGAAAAAGGCGACCGTCTTTATAGATTTAACGGGAAAACATTTGACGATATTACCGCGAAAAAAACTTTGAAGTCAGCTTCTCTGGTCTATGCCTGGGGTGATGTTAACGGAGACGGAAAACTCGACCTGGTGAGCTGGAATGGAAAAGAACTTTCAGTACTCATTCAGGCCGCCGGCGGTACCTTTGATAAAAAACTCCTTAAGACGGGGACGGCGCTGGATGCGGGCTGCGTTTCCCTGGCCTTTTTGGATTCCGGGGATAAAGCCCGTCCTGTGCTTTTGGCCGGTACCGGGGCCGCGCCGCTGCTTTTATTTCCGCAGGCTGACGGAAGTGCCGGAACTGAAACCCTGGCGGGCGGAAAATTCGCGGAAAATATTCCCGGCGAAGGCGGGCGCTGTCTGGCCGCGGACCTTGATAATGACGGCATTATTGATCTACTGCAGCTTTTTTCTTCGGGCAGTTATTTCTATAAAGGTAAAGGCCTTTTGAAATTTGACGCTCCCGTGCCGGCCCCGCTGGAAACGGGCAAGGGCTGCACCGGCGCCTGCCTCGGGGATTTTGACGCGGACGGCTTGCCGGATGTTTTTGTTACCGGGGAAGGAAAATGCCGGCTCTGGCAGAATCTGGGCGGGGGTAAATTCATAAATATGCTCAAACTGGGAGGAGAGATCTACTATATATCCAAAGCGGAAGCCACGGATGCCCGGGTGGGTGATTTTAATAATGACGGGCGGCAGGATATTCTGGTCTCCTATTTGCGCATCTCAAATCAATTATTCTTTAACAGGGGTTTTAGAAGTTTCGGGCACGGCAGGGAGATGAATATTGACCTGCTGCTGCCTCAATCCGCCGAAGGACAGCAAAAAAGCTGTGTCCTTGATCTGAACGGTGACGGGGCCCTGGACGCGGCTGTGGTCCTGGGTAACGGTGAGTTCTGGGCCTGCACCCGCAAGGTGGAAGGCCAGGCCCTGGCCGTGACCGCGCGCCTTTCGCCCGCCGGGCCTCTTACCGGCCCGCTCACTGTCACGGTCTGGAGGGATAAACGGTGCTTCGGGGCCTGGACGATAACCGCCGGAGATGCCGGGGCCTTTGTGGGGCTTCCTGACGCGGGGCCGGTTGCTATCAAGTGGTACACGCCTGACGGAAAACTTAATGAAAAAGAGGTTGTTGTAAAAGACGGTCCCGTTCAAGTTATCCTTAACAAATTGAAATAGGCCCGGAAGTACGGTTCCGGTGCCGGTAAGAAATTAAAAAGAAAGGGTGTAAAGTATGGAGTATTCCAAACCCCATATAGGCCGGCTGCTCGCGGCGTTGAACCATAAAAAAGGGGACCGGGTCCCGAACTGGGATGTGCTGGTGGATGACCGCTCCTTAAAATATTTATTGAAACGCCCTCCGGGCGGCGAGCGTGAGACCACCTGGTCGGTCCCTCCGGAGGAGGCCGTTATAGCGGCCCGGGCGGTCGGACAGGATTCTATTGTCTGCAGTATGACCTGGGGCCTGCAGGAGGCCTCTATTTTAACGGAGAAGGACCTGGATAAGGTTGTTCCGCCGGAACCCGTGCTGGCCCGCAAGAAACTTGAAAAATACCTGGCTGCCGTCAAAGGCACGGATATGGGGGTCTGCGCCAGGCTGAGCGGCCCCCTGACCCTTACCTATATGGCCCTGGGCCCGGTGCCGATAGAATCCTTCATGTACCTGCTTTATGACAACCCGGTACTGGTCAAACGCCTGATGGAAATTTTTACCGCTTACCATATCCGGCTGATCGAGGAAATAAAAGACCTGCCTTATCATTTCTATTATATAGGAGATGATATAGGGTCAACAGCCGGCCCGCTTATCAGCCCGGAGAGTTTGAAAGAATTTTGGGTCCCGAAAACAAAACAGCTGATTGACGCGGCGCGGGGAAGCGCGCGGCCCATTATATTCCATTGCTGCGGGGTGCAGGCTCCGATCCTGCCCTATATGGTCGAATGGGGGGTGAACGCGGTGCATCCGGTCCAGCCCGTGGCTAACGATATTTACGCGGTAAGAGAAAAATACGGCAGCCGGCTTACTCTGGTAGGCAACATAGATGTGGCGGGAGTTTTATCGTTCGGCACGCCGGCCCAGGTCCGTGAAAGCGTGCGGGAGCATATCGAACGTTTGGCGAAGGACGGGAGCTACGTTGTCTGCTCCAGCCATTCCATAATAGATTCCGTGCCTCCGGAAAATTACATTGCCATGACGAAAGCCGCGCAGGAATTCGGGATCTTTAAATAGAAGTTTATGTTGCCGGGAAATTTAGAAAATAGTAACTTTGAGAGGAGAGGTGTTTAAATAAATGAAAAAAATATTGCTGGTTACCACCGTGCTGGCGCTGAGCGTTTCCCTGCACGCGACAAAAGTGGAAATAGGGAGCAATCAGGAAATTTTTGTTGACGGCAAGCCTTTTTTTCCGATAATGCAATGGGCGCAAAGCAAAAATAAAATGGAAGAGCAAAAGCAGTATGGGATCAATACTTTTTTCGGCCAGGGCGATGAATCTACGGCGGAAGCGTACGCGGCCGAAGCCGCGAGACTCGGCCTTTTTGTCGTTACCGCTTTCAAAGAAGAGCAGGTGGATTCGGTAAGGAACAGCCCGGCCCTGCTGGGCTGGCTGTATAAAGACGAACCTGATATGCCGGGAAAGGATAAGAAAGCCCCGCGGATCCCGCTGGCCGAATCAATAGCGGTCTATGAAAAGGCCCGGGCCCTGGATAAAGATCACCCCATGTTTTTGACTTTAACCCCGAAATTTGACCCCAATATTGAAAAGGTAAATTATGATATCTCTTTTTACCGGGACTACAACAAGGCGACGGATATTATAGGGTACGATATTTATCCTGTTTACGGGACCATGAGCGTGGACAAGCTCTGGTGGGTCGCTTCCGGGGTCACCGAGCTGGAAAGGCTTTACAAAGGCAAACCGGTCTATGCTTTCATTGAGACCAGCGCGGGCAGTAAATGGATAAGCCCGGCCCGGATGAGGCATCCCTTTCCTTATGAAATAAGATGCGAGGTTTGGATGGCTATAATTAGAGGGGCAAAAGGCATTGCCTATTTTACTCATTCCTGGGTCGCTCCGGAAAACATCGGCAATCCGAATATGAAAAAAAGAATGGCCGATGACAAGTCAAATAAGTACTATACCCAGTTTGGCGTGCCCGAGGAGAACAAAAAAGAACTTACCCGGATCAACAGCCAGATCACGAAACTGACCCCCGTGCTCTTTACTCCCGATATTTCCGGAAAAGTAAGCAGGGAAACTTCGGGCGCCGGCGAGGTGGAAATTCTGGTCAAGGAAAAAGACGGAAAAACCTGGATTTTTGCCGTCAATATGAAAAGGAGCGGCTGCGCGGTAAAATTTAAGGTTCCCGGCCTGAAGGCCAAAACGAAGATCCTGGTGGATGAGGAAAACAGGACCTTAGAAGCCGGCGCTCAGGGCTTCTCGGATAATTTTACCGAACACGCGGTGCATATTTATACTCTGGAATAAAAAAGCAGCAAAGGAGGAAAAAATGTATAAAAAAATATTGATCCTGGTGGCAGCGGCAGGTATTTCGGCCTCGGTCTTCGCGGAAAAGATCACGGAGGGATTTGAGGATAAGGCGGTGCTGAAAAAAATGGAAATTGAAGGTGACGTTGTGCTTGCGGGGGATCAGAAGCACGGCGGAGAAAACGCGCTCTATGTTCCGGCTAAAGCAACTGCGGTACTGAAATTTGGTTCCGAAAATAAATACGGCTCCGTGGTAATATGGGTCTATGACAGCTGTATCAACAATAAAATCAATACTCCGAACAAGGCCTGGAAAGGCCCGTATTTCGGGCTTATAAACAGCGATGATGATAA
>CAITEH010000043.1 GCA_903891415.1 Candidatus Firestoneibacteriota bacterium
GCAAGGCTTTCGCCCAGTTATCCCAGTCAATGAGGTAGGTTGTCCACGTGTTATGCACCCGTTCGCCGGTGTACTCACCTTGCGGTTTTCTCCCTCGACTTGCATGTGTTAGGCACGCCGCCAGCGTTCGTTCTGAGCCAGGATCAAACTCTCCAAAAATGTTTATATTTTAGAGGTTTTAGCTCGTTTTAAATACAAATTTACTACACCTCAAAGTTTACTTAAACGTAACCTATTTATCTCTCAAAGAACACAAAAAAAAGAGCGCCGTGATAACGGCGCTCATTCAAAAAAACAGAAACAACGAACTCTTCAGCTCGTCATGGACTGCCTCTCGATTTTCTTGAATGAGGACCGTGCATAGTTATTATGTTAGCCACCTCTTCTTGCAAAGATTACTGCTACTTAGTGGTAACTATAATTATATACAATTTATTTGTATTTGTCAATGGGTAAACGTATTATTTTTTTATCCCATCTTTTAAAACGAGTAAAGGATTATACACAATGCCCCATAACTTGTCAAGTATTTAAGCAATTAATTTTCCTTGTTCTTTACAGGCAAAGAATACACCTTATGCCGTAAGGTTTTTATTGTGCCTTGAAAATAGCAGGTTCTTTTTCAGTTTCCAAAACTCAGGAGGTTTTCCTCTAAAAAGATATCATCCGCAAGCAGTTCCAGATCAAAGTTATTTATTTCTTTACTGTCCACTTCAAAAGCTCCGGAAAGAAGATATAACTCGTCAATTTCTGTTTCTTTATCCAGCGAAATATTATTATTATAGGAAACAAAGGACAGCAGTACCAGAAGTACCAGGCCTGCCGCAAGCGGGACGCCAAAGAATTTCTTTGCAAGGTTCTGCGAACCCGCGAGTTTTTCTTTAACGGAAAAATAAAAAGAACCGGGAATTCCCGGGCGGCTGACTTTTTGCATTCTCTCAAGGACCAGGGCCAGCGAGCGCAATTCCTCGGTACAAGCAGAACAGGTTTTCAAATGCTGTTCAAGTTCAATTTTTTCTTCCGCCGGAAGTTCGTTGTAATAATATTCTGTTATTTTTTGTTTAAAACCGCAGTCCGGTATCTTCATAACCTGCCATCCTTAAAATTTTTCTTCAATTTTTGTATCCCGTGGAACAACAGCGCTTTTACCGTTCCTGTTTTTATTTCCATGATCTCCGCGATATCTTTTATTTTAAAGCCCTGATAGTGCCTGAATTCAAACACCTGCCGTTCTCTTTTTGACAGTAATTCCAGGCTTTTCCAAACTTCGTTTTCAGTTTCTTTCGCGGCCAGTATCCATTCCGGACCCTCTTTTTCGTTTACGGCCGGTGCCTTTTCCCTCTCCTGCGCGCCGGTGCCGCTTTTGTCCGTGTAGAAAAAAGAAAAAGTGTCTTTGAGCTTCTTTTTCCTTTTAAGATCAAGGCAAACATTTACCAGCAGCCGGTAATACCAGGTATAGAACCTGGATTCCCCCCTAAAACCTTTTATTTTCTTAAAGACCCGGATAAAGGATTCCTGAACCGCATCTTTGGCCTCTTCCGTATTATGGAGCAGGCCAAAAGCTATAGAAAAAGCTCTGTCCTGATATTCTTCCACCAGAACCCTGAACGATTGTTCGTCGCCGGATTTAAGGCCGGCAACCAGCTTAGCATCTTCCGCTTGCGGGGTAATCATAACAGGATTATAACCCGCTTTTTTTGTGAGTTCAAGGGCTAAACAAATCAATTTTTCCGGCCTTAGCAAGATCAAGGGGTTTTAGCTTTTGCGGCGTTTAACCACTCTTTTCTTTTTTTTAACATTTCCCTGAATTTTTCCGGATATTTTTCTTTCAGCGTTTTAAGCCTGGCTTTAATATTTTTCTTTAGTTCCAGCCATTTATCAGGATCATTATTTTTTAAATTTTTCAGCCGTTCCCGCATCCTTTTTATGAATCTTGCGAACTCCTCCGGATCATCCTTCCGGAGTTTTTTGAGCCGCTCAAGACGCTTTTCCAGGACTTCGTTGAACTTCACCGGATCATTCTGCTGCAGCTCCTTAAGCGCTTCGCGCCTGCGCTCCTTAAGCCGGTTAAACCTTTCCGGGTCATTTACTTTAAGAGCTTCAAGTTTTTCTCTCAGTTTTTTCATAAGTTCAGCAAATTTCTCGGGATTTTTCTCCTTAAGTTCTTTGAGCTTTTCCCTGTCAAATCCCGGTATTCCGCTGCCTGCTTTGCCTTTTTCCTTGTTATCCGCGCTATTATCAGAGGAAAGTACAAAGGAAACGGCAATAAAGCCGATTAATACTGCTTTTAGGGATATTTTAATAAGGTTTTTCATGTTTTCTCCGGCAGCCACTTGCATATCCTTATATTGCTTTACTGTATTTGACGCGGAACTGCGCAAAAAAGTTTATGCCAGCCGGCAGGCCCTGTTCTTTAATTTGAATTTTGTTAGATTTTCTGATATGATATGCTTTAATGAGTGATTTTAATTGGAGTAAGCTGGGATTTGCGTCCGGGATGGGCTTTACCATTGTTTTGTCAACACTTGCCGGCCTGGCCGGCGGGTATTTTCTGGATAAATACCTTGATACTTCACCGCTTTTTACGCTTGTTTTATTTGTGATCGGAACTATTGCGGGGTTCTACTATATTATCAAGGAAGCTAAAAAGCTTAAATAGCGGGCTTAGACCAAAAGCCTGAAAAACGGGAACACTAAATGACTAATGATATTTTGCAGGCCGTGGCAGGAGCGATAACCGGATTTTTAACCGGTATGGCAAACGCATTCCTTAGAAAGACACTGGCAAAAACCCTGCTTAAGACCGAAAAGAAAATTGCGGTCACCTTTGTTTCGCTTTTTTCGCTTATCAGGCTGGCCGTTATAGCTTTTATTTTTTACGCTTTTCTTTTGTACACCACCAAAATATTCGCTATCGGAGCAGTTGCAGGGCTGGTAATTAATTCAATCTTCACCACTTTTTATTACGTTGCAAAGAAAAAAGAAATAAAAAAACAAGAAAAGGCGTAAGATGGCCGCGGAAGCAGAAGGCTTAAAAGAAATAATTTTCATACAGCTGCCGGGTATCCCGGAAGCGGTCACCATGTCCTGGATCGCCATGGGAATAATTATTGTTACCGGCTTTTTGGGTTCTTTTTCCATAAAAAGAGCCCCGCGGGGCATTCAGAACATGGTCGAATTTGGTATTGACTGGGTTACGGAGAAAACCCGGGAGTTTATGGGTGAAAACGGCCCAAGATTTCTTCCGCTCTTTTTGACCCTGTTCTTATTTATTTTTGTTTCAAATTTACTGGGTTTGATCCCCGGTTTTAAATCTCCGACCAGCAACATCAGCGTAAACCTGGCGCTGGCCCTGATAGTATTCTTTTCCACGCATTATTTTGGTATAAAGGAAAAAGGAGTCCTGGGCTACTTTAAGCATTTTATGGGGCCGCCCTACTGGCTGGCGCCCCTGTTCTTTGTAATACACACTATAGGTGAGCTGGTAAGGCCGGTATCTCTTACCCTGAGGCTTTTTTTCAATATACTGGCGAAAGAGGTCTTGCTCACCCTGCTGGCAACTTTATTCTTTGTCTTCCTGATGCTGGAAATGCCGAAAGTAATTCAGGCCTTATTACTGGCCGGGGATTTTCTGCTCCGCCCGGCGATAATTCTGCTGGGCGCGCTGGTAAGTTTTATTCAGGCGCTTGTATTCACGGTCTTATCCATGATCTATATTGGCAGCGCGATAACGCACGAAGAAGAACACTAATTTAATAAGTACAAAGTACAAAGTGCAAATTACGAATTACGAATTACAAATGACGATATAAGGTAAGCGGATAGAAGCTTCCGCTGAAATTAGATAGTAAAAATGAATATATTTGTAGTTAATTTCACGGGCTATCGGCCCAAATGGAGGAAGTATATGGGAATTCTTGAAGTATCGGTTCTTATCGCAGGTATCGCCATGGCCGCGGGGTCTTTAATGACCGGACTGGCGCAGGGGCTTTCTGTAGCCAAAGCAATGGAAGGCATCTCCAGGCAGCCGGAAGCCGCAGGCAAGATACAGGGCGCGCTTATCATCGGCCTTGCCTTTATCGAATCGATCGCTATTTACGTGCTGGCCATCGCGATCATTATACTCTTCGCGAACCCGTTCACGACTCCCACGATGAATGAACAGAAGGCAAAATCCGAGGTTGCGGTCCTTAAACTTGAAATGGAGAAAATTTCCCTTGAAAAAGAACTTGCGACCCTGAAGGCCGGCGTGGAAAAACCGGCTGTAAAGAAAACAAAATAATTAATTAACTACTAACTTTTACAAGGCAGACAGATGATAAATCTTAATGTTGATCTCGGAATACTTGCCATACAGGTGATAACCTTTCTTCTGGGGATGATCCTTATCTGGCAGGTATTTTTAAAGAAATTTTCAAAAAAACTTGCGGAGCGTTCTGATTATATTAAAAACACGCTTGAAAGCGTGGCCCGGCAGAAAATTGAAGTAGAAGCCCTTAAGGCGGATTTTCAGAAACAACTGGAAACTATTGATAAAAGATACCAGGAAAAGATACGCGAAGCCACAAAAGAAGCCATGGATATCAAGAATGACATAGTTTTGCAGGCCCGGGAAGAGTCAAAATCACTGCTTGAAAAGACCGGTGAGAAACTGGAAATTGAAAAAGAAAAAATGCTCAAGGAAATGCGCATCGAGGTCACAAACCTGGCTTTAGCAATAGCAGAAAAGGTGTTAAAAGAAAATATAGATAAAAACCGCCAGGAAAAGATAGTTGAGGAACTCTTAAAGGAGTTTGAAAAGAAATAATGCTTGTTAAAACTATCGGCAAAAAATATGCTTCCGCGCTTTTTGACGTGGCGGAAGGCCTGAAGAAGACCGGCGAAATAAAAAAAACCCTGACGGCCTTCATTTCCTGCATGAATGAAGAAGCCTATGCTGCTTTTAAGAACCCGAAGCGCTCCCTCGAAGCCAAACAGGAGGATCTGAGGGAACGGTTTAACAGCAAGCTTCCGCCGGAGCTTATTAATTTTTTCTGCCTGCTCATAGAAAAAAAACGGTTTGAGTTCTTACCGGAGATAGGCCGGGAATTCAATATTCTTTACGATGAAAATAACGGTTTCAGACAGGCAAGGATAATAAGCGCTTTTGCCGTAACCAAAGAACAGCAGGAAAAAGTCAGGAACACACTGGAAAAGAGATATAAAAGCAAATTCCTGGTTGAATATTGCACGGATGCTTCTTTGATAGGCGGTATGATAATTAATATCGGCAATGAAATGATAGACGGAAGTCTAAAAAACCAGCTTGCAAAAATAAGAACAAAGCTGTTAAGCTGAGAAAAAGGGGTCTTTATGGCAAAAGATATTAAAACAAATCCGGAAGAAATAGCGTCC
The DNA here is from genome assembly GCA_903891415.1 of Candidatus Firestoneibacteriota bacterium. GTDB lineage: Bacteria > Oederibacteriota > D2-FULL-39-29 > D2-FULL-39-29 > D2-FULL-39-29 > CAIYPD01. The sequence goes on from CAITEH010000043.1 coordinate 5,395, forward strand.
ATACTAAAAGGCCTGATAGCCGATTTTGAGAGCAAGCTGGACCGCAAAAATACCGGGGTGGTCCTCCAGGTAGGCGACGGCATCTCCCGGGTTTACGGGCTCGACGAAGTCAGGTACTTTGAGCTTGTTGAATTCAGCGGCGAAATATTCGGGATCGCGTTAAATCTTGAACGGGATAATGTCGGAGTTGTTATTCTGGGCGATGATAAGATGATAAAAGAAGGAGATATAGTAAAGTGCACGGGCCGGGTAGTGGAAGTCCCGACAGGCAGGGAACTCTGCGGAAGAGTCATAGACGCGCTGGGTAATCCTCTGGACGGAAAAGGCCCGATCCCCTCAAAAAAATCAAGGCCCATTGAAATGCGCGCGCCCTCAGTTATTGAAAGAGCCCCGGTCAAAAATCCCCTGCAAACCGGAATTAAGGCCATAGACTCCATGATACCTATAGGCCGCGGGCAGCGCGAGCTTATAATCGGAGACCGGCAGACCGGCAAGACAGCAATTGCTATTGACGCAATAATAAACCAGAAAAACAGCGACGTTATCTGTATTTATGTCGCCATCGGCCAGAAAAAATCAACGGTCGCCCAGGTAGTCGATGTGCTTGAAAAGAACGGGGCCATGGAACATACCATTGTTATTTCCGCGACCGCTTCGGACCCTGCTTCGCTTCAATATATAGCCCCTTATGCCGGCTGTTCTATCGGCGAGGAATTCAGAGATGCCGGAAAACACGCCCTGATAATATATGATGATCTTTCAAAACATGCTGTTGCGTACAGGGAAATATCTCTTTTGCTCCGCAGGCCGCCCGGCAGAGAGGCCTACCCCGGGGATATTTTTTATCTCCATTCCCGCCTGCTTGAAAGAGCGGCAAAATTGAACGAACAAAAAGGCGGAGGGACTTTAACAGCGCTCCCGATCATTGAAACCCAGGCAGGCGACATTTCCGCTTATATACCTACAAATGTTATCTCTATAACCGACGGCCAGATCTACCTTGAAGGGAACCTTTTCTACTCGGGTATCCGGCCGGCCATTAACGCGGGCCTTTCGGTTTCCCGTGTCGGCGGTTCGGCCCAGACCAAAGCCATGAAGAAGGTCGCCGGAGGGCTCCGGAATACTTTGAGCCAGTATTGGGAACTGGTTAACTTCGCGCAATTCGGTGCGGAGCTGGACAAAGCCACCCAGTCCCAGCTTTTCCGCGGGCAGCGCCTTGTGGAAATACTTAAGCAGAACCAGTACGCGCCCGTGGCCATGGAACGGCAGGTTATGATACTTTTTGCGGTTACCAGAGGCCTTTTGGATGACCTGCCCGTTGAAAAGATCAAGAATTTTGAGGCCGGGTTCTATAAATTTGCCGATGAAAATTATCACAAACTGGTCGCCGGAATAAAGACTTCTTTAGACCTTGACGCCGGCGCGGAAGAGGCCCTGAACAAAGCTATAATTCAGTATAAACAAATATTTATTGCCAGCGAAAACGGTGCTCCGGAGGACTAAATGCCAAAAATATTTGAACGCATAAAAAATATACTGGTCGGAGAGAAAACAGAAATTGTTAAGATCCTCGAAAAGGTACCGATCTTTGAGGGTTTGAATCTGCTTGAACTTAAAAAGATCGAGATAATAACTCACGAGCGGGATTATATGGATAAAGAAGTTATTTTCCATGAAAAAGAACCCGGCGCCGGCATGTATATAATTAAATCCGGAAGCATTAAACTTTCAAAAAAAGCCGACAATAAAGAGATCTTCCTTATGTCCCTGACGGCCGGGGATTTTTTCGGGGAAATCGCGCTGCTGGATGAATCTCCAAGATCGGCAACAGCGGCTTCCGAGGGCAGGACCAAGCTGCTCGGTTTCTACCGGCCGGACTTTCTTGATCTGCTAAAACGCGAACCAAAACTGGGTTCCAAGGTGCTGCTCAAACTCGCGCAGATGATCGCCACCAGATTAAGAAATACCACCGACTCCAGGATCAAGGGAACTCCTGATGGAAACGAAGCAAAATATTAAGGTCTGGAACTGGATAAAACTGGCAGGGATCTACGGCCTGCTGCTGTTGGGCCTCTATATCTTTTATCTGGCCCAGGACATTATGACCCCCTTCCTTGTGGCTTTTATACTTGTTTATATTCTCAATCCTATCGTGGATAAAATAGAAAGCACCGGCATTCAAAGAGGTTACGCGCTGCTTGTAATATTGCTGGGTTTCGTTATTACACTCGGCCTGGTTATTTTCTTTTTCTCCGGCGCCATTAAAGATGAATTTGTTTTACTTTCAAAACAGATCCCGGAATACTTCAGCAAAATAAAAGCTGGGCTTTTGAATAATGCTTTAACCCTGGAAGAAAAACTGCCTTATCTTAAAAAAGGCTTTTTACAGGGAATGATAAACGAAAAGATCAGCGACCTGCCTTCAATAATAGGGCCGCGGATACCCGGTTTGCTCCTCTCAGTGATCGGACTGGTAACCAATACCTTGATAGTTATTTTTATTACCTTCTTTATCCTTAAAGACGGCCGGAAGTTCAGAAAAAATATCATAAAAATTGTTCCGAATAAATACTTCGAAACCGTACTTTGCCTCCTGCACGAGATCAATGTTTCCGTTGGCAGTTACGTGCGCGGCCAGATAATTGATTGCGCGATAGTGGCTATCTTATCGGTGCTGGGCCTTTACCTGCTGGGCCTTAAATACGCGATCATAATAGGTATTATCTGCGGGGTAACCAATATTATCCCCTACCTGGGGCCCGTTATAGGAATGATCCCCGGGATATTTGTAGCCCTGGTTGAACACCAGTCCGGCGGTATGGCGGTATCGGTAGTAGCGGTAATGATGGGCGTTCAGCTAATTGACAATGTGCTGATCTCACCCCTTGCTGTCGGCCAATCAGTGGACCTTCATCCCGTAGTTGTCATTTTAGCCGTATCCATTGGCGGCGCCATTTTAGGCTTGTGGGGAATGCTGCTTGCCGTGCCTATTTACTGCGCGCTCAAGGTCACTTTTCAAATCCTGCACAAGGGAATAATTGAATACGGCTCGTGGGATGCAATATAAAGCAATAGTCAAAAGTCTAAAGGTTCATAATGTCCATAAGGTAAGAGCAAAAGCACAATATAGTATTCCGGCTATTTTATTTTCATTTTGAACATTTCTACGAGTTCTATGAAACCCTCGAAAAAGCCCTGATGAATTTTGGTGCCCACTATTTTTGCGACCTCGCTTACCTTTCCCACTCTCGGTTCTTTTAATTTAAAGAGAAAAACTACCGGAAGGAATCTCATTATAGCGCCCGCCACAAATAATATCTGAAAAGCTCCCAGGGTAAAAATAAAAAATATATACTCTCGCTTCCCGATAAGGTCCAGGGTATATCCGCCAAGTACCGGGGCAAAGCAGGTGGCTATCGTTACCACAAAAGTATTAAAACTCAGGTAGGCAAGCCTCTGTTTCTTGGGCGCGAGCTTAAGAATGATATTGAACTGGGCAAGCGATAACCCGGCCCAGCAGATACCCGCGACGAACCAGATCAGCGGGAGCACATAATAATAGTTTCTGATCGAAAGGACCGCCCACATTAACGGGGTTGTTGACAGAATGAGTTCACAGACAATAAGCACCGGCTTGTTGCCATAACGGTCAAGAAGCCGTCCCCAGAAGGTCATTGTAGTCATACCACAAACCGTCGCAATGGCGTTATACAGCACCATCTCCGTATAGTTAAGTTTGAGCTCGCGAATAAGATAGACATTTCCGAAAGCGCCCGAGTAAAGCATGCCAAAGGACCAGACCGCATTGAAACATACCAGGTTCATAAAATTCTTATCTTTGAGGGAGTTTTTAATGCTCCCCAGCACTTCGACAAAGAGCGGGCCGGTTTTTTTCCCCCGGCTAGCGTCCGGCGGCGGCAATTTCTTCAGATAGGACATACCGAGTACCGCCAGGCAACCGGAAAAGAGGAAAAGAAAGCTAAAAGCGGTGTAAGGGTAATCTTTTTTCCAGGTATCCATGAACTGGGCAAAAATAAAACCACCCGCGAGAACAATAAGCGAAGCGTAACGGTTCCGCCGACTGAAATAAAATCCTCTTTCCTTCTCGGGTATTATCTCTGCCATCCAGGCCGGCCAGGAAAGCCCTATTATGACCATAAGAGCGGAATAGACCGCGAATAAAATAAGAAAAAAAGTCATACCGGCTCTATTGCCCAGGAAATAAGCAATTACGGGAGCAAGGCAGATAACCATCCATAAAATTCTCTGCACAAGCGCGGTATGCACGGTTATTTTTTTCTGATCCGGAAATTGGCCGATATAATATGAAAATACCGGGGCAAGAAGAGCCATAAAAACCGGAATAGAATTTGCAAAACCTATTTCAACATTTGTAGCTTTAAGAAAAATGAAAAATGCGGAAAGAAAGACCCCGTCCCTGACAACAGGGAGCCACTGGCTTACCCAGGCTTCTTTTATGAAATCGCCGTAAAAGCTTTGAATTTTACTGTTATTCTTCACGCTCATGCGCCTATAATAGCATATATTCGGTTTTATTTTCAAATTCAATGCTGTTAATTGTTTTGACTTTCTACGGGTATTCTACTAAAATATTTTTATATAACTGACAGCAGAGAAAAAAGGAGACCCCATGGATCCGGTATTGAAAGTTTTTCTTGTCATAAGCATGATCTGTGTAGTTTTGGTAACAATAGCGATGATTTTTGTCCTGATACAGATAAGAAAAGCGATAAAGAATATAAACACTATTTTTCTTAATCTTAATGACCTTGTAGGAAAAATTAAAGAAAATGTTACCGAAATTTTTGCGAAAGCAAAAGAAAATATCTCAAAGCTGGGAAGCGTTATTACTGCGGCAGAAGAAACGGTAAAGAGCGTCAAAACTTCAATAGAAAATATTAAAAACCCGTTCACCACCTTTCTTACTTTTTTGGGGAGCTTGATGGCCCTGCTGGTTGAAAGATTCCGCAAGTCAAAACCGGCCGCCAAAGAGAAAAGCAAAAAAATAAAAAGGTAATTAATTCTTCACTGATTACTAATAAAATATTAATCAGTTATTAGTAATCAGAAATCAGCAATTTAGTTACGCCAGGTATTTCCAAAATCCTTTGTTCTTCTCATCTCTGACGCCGGAAAGCACCAGATAATCTCTTGCCCTTGTTACGGCCACATAAAATATCCTTTTTTCTTCCTCTTCTTCCTTTAAGGCAAGCTCGATATACTCCGGAACCTGTTCCCGGATCTCTTTATCCGGACAGTAGAGGATGCCGGTTTTTTCCATTTTTTCATTGATCCTTATAGAATCGCGGTTCTTCCTTACCTCCTCACCCATCCTTACAAAAAATACCACCGGAAATTCAAGGCCCTTGGCGGTGTGTACCGTCATTATCTTTACGGCATCGGTATCTTCGGTGCTTAAGTTAGCTTTGGGTTCTTCGTCGGCATCGACTCTTTCTTCGAAATAAGCCCGAATATCCTGCAGTGAAGATCCTTCAGTTTCAAAATTTTGGACCAGCTCAATGAACTTTTTTATATTGGCCGCGCGCTGGGGTTCAAAGAACGCTTTCCAGCCTTCAGCTTTTTCCATAAAACTTTCCAGAATATGGCTCAAGGGCCTTTCGTTCACCTGCAAGACGTGTTCCCGTATTATACTCAATTTCCCGGTTTTGCATATTTTTTCATAAAGAAAGATCCCTGCTTCCGCAATAAAATTGAAAATTTCATCTTCATTTTGCTTGAGCAAGGGGCTCTTTAACAGGAGATAAACACTAAGATCATCCGAAGGTTCAATTAGGGTAAATAAAAGAGCCCGGAGAGCTATTACCTCCGGTTGTTGATAAAAGCCAAGGCCGTTTATCACCACATAGTCAATTCCTGCTTTTTCAAAGGCCTCTTCAAAATCAGCAAGATGTGTCCGCTTTCTTAAAAGAACGGCTATATCCGCTCCTGTTATTTTTTCCGGGAGCTCTTTATTTTCCTTGTTTTTTATATACTTGACTTTTTTTTCTAAAAGTTCTTTTATGCGCCCGGCCACGCTTTCGGCTTCAGCTGTATTTTCGTTCCCGCCTTTTGGTATTTCAATAATTTCTACTTTTCCTGAAATTTCTCTTTTTGGATAAAACCTTTCATACCTGGTCCTCCACTTGGGGCCGTTAATGCCCTGGGCCATGATCCGGGAAAAGACACCGTTAACAAAGCCGGTGATATCACTGCCGCATCTGTAATTTTCACTTACCTGTTGAAAAAGAAATGAATTTCCGTACCATTTTTTCATTTCTCTCGCAGCCGCGTCAAAAACCTCCACATTCGCGTTCCTAAAGCCATAGATAGATTGCTTTTCATCCCCGACTATGAACATCGTAGGATTAATTCCGGAGTCACGCTTGCTGCCCAGACCGGAATGCCATTCCTCCGTCAACTTGTTGATAATAGACCATTGCAGAAAATTTGTATCCTGAAATTCATCAAGCAGAACATGATCGGTCTGCTCGTCAAACGCAAATAAAATATTATCCACCTCGGGATTATCATTTAAAAGACAGTAGGTTATATATTCCAGATCATTAAAATCCAGCACGTTAAGCTCTTTCTTCCTGGTAAAGTACTGTTCATTGCAATAAATGAAGATCTCATAGAACATCACACTTTCCCGGTTGAAGATCAATTTTTTCGCCGCCCGGTATAACTCGAGTAGCGCTTCGTTTACTTTGCCGTAAGTTTCCCTGGCAAGCGGTTTCTTTTCTTTTGGAGGTAATTTTCTTGCTGTTTTTGCGGTCGTTAGAAAGAGCTCTCTTTGCGTATTCAAGAAATAAACAATTTTTTCCGGGTCTTTTTCATTAAGAAGCGGCCCGTAATGCCCGGTAAAATATTCGTGGCCGCTAATGCCTTCAAGCGCCGTTTTTCTTGCAACAGCGAACCCGGAAACATCAAGAAGTTCAGGTTTTCCGACCAGCGTGGAAGGCCTCAGCATAAATAGTTTTTCAACGGTCTTTTTAACCTGGCTCCAGCTGTACTTTGAATTAAGCTCCACAAGGCCCCGGCGCAGGCCGGCCAGACCGCTGTTTTTACCGGCGCCGGCTTCTATGATCCCGGTGAAAGAAGCAGCTAGCACAGAATCAATGATGCCGGAATCTTTAGGGTCGACTATTTCGAAATTTGGATCAAGGTTAAGTTCAAAAGCAAATCTCTTCAGCAGGGAAAGACAAAAGCTATGGATCGTTGAAATACGCATTAGAAATATTTTTTCTTTTATTTTTTTATAAAGCTCCGGGTTTTCGTTTTTTAGAATACGCAGTATCCTGTCCTTCATTTCTGCCGCGGCCTTTTCCGTAAAAGTTATGGCAAGGATACGTTCCGGCCCTATTCCGGCAGAAAGCAGGGCAATATAGCGGCGGGAGAGTTTTTCGGTCTTTCCGGACCCGGCAGGAGCCGCGACAATTACGTTCTTGGTGATATCGTAAATGGCAGAATCAATAGGCATGGTGTATTATACAATAAAAAAATATAATTACAAAGTACGAATTACGAATGACGATATACGGTAGTATTTATTTGTTTTTGTTCAAATTCATCTTAATGGTAACAACTGTGGCGGCAAATATTGCTATTAGTTCTTTTGTTTCTTTTATCAGGATTTCAATCTTATCGGTTAATTTAGAATTTGTCTCCTGCAACAACTCTAGCCAATACTGGGATTCTACAATCTCTTCTTCAACTATTTTAACCTTATTAAGAAAGTCTATTTTTTATTTTGCGTAACAGGCTGCCAGGTAATTTGCGCCAACAGACGTAGATGATCTAAGCAATTGATTTACTATTACCTTATTGGAGGCTGTGCTTTGAAAAAGTTGAGTTAAACCAATAACGCTCAAAGCATACAATTTAGTTCTTTTTTTGAGATCCCTTTCTGCTTTCATATTTCACCCCTTAAACAATGACGAATTACAAATGACGAACGACAATATATTGAAGGCAAACAAAAGATTTTGCCTATTTAAATAATTTTGGCGCAGGTATTATTGCGCTTTCCATATATCGTCCTTCGTCATCCGTAATTTGTAATTAATTATGTTTTCTAGTAATAGATGTCTCGCTTGCCATTTTTTATTTCTAACAAGCCCGCCCGGGTCTTTTCCAGCATCACCGGGTTTTCTATTTTTTTAATATAGTGTTCTATGACCTTGTAGCCGTCTTTTTTCAGGCCGGGAGAGGCAAAATCTTCCAGGTATTCCGCGAAAGTTAAAAGGCCGTTGGTCCGGCAGAATTTGTGTATTTCGCCCGGTTTGGACAGGTACATAAAGTCTTCTCCGGTCCGGCCCAGCCTGTAGCAGGCGGTGCAGAAGGACGGTAAAAAGCCTTCTTTCAAAGCGTCTTTGATGACCTCTTCCAGGCTCCTGGAGTCATGCCCCTTGAACTGGGAAGCATCGGCGCTTTTGCCATAACCGCCCGTCGCGGTCACTGACGCGGCCGAGGTCTGGGAGATCCCTATCTTAAATGCTTTTCTTCTTATCTCCGGCGACTCGCGCGTGGAAATTATCATGCCGGTATAAGGAACGGCAAGACGAAGGATCGCGATTATCTTTAAAAAATCCTCATCCGAAACCGGATACTCCGGTGCGTATTTTACCGTAGGCGCTTCACAGAGGCGGGGCACGGAGATGGTATGCGGACCCACTCCTCCGGCTTTATCCATATGCTCCGCGTGAGCAATAAGTCCAAGTACTTCAAATTTCCAATCATAGAGTCCAAATAACACGCCCAGGCCGCGATCATCAATACCGGCTTCAAGCGCCCGGTCATGCGCGGTCAACTGCCGGTCGTAATCCGCCTTGGGCCCTTTGTGAAGTTTCGCGTAAGTAGCCCGGTGATAGGTTTCCTGAAAAAGCTGGGAAGTCCCGATGTTAGCGGCTTTTATTTTCCTGTAATTCTCAACAGTGGTGGCGGCTATGTTAAAATTGACTCTCCGGATATTCCCTTTTTCTGTTCTTACCTTATAGATCTCGTTTATTACCTCGACCACATACTCGATGGGATTCTCTTTCTGGTCTTCGCCGAACTCCAGAAGGACCCGCTTGTGCCCCATGTTGATAAGTATCTTTATCTGCTCTCTGACCTGCTCCATGGTGAGCTTGCTTCGCTTTAGGTTTTTATTTTCGGTATGAAAATTACAGTAAACACAGTTATTAACACAATGATCCGATACATATAGAGGAGCAAAGAAAACAAGCCGCTCGCCGTAGATCTCTTCCTTGATCTTTGCTGCCGTATTGAACATCTCTTTCAGCAGGCGCGGGTCGGAAAGATTGATAAGCACACCGACCTCTTCCATGCTGAGCCCTTTTCTTTCTTTGGCTTTTTTTATTACGGCCTCCGCCGTTTTGGGACCGGCATTCTTTGTCTCCGCCAGTATCTTGAATATCTTTGCTTCATCTATAATGCTCATCTTTTTTCCTTTCCGCAAACCACACAGTGTGGATCTCTTTTTATTACGATCTTTCGAAATTCCTGGGTTAAACCGTTCCAGGTTAAGAGTTCGCTTTTCAGATTCCCGCCGGTACCGGCCAGATATTTTACTGCCTCCATGGCCTGAAGAGAACCTATGACTCCCGGGGTTGCTCCGAGAACGGGGAATATTCCCTTAGCCGGAAGCCCTTCAAAAATACAGGCAAGACAAAAGCTCTTTTTGGGTAAAATAAGCGCCAATTGGCCGAAATAGCCGCTTATGCCGCCGAACAGCAGGGGCTTTTTCTTTTCCACAGCGTAGCTATTCAGAAGAAATCTGGTTTCAAAATTATCCAAACAGTCAAGAAGCAGGTCTGCTTGCCGCGCGTATTGGTCTATATTTTCCCCGGTTATTCTTTCCGTAACCGCTTCTATTTTAATATTATCATTCAAAGCTTCAAGGGTTGTCTTGGCCGAAAGCGCCTTATTCTTTTGAATCCGCTTTTTGCTGTGCAGTACCTGGCGGTTCAGATTTGAAAGTTCCACTTTGTCAGAATCTGCAATAATTATCCGTCCAATTCCGGCACCGGCCAGGTAAAGTGCCGCGGAACTTCCAAGGCCTCCGGCACCCACCATAAAAACCGTTGATTTTTTAAGCCTTTTTTGCCCTTTTTCCCCAAAAAGCATTATTTGTCTTTTATATCTTTCTTTTTCAGCTGCCGATAAAAATATGCTCATTACTATATTATATATATTTGCCTCAGGTTTTTTCAATGATAATTGTCATAGACCCGAAACCTAACCCTGAATTCGGGTCTGATATCACAGATAGGTAAATGAGATAGCACAGATAAAACAGGTACGATAAAGTGAATTGTTCTTAAAGTCTGTAACTGTAAATAAAAGAAAGGCCGGTGTTTAAACCGGCCTTCTAAAAGTCGCATCATTTTTGTAAACTGCCATAGAGCTTTACCCATCTTACTTTCTACTTTACTTTTTTTTCCTGTTTTCTGAATTTCTCAAGAATTCCCGGTATTTTCTCCGGTACCAGCCTTACAAATACTTCTTCATTTATCTGAACAACGGGTGAAAGGCCGCAGCAGCCAAGACATCTTGTAATACTCAGGCCAAAAAGCCCATCAGGGGTAACATCGCCAAGCTTTATTTTGAGTTCCTCCTGCATCCGCTCAAGGAGCCGGGAGCCGCCGGCCACGTAACAGGCGGTACCTTTGCAAACATAGATCTGATATTTTGCTTTGGGCTTCAGCGAAAAAAAGTTATAAAACGTGGCCATACCGTAGATATGCGCGGTCGGAACACTGAGTTTCTCGGAAACCACATCCATCGCTTCTCTCGGGATATAGCCGAATATTTCCTGGACCTTGTGAAGCACGGTCATAAGAGCGCCCTGATTATCATGCAGGGGTTTGTAGTCCTTGATAAATTCTTTCAGCTCTTTCAGTCCATCCTGTTTTTCTTTTTCTTTTAATTCAGGAGCACATGTGCATGTATTCATTTTCTCTCCCCCTTTATCCGATATTCACGGTATCTCTGACTTCTGACGGCACTCCTTTCGGACATGCGCAGTGATAATGCGTGTGAAGAAGCTTGTGTGAAAGTTCCCCGAGCGGCTTTTGCAGGAATTCTTTATAGATAGCCGTGATAAGCGGGTTCTCGTGAGATTTTCTAAGTTTCTTTCTTTCATCGATATCGTAAAGGCCTTCCGAGCGCAGGGAATAGAGCTCTTTGTCCATCGCTTCAAGATCACCCTGCGGATAGATCTGCCCGCCGCCTCCGATACAGCCCCCGGGACAGGTCATAACTTCCACGAAATGGTATTTCCGCTTGCCTTCTTTTATTTCTGTGAGGAGTTTATGCACGTTGGCCAGGCCGTTAACCACAGCAACGTTCACCTTGGTTCCGGCAACATCAATTACAGCTTCACGGATACCGGAAAGGCCCCGCACATCCTTAAAATCAACCGAAGGCAGTTCCTTTTTGGTTATTACTTCATAGGCGGTCCTGAGAGCCGCTTCCATAACTCCGCCGGTTACACCAAAGATAGGCGCCGCGCCGGTGGATTCGCCCATGGGCCCGTCAAACTGTCCGGGCTTTAATTCCTGGAATTTAATTCCGGCCTGTTTTATCATCTTGGCGAGTTCTCTTGTTGTGAGCACAACATCAACATCTCTGAACCCGCTCGAATTCATTTCAGGCCTGGCGCATTCGTATTTTTTTGCGGTGCAGGGCATTATGGAAACAGAAAAGATCTTTGCCGGATCCAGCCCGGCCTTCTTTGCGTAGAAGGTTTTGATCAGCGCTCCCATCATTTGCTGGGGAGATTTACAGGTAGACACATTCTCAATAAATTCCGGATGAAAGGTTTCCAGATATTTTATCCAACCCGGAGAACAAGAAGTGAACATAGGGAGTTTGCCGCCTGTTGTTAACCGCTTAATGAATTCATGGCCTTCTTCAATTATGGTAAGATCGGCCGAGAATTGTGTGTCAAAAACCACTTTAAAACCAAGCATTCTGAGAGCTGTGACCATTTCATAGGTCTTATCCGTGCCCGGAGCAAAACCAAAAGCTTCTCCAACCGCGACCCTTACCGCCGGCGCGATCTGAACCACACATACTTTTTCAGGGTTATTTAAATTCTTAAATGTTTCTTTTATCCCATCCTTCTCGGTAAGCGCCGCGGTAGGGCAGACCAGCGTGCACTGGCCGCAGTTAATGCAAACGCTTTCCAGCATGTTCATATTGTAAGCAGGCCCTACATTGGTCTTATAACCTCTGGCGGAAATAGAAAGCGCGTTAACACCCTGTATCTCGGCGCAGACTCTGACGCATTTCCCGCAAAGAATACATTTATCCGGGTCGCGGACAATGGAACAGGAGGAATCATCTATCGGAAAATGTTTTCTTTCCCCGGCGTAAAGGTATTCTTCCACTCCCAGGGTCGCGGCCAGCTGCTGCAGCTCGCAGTTATTGTTCCTCTCGCAGATCTGGCATTCTTTCGGATGGTTGTCCAGGATCAATTCAACAATATCCCTGCGTGCTTCTCTTATAGCCGGTGTGTTGGTCTTTACGTTCATGCCTTCAAAAACTGTAGTAACACAGGAGGCCGGGAAATTCTTTGAACCGTCAACCTCTACTACACAGACCCGGCAGGCGCCGACACTTGAAAGCCTGGGGTGATAACAGAGCCGCGGAATGTGGATCCCTATTGAATCCGCTGCCTGCATGATCGTCGAATCCTCGGCAACTTTTACCGCTATGCCGTCTATTATGAGGTTTATCATTTTCTTTTCCATGTTATTCAACCTCCTTCTTATCGCAGCGCAAACAACGATCGCACTCTTCCATCGCCTGGCTCTTTGTATAGCCGAGTTCCACTTCCGTGAACGCCTGTAAACGCTTTTCCATGGTCAGTTTCGCGTGCTTGATCCTTTTCTTTTCTTTTATTTCTTTGGCGGGATCGATATACGGAACTGCTTTTCTTTCGCCTTTTATTGTATATCTGTCTCTGGAGAGCTCCTCGCCCCTGGCGCCTTTAAGGTATCTGTCTATTGAGATAGCCGCTTTCTCTCCGTCAGCTATGGATTCAATGACTGTACCGCCGCCCGTGACAACATCCCCGCCGGCAAATACCCAGGGAATATTGGTAACCAGAGTTCTCTTATCCACCGATACGGTATCCCAGTCGGTCATTATCAATTTATCCTTCGTGAGTTCGGCGCAATTCGGCTTACCGCCGATAGCGCTTATTACAATATCCACCGGAAGGATAAATTTTTCGTCGGTAGGAACCGGTTTTCTCCTGCCCGTGGCGTCAAACTCGCCGGGCTTGGTATGAAGGCATTCCAGTTCCATGATCTTGCCTTGCCTGCCTTTGATATTGTTAGGGATCAGCAGGAAATGCAGTTTGGCGCCTTCCTTTTCACATTCATCAACTTCCTCGGGAATCGCGGGCATGTCTGACCGGTGCCTTCTATATATTACATGTACCTCGGAAGCTCCAAGCCTGAGACAGGTTCGCGCGACATCCATGGCGGCGTTTCCGCCCCCGATCACCGCTACCTTTTGGCCCGTTACCGGCATATTGTGCTCTTCGTCAATAACTATCGAATAAACACCTTTGATCTTTTTGATCCTTTCAGTATTGTAGTTCTTGAGGAAAGAAAGTGAGCCCATAAAACCAAACAAGTCTGTACCGTGGATCTTAAGCGGTACTTCCTTCCAGGCGCCAAGGGCAAGATAAACTGCCTCAAATCCTTTATCTTTAAGATCTTTAAGCGACAGATCCTTTCCAAAATGCACGCCTGTCTTGATCTTCACGCCGACATCCGTAAGGCGTTTAATATCCCGGTCAACTATGTCTTTGGGCAGCCGGTACTCCGGGATGCCCAGGGTCAACATGCCGCCCGCAACTTTCTCCGATTCATAGACAGTAACCTGATAACCCCGTTTTACCAGGTGATAGGCCGCAGAGAGGCCGGAAGGACCGCTTCCAATTATCGCGACCGGAGCCTTACGGATCTTCCCGTTGAATTTGTCTATCTGTATTCCCTTGTCCCCCGAAGTATAGTCGGCCGCAAACCGCTTGAGCATCATTATAGAAATGGGTTCTTCCATCTTCCCCCTTCTGCAATTGGACTCGCACGGGTGATGACAAACACGGCCGCAAACAGAAGGCAGAGGGTTTCTTTTTAATATCAATTCAATACTGTCCTTAAGCCTGTCCTCTCTTATATGTCCGATAAAGCCCGGAATATCTATATTTACCGGGCAGGTATGCTGGCAGGGAGAAACAAAGAGCTCGCCGCAAACAGCTGATTTACATTTTCTGTCCCTTATATGCGATTCATATTCATCCCTGAAATACTTGATAGTAGAAAGCACGGGATTCGGCGCGGTCTGGCCCAGGCCGCACAAGGCCGTTTTCTTTATGCTGTTCCCCAGTTTTTCAAGAGTTTCTATATCCCCTTCTTTTCCCTCGCCGCGGGTGATCCTCTCGAGAATTTCAAGCATTCTTTTGGTTCCTTCCCTGCAAGGCGTGCACTTACCGCACGATTCATCCTGCGTGAATTCCAGGAAGAATTTAGCCACATCTACCATGCAGTCCTTTTCGTCCATAACAATAAGCCCGCCGGAACCCATAATGGAACCCGCGGAGATCAAAGAATCATAATCTATCGGCGTGTTCAGGAATTTTGTCGGAAGGCAGCCGCCGGAAGGGCCGCCGGTCTGGGCAGCTTTAAATTTCGCGTCGGTTTTCGTTCCGCCGCCGATATCAAAGATAACCTCTCCAAGGGTGGTGCCCATAGGGACCTCAACAAGCCCCGTATTTTTTATCTTACCGGCCAAAGCGAAGACTTTGGTACCCTTGCTTTTTTCCGTACCGATGGAGGCAAAATACTCCCACCCGTCCAAGATAATCACAGGTATATTTGCCCAGGTTTCCACATTGTTTATGAGCGTGGGGCAGCCCCAGAGCCCTTTAACCGCCGGGAAGGGCGGCCTGGTTCTGGGCATACCGCGCATACCCTGTATAGAATTTATCAGCGCGGTTTCTTCACCGCAAACAAAAGCCCCCGCACCCAGCACCAGATCGAGCTCAAACGAGAAATCACTCCCGAGAATATTCTTTCCCAGCAGGTTCTTTTTTTTGGCTATTTCAATGGCTTTTTTTAATCTTTCCACTGCCAGCGGATATTCAGCTCTGATGTAAACAATACCCTGGGAGGCCCCGACAGCATAACCCCCTATGGTCATAGCTTCTATTACAGAGAAGGGATCGCCTTCAATTACACTCCGGTCCATGAACGCGCCGGGATCGCCTTCATCCGCATTACATATTACGTATTTAACATCGGTTTTTTGGTTTGCCACAAAACCCCATTTTGTCCCGGTTTTAAACCCGCCTCCCCCCCTGCCTCTGAGGCCTGATTTTGTAACATCTTCGATCACTGTCTCGGGTTTGTAGGCAGTCAGCACCTTGGCAAGAGCTTCGTAGCCCCGGACGCAAAGATAATCATCCAGCGAGATAGGATCTATGGCGCCGCAATTACGTAGCGCCATTCTTTTCTGTTTGGAAAACTCTTCCAGATCGCCGAATATATAGGAAGACCGGTCGGTCAGGAACTCCCGGCCAAAATCCGCGGGTGCGGGAAGTATTTTATTTTTACGCTCCACTTTTTTTCTGGCATATTCGGATAAAAGCTGCTTTACTTTTTTTTCGTCCACATTCACGTATTTTGCCGGCTTTCTTCCCGGAATAAACACTTCGAGGGTGGGTTCAACATTGCACCTGCCCGCGCAGCCTTTTTCACTGACATAGACCCCTTTAAGTTTTTTCTTTTTTATTTCTTCAAGCAGCGTGTCATATACCTTTTTTGAACCTGCGGCTATTTCACAGGTGGACATACCGACGCTAAAACGGATGTCCGCGTTCCATTTTGGTATATTGTTCTTTATTGCTTTTTGTTTCATGCTCTTTACTTTTTCAAGCGGGTTACTCATCTTCTGCTCCTTTTTCCGCGGGCCTTTCCCGGAAAAGAAAATATACTAAATATAAACCTGTCGGCTTGTGTTTGCTTTTTGAATTTGTACCGGGTTAACCAAAGGATAAGCTAATACTAATAACCGAAGAGCCGGGCTCTTCAGTTCATTTTCCGTTTTCGTCTTTCTTTTTTTCGCCGCGTTCTCTTGCATTGACATAGTAGATAACGTTCTCCAGCTCTATGGCCAAACTGACGTTATTTACAACCATCCTTTCCGGAACTCTTAAAGTAACCGGTGCAAAATTTAAGATCCCTCTTATTCCGGCAGAAACCAGGATCTCGCTTACCTCCTGCGCTACTGTTGCGGGAACCGCAAGTATTGCTACCCGGACCTTATTATTTCTTACATATTCAAAAACATCTTTTATGGGATAGATCTGAATGTTATTTACTTTACCCTGCTTGGCAGGATCGGCATCAAAAGCGGCTACGATGTTTATGTCCTCTTTTTCAAAGCCGCGGTACCTGGCCAGCGCGCTTCCCAGGTTTCCCGCGCCCACCATAATAACTTTTTGAACTTCATCTTTTCCAAGTATGGAGTTTATCTTCTCTATCAGGTTATCAATAAGATAACCGCCTTTTTTATTTCCCGAAATACCAAAGAGCGAAAAATCTTTTCTTACCTGGGCGGCTGTCACACCGGTGGCTTCTCCAAGATTGTCCGAGAAGATCTTTACATAGCCCAATTCTTTGAGATCTTTTAAGGTCCGTCTGTACCTGCATAACCTTAATATACAATTCTTCGATTCTGACATATTGTACCACCTTTCACATTATATATAATTCATATAACTGTGTCAATAATATTGTGATTTTAGGTATATTATCGGGACCTACCCCGGCTTTGTATGGCATTATAATACAATGCATATTGAGATTTTATGTATAATATCTCACAACATATTTGTTGCCAATCCAATAAAATAAAAAAAGGCGAATCATGTGCACCTTCTTTCACTTTAAATTCGCCTTTTTTGTTCCAACTATCTTATATAGATAGGCCTTGCTTTGTACTCTGTGTGGCATAACTTGTGCGCTTGTTCCCCGAGAGGTTTTCCAAGAAAATCCTTGTAAAGTTTTTGCACATAGGGATTATTGTGAGAACAGCGTATTGCTTTATCTTTATCATCCTGATAGATAGCCGCGGCTCTCTTTAATCTCAGAGAATCAGTTACATTATACGGCTGGCCGCCGCCGCCCACGCAGCCGCCGGGACAGGCCATGACCTCAATAAAATGGTAAGGTATCTCCCGGCCTTCTTTCTTTGCCTGGCGGACCCGGTCCAGAACTTCTTCTACATGAGAAAGGCCATGCGCCACGGCGATCTTTATCTTGGTCCCATTGATATCTATTTCCGCTTCTTTGATGAATTCAAGTCCCCGGGTTTTTACAAAATTAACATCTTCAAGTTCTTTTCCGGTAATAAAATTATAGGCGGTTCTAAGGGCTGCTTCCATAACTCCGCCGGTGGCGCCAAAGATAACGCCCGCGCCGGTATAATCCCCGAGCAGGCTGTCGGCTTCCTCGTCGGGAAGGTTCATAAAATCTATCCCCGCCTGTTTTATCATGCGCGCAAGCTCCCGGGTAGTGATAGCAACATCAATATCCTGAAAACCGGAGGCGAACATTTCATCGGACCTGGTGATCTCGTATTTCTTTGAAGTACAGGGCATAATGGAGACCATGTAGATCTTGGCCGGGTCTATGCCATTCTTTTTCGCATAGTAGGTTTTTGAAAGCGTCCCTACAATTTCATGCGGAGATTTGCAGGTCGAAAAATGATTGATCATGTCTGAATGGAATTTTTCCATAAAATCTACCCAGGAAGGACAGCAGGAAGTTATCAGGGGTAATTCGCCTTTTTTATGAATAAGCCGTTCGGCGAACTCACTGGCTTCTTCCATTATCGTAACATCAGCCCCAAAGTTAGTATCAAAGACCGCTTTAAAGCCCAGTCTCCTGAATAAGGCGTAAAGTTTTTTTGTAAGGTTTTTACCCACAACACCAAAGGCCTCTCCTATTGCAACCCGGACCGCGGGAGCTATTTGAATAACGCAGTATTTATCCTGGTTCTTCAGCGCATCCCAGACAAGCTGGGTATCATCCTTTTCAAATATTGCTCCGGTAGGACAATGCGCGGAACACTGGCCGCACTTTACGCAGGGAGACTCCGAAAGTTTAATATCGCCGGCAGGCGAGATCCTGGTATCGAGGCCCCTTTCAAGAAAGGAGAGCGCCCAGACATTCTGCATATTCTGGCAAACCTCTATGCAGCGGCCGCAAAGGATACATTTTGGGGGTTCAAGAACAATGGTGCCGGTTGTTGAATCAATGGGGATATCCCGGAGAAACTTTCTAAAAACATCTTCGCGTATGCCAAAATCAGAAGCCATGCTTTGAAGTTCACAATTACCGTTCCGGCCGCACTTCAGACAGTCATTTGGATGATTGGATAATATCAATTCGAGTACTGTTTTTCTTACCTCAACGATGTCAGGATCGTTCGTTGTTATCTCCATCTTATCTTCAAGCGGAGTACAGCAGGCCCGGAGCATCTTATTGGACCCTTTTACCTTAACAATACAAAGCCCGCAGGCCGCCGAAGGAGGCAGGTCAGGATGCTTGCACAAGGTCGGGATTTTAATCTGCACCTTTTTTGCCGCTTCCATCACCGTCGTTCCTTCTTTGACTTCCACGGTAATGCCGTTAATTTTTGCTTCCACCATTTTATACATTTGTCCTACTCCTTCATCACGGCTTTAAACTTGCATACATCAAAACAAACACCGCATTTTATGCACTTCTGCGGATCGATAACATAGCCGGCTTCACGGCTGCCCAAAATAGCGGAAGAGGGGCAGTTCTTCATACAGAGCCCGCACTTCTTGCACTTTTGAGGATGAATTTTGAAATAGATCAAGGCTTTACACTTCCCCGCCTGGCACTTTTTTTCAACAATGTGTTTCTTGTACTCGTCCTCAAAATACCTGATAGTTGAAAACACCGGGTTTGAAGCTGACTGGCCCAGCCCGCAGAGCGAAGCTTTTTGCATGGCATAAGAGATCTTTTTCAATTTATTCAGATCTTCCAGTTCCCCGTTGCCTTCGGATATTTTTTCAAGGATACGCAGGAGTTGGTAACCGCCAAGGCGGCAGGGCGCGCACTTTCCGCAAGATTCGTCAACACAGAACTTAAGATAAAATTTTGCCAGATCGACAAGACAGTCAGTTTCATCTATAGCGATCATGCCGCCGGAGCCCATGATCGAGCCCAGTTTGCTTAGATTCTCGTAGTCTACCGGGGTATCCAAAAATTCCTGAGGAATGACTCCGCCCGAAGGGCCGCCGGTTTGAACGGCTTTAATAGCGCGGTTATTAAGAATACCGCCGCCAATGTCAAAAATTATCTCGCGGAGAGTGATCCCCATGGGAACTTCAACCAGGCCCGAATTTTTCACCTTGCCGGTAAGAGCAAAAACTTTTGTGCCCTTGCTTTTTTCCGTGCCGACCGAGGCAAATTTGGCGCCGCCGCCCGCAATTAATTTCGGAATATTGGCCAGGGTTTCAACGTTGTTAATGATAGTGGGTTTTCCCCAGAGGCCTTTAACGGAAGGATACGGCGGCCGGGGATGGGGAGTGCCCCGCTTGCCTTCTATAGAAGCGATCAACGCGGTTTCTTCGCCGCAAACAAAAGCTCCGGCTCCCAGCCTTATCTCAAGTTCAAAATTAAAATTACTGCCCAGTATATTATTTCCCAGCAAACCCGCGGAAACCGCCTGATCTATGGCTTTCTGAACCCTTTCAACGGCCAGCGGATATTCCGCTCTTATATAGAAATACCCTTTTGAAGAACCGATAGTATAACCGGCTATTATCATTCCTTCAAGAACGGAATGCGGATCGCCTTCAAGCACGCTCCTGTCCATGTAGGCACCCGGATCACCCTCGTCGCCGTTACAGATAACATATTTTTCCGGAGAGTTCATGCCCCGGGCAAAATTCCATTTCATCCAGGTGGGATAGCCCGCCCCGCCCCTGCCGCGCAGCCCGCTCTTTTTAAGTTCTTCCACAACATTTTCCGGCTTCATTTCCAGGAGTACTTTTATAAGAGCTTTGTAACCGCCGGCAGCTATATAATCTTCCAGGCTTTCCGGATCTATATACCCGCAGTTTTTTAGGACCGCGCGCATCTGCTTTGATTTTTTCTCGTAGAGCAGCTCTTTGATAATTTTGTTCCCTTTTATTGTTTCTTCGACTATCCTTTTGACATCCGTGTTCTTGATCCCGCTGTACACTATATTTTCCGGCAGGATCTTGACCGTAATGCCTTTTTCATACAATCCGATATCGGCTATTTTCACAAGCTGGACCGGTTCCTGAAGATTGGCGTCTCTTAATTCATTGGAGAAGAGAGTGTAGAAATCGTTTATCCGGTCCTGCTGGGCGGAGTCGGTATCCCTTAGATATATTATTTTCTTTTGCATGGCTCTCGTCCTTTTTTAATTAATTTCGAAAATATAATCATGGAGGAGTTTTTTATTCCTCACATGACGTTCAAGTATGGTAATGGCAACATCTTTTGTAACCCGGCCATAGAGAACTTTAGGCAGGCCTTCAACATTCACTTCGACCAGGGGCTCAACCGAGCAGGCGCCCTGACAGCCGCATTTTCTTATATCAATTTCAATATTTCGCTTTTTGGACTCTTCGATAAGAGTGGAATATACCTCATCGGCGCCGGCTGCGACCCCGCAGGTACTCATCCCGACCTTTATCCAGCTCTTACCCAGATCTTTTTTGAGAGGATCAACATTCATTATGTCTTCTTTAGTTAATTTTTTCATAAATTATTCCTCTTCTTTTACGTACTTGGACAAAATGTCCACGATCTCATTTTTCTTAACCTTCCCGTAGACTTTTTCGTCTATCATCATTACCGGCGCAAGCCCGCAGCACCCCAGGCATCTGACAACATCAAGATGGAACATTTCATCTTTTGTCGTCTGCCCTTCTTTTATATGCAGGATCTTTTCGATCTCCTCAATAAGAGAGTCCGCGTTCCTCAGATAGCAGGCCGTTCCCATGCAGATCGAAACGTTATGCTTGCCGGGCGGTTCAAGTTTAAAATAATTGTAGAATGTGATCACCTCATAAATTCTTGCCAAAGGCACGTTAAGAAGCCTGGACAATTTTAAGGAAGTTTCCCTCGGGACATACCCGTAGATGTTCTCTATGCTATGGAGAATCATTATCAGGTTGCCCTTTTTGTCCTTCCACTTCTTGACAAGCCCTTCCAAATCTGCTTGGAGCTTATCTTTTTTTGTCATAACCTCTCCCTCTATATTGTGATTTGTATCACAATTATATAAAATATATTTTTCAATGTCAATATAAATCTATTATTCCATATTTGTCTATTGCTTAATAGTGACTCCAAGGAATATTGACGTATTATGTGATATTTTTCACATAATACGCCTTAAACGAGCCTAACCGTTCTTGCTTTTATTACTGAATTGGTTACTATTATACTATCAGCCTTTTTAAGATCAAGTAAGGACAGCGGGCGTTCTACCGCCTTAGTCCTGTTAATATAGTAGGATCTATAGACCCCGGGAAGAAGTCCTGCGGAAACCGGAGGAGTATAATAACGTCCATTTTTCAAGATAAATACGTTTGATATTGCGCCTTCCGTTATTTCATTCTTTTCATTTAAGAATATAATATCCAGTATACTGTTTGAAACTATTTTTTTTCTTTCTGCCTCGTAAAGGAACCTGTTTGTAGTTTTATGATATAAAAACCTGTCCCGGCTGTTCGTCCGCATACCGGAAACAACTATTCTGTCTTTAACCTGTTCCTGTTCCAGCCTGGATGCTTCCAGATTAAACGTTCCGTTTTCAGAAATTAAAAGCCTGAGCTTATAGCGGCACCCTTTATTAAATTCTTTTTCCTTTCTTTTAAGTTGTTCTTTTATTCTGCCTGTTTCCAGAGGATAAGAAAAATAAGCGGCGGAAGCTTTCAGCCTTTTTATATGCCCCGGAAGAAGAAAGTAACCGTCCTCCCAGAGAAGAGTTTCAAGCAAACAGAAACCTGCCGTGTTTTCTGTAAGAAAGTTTGATTTTAGCAAAGCTTCCTGATATTCACTCTTTGCGGCAGAGTCCCAAACTATGCCGCCTCCCGCCCCCAGCTCCCCTCTTTTATTTTCCAGAAAAACGGTCCTGATAGGAATATTAAAGACCGCCTGCTTTTCTTTTTCTCCCGGGAAAATTATTCCCAGCGCGCCGCAATAGACCCCTCTTGCCTCCGCTTCAAGTTCACGGATTATTTCCATGGTCCTTATTTTTGGCGCACCCGTTACGGAACCCCCGGGAAAGATGCTTTTAAATATATCATAATAAGTGGTGCCGGGTAAAAGTTCGCCCGTCACAGTCGTTATCATTTGAAAGAGCGTATTATATTTTTCGACTTCAAATATTCCGGAAGTTTTGACCGAGCCGGTCCTGCAGATCTTTCCCAGATCGTTTCTTATCATATCCACTATCATGATATTTTCTGCCCGGCTTTTCAGGCCGGTTTTCAGCTCCGCGATCATTTTCCGGTCTTCAAGCAGGTTTTTACCGCGCTTAACAGTGCCTTTCATGGGTTTTGCCGTTATAAAATTATTTTTCAGGCAAAAAAAGAGCTCGGGCGACAGGGATAGTATTTTCCGCCTGCCCAAATTTATATACGCGCCAAAAGAAACCCTTTGATTATTTTTAAGCTCCTTGTAAAAATTATAGCTATTGCCGGTAAAACCGAATTTAAGCTTACCGGTAAAATTAACCTGGTAAGTATCGCCGGCTTTGATATGCTCCTTGATCTTCAAAATATGCCTTTTATAGTGTTCAAAATCCAGCACCATTCTTAGTTTTTTTACTTTATACGGCCTGCTTTTTTTGCCTGTTTTTTTCGCGTAATAAGGAGAAAGGTTCCGGCTTTTTCCCGTAAAGTGCTCAAAACAGGCGGCTTTATTAAAAACAAGCATTTCAAGAAGGGGAAAATTACTTCTTTTTTTGGGGGTAAAAATGTCGTTTTCAAAATAATACCCGGCCTCGTAGGAAAGGTACCCGGCAATATAATATTTTTTTGAATAGTTCTCTATCTTTTGAAAGGCTTTTTTGAGCCCGGTATAATCGTAGGCCCGGATAACCGCGAGAGGCTTTGAAAATAAATATGTTTTGTTGTTTGCCCTGTCAACGTACCCTGTTTCAAACAACATAGTATTTTTCTCACCTGACAGCTTTACAGGGTCAAGCACGGGCAATGTCTTTCTATTTTGTATGCTCATTAAAACTATTGTAGTATAAAATAAGGCGTAAAGCCAAGTGTTAAAGGCAGAAGACGGGGTGCTTTGACCGGCAACAGAAAGCGGCAGGGCCTTTAATGAAAAAGCGCCGAAAAACGATCCGGCGCTTGTCATTTTCTGGTTGCGGGGGACCGATTCGAACGGTCGACCTTCGGGTTATGAGCCCGACGAGCTTCCAGCTGCTCCACCCCGCGAAATTGTTATTTTTTCGATGGTTTATCATTATACAGGGTATTTTACGGTTTTTCAATACAAATCTGGGGCACAACGGAACAAAAGATTTACGTTTTGCATATTTGGAGATGTTTCAAGTACTTACAAACCGCAGCATATTTTAGAATTTATATTTGACTACCGGCTTTGTCTTTATGCCAAACTCCACCAGCATCTCCGATAACAATTCGGTAGGCAGGCCTACGATATTCGTTCTTGACCCTTTAAGCACTGTTAAATATTTATCGTCTTCCTGTATCCCGTAGCCTCCGGCTTTATCCAGATTCTTTGCTGCCAGGTATTCTATTTCTGCGGAAGACAATATTTTCATTCTTATCTTTGAAATACAGGCTCTAATCAGGCTCCTTCCGGAAGGATTCTCAACAACGGCAACGGCGGTCCATACAGCTTGTGTTGTCCCGCTTAAGCTCCTTAGCATGCTTCTTGCTTTTTTGAGAACAACAGGTTTTCCATAAATCAGGCCTTTTACCACAACAACAGTATCAGCGGCAATGATCAGGCAATTGTTTTCTCGTTTCGAAACAGCCAGGGCTTTTTCAAGAGCAACTCTTTTAAGCGCCTTAACCAGGAATCTTTTACCGGGATCTTCGTCAATTTCCGGAGGAATTACCCTGAAATTTTTCAAACCCATTCTTTTTAACAGCTCTTTTCTTCTTGGCGAAGCGGAAGCAAGTACTATATTTTTTTTCATGGCCTTCATTCTACCATATTATATTGTAAAAAGTAATTGAGAATATAAGACGCATTGTGTTAAAATCATTATCAAGCTGGATCCGGGAGCTATAAGATAGTGACCAGGGAAGCCAATGCCAAAAAAGTCAATACTCTACATATTATTGGATCTTGTCTTCATAAATATATCCCTTTTACTCGCATTTTTTATAAGATTTGATACCGGGATCCCCAAAGAGTACACTCTTCATTTGTCCCAGGTCTTCATTTTTGCCACCCTGGCCCGGTTCGCCGTTCTTTTCGGGTTCCGGGTCTATAATATTATCTGGAAATATTCAGGCATGGCCGATATGCTCCATATAACCGGCGCGATATTTTTTGGCTCGGCCATCTTTGTTACCGCTGTGTTCTTTAACCGTAATCTTTCCTTCCCGCGTGCCGTGATCTTATTAGATTTTTTTCTGTGTGTCTTTTTTCTTCTCGGCTACCGGGTCTTTCCTGCCATCCGCCCTCATTTGAACCCGTTAAGGCCGTTAAAGAAAGGCAAAAGGACCCTGGTAATCGGCGCGGGCGAGGCCGGCACGCTGGTAGTCCGGGATATGCAAAATAACAGGAGCTCGGGCTACGCCCCGGTCGGCTTCATTGATGATGACAGGACAAAAATAGGCAGTAAAATTAACGGCCTGGAAGTGTTTGGCGGCACTTTAGAACTCAAGGAGCTGGCCAAAGAATTAAAAATTGAGCAGATAGTTATCGCCATACCTTCAGCGCCGCCTTTCGTAATAAAAAACCTGGTTAACCTCTGCTCCTCTCTCGTCCCCTTTGGCATTCGCTACAAGATAATTCCGGGATTTAAGGAGATAATAGACGGAGACGTTTCCATTAACCATATACGGGAAGTTGAGCTGGAAGACCTTCTCGGGCGCGAACCGGCGGTCCTGGATGTTGCAAGTATTTCACATTTCATAAAAGACCGGGTTGTACTTATAACAGGCGCGGGCGGTTCAATAGGTTCCGAGCTGACCCGGCAGACGCTTTTATTCAAGCCAAAAACCGTTGTTCTCGTCGGGCAGGGAGAAAACTCTATCTATTTAATGGAGATGGAACTTAACAAGCTGCATCCCAATAAAAAACCGGTCAACATCATCCCGGTAATAGCTGATGTCAAAGAAAAAAATAAAATGGAATATATTTTCAAACTCTATTTGCCCGAGGTGGTTTTCCATGCCGCAGCTTACAAACACGTGCCCCTCATGGAGCATAATCCGGAAGAAGCAATAAAAAATAACGTGGCCGGAACAAAAAATATGGCAGAGCTTTCCATAAAATACGGCATTGATAAATTTGTAATGATCTCCACCGATAAAGCCGTCAATCCCACAAGCATAATGGGCGCGACAAAAAGGATAGCTGAATTACTGATCCAGGGCTTTTCCTCAAAACAGCAAAAAACAAAATTTCTGACTGTCCGTTTTGGCAACGTGCTCGGGAGCAGGGGCAGCGTGGTGCCTCTTTTCAAAAAACAGATCATTGCCGGAGGCCCGGTAACAGTCACGCACCCGGAGGTGGTCCGCTTTTTTATGACCCTGGAAGAAGCAGCCCGGCTCGTTATTCAAGCGGGAAGCATGGGCACCCAGGGCGAAGTTTTTGTACTGGACATGGGAAAACCGGTAAAGATAATCGATCTCGCCCGGGACCTGATCCAGCTTTCGGGTTACACCCCGGACGTTGATATAAAAATTGAGTACGTCGGCCTGCGTCCCGGGGAAAAACTTTACGAAGAAATCATGACCAAAGAAGAAGGTATTACTTCTTCTTCCCATAAAAAAATATTTATTGCCAAACCGGAGAGTTTTGACGCAAAGACCCTTGAAACAACAATAAATACTCTTATAACGCTGGCGGAATCACAGGATTTCAATAAAAAAACAGCCGAAAAACTCATAAAAATAATAGTTCCTTCATTTAACAGGGAGGCCGAAAAATGAAGAGCCGGAGCACTTTTTTACCTTTTGCTCTCCCCTATATAACCAAGGATGAAATTGACAGTGTTGTTGAAACGCTAAAAAGCGGCTGGCTGACCACCGGGCCCAAGACCCGGCTTTTTGAACAGAAATTTTGCGAGTATACAGGAAGCCCTTATGCTGCCGCGCTTAATTCGGCAACGGCAGGGCTTTTTCTTTCTCTGGCGGCTTCCGGCGTGAAAAAAGGCGACAATGTCATTACCACCCCGTACACCTTCTGCGCTACTTATAATGTTGTCCTTGAAAATAACGCCAATCTTATCCTTGCCGACGTAAAGGAAGATGATTACAATATCGATCCCGCAGAAATAGAGAAAAGCTCAAAGAATAAGAAGATCAAGGCCGTAATCCCCGTCCATTTTGGCGGCCTGCCTTGCGATATGGAAGAAATTCTGGCTTTCGCAAAAAGAAAAAAAGCTCTGGTAATTGAAGACGCGGCTCACGCTCTCTCGGCGCGCTATAAAGGCAAACAGATAGGGGATGTTTCCGGTGCCGCAGGAGATGCTACCGTCTTCTCTTTTTACGCGACAAAAAATATTACGACCGGTGAAGGCGGAATGGTGACTACAAGATCAAAAAAACTCCGCGAACTAATAACCGTGCTCTCGCTTCACGGGATCAGCAAGGACGCCTGGAAAAGATATACCGCGGAGGGAAGCTGGCACTACAAAGTGACCCATGCCGGCTATAAATATAACATGATGGACCTGCAGGCCGCGCTGGGACTGGAACAACTAAAAAAAGCTGAAAAGTTCCTTAAAATGAGGGAAGCTATTGCTGCCGCCTATTCGAAAGAACTCAAATATGTTGACGGGATAACTGTTCCTTTTACCTTTAAAGACAAGCAAAGCGCCTGGCACCTTTATGTACTCCGCATAGACGACAGGATCTTGAAGATAAACCGCAATGTTTTTATAGAAAAACTTAAAGAAGCGAACATAGGGGCCAGCGTGCACTTTATTCCGGCTCATCTTCATCCTTACTACAGAAAGAAGTTCGGCTTTAAACCGTCAGATTTTCCGGTAGCGACAAAACTCTATAACCAAAGCCTCTCCTTGCCTATATATCCGAAAATGCAGAGCGCAGATGTCCGTTATGTAGCGGACAAAATCAAAGAAATCGCGCGAAAATATAAAAGGTAAAATGTTGAAAAGAGCTTTTGATATTCTATTCTCTTTGCTGGTGCTGATACTTTTTCTGCCGTTTTTCGTAATGATCGCGTTTGTTGTTAAATTTACTTCTCCGGGCCCCGTAATTTTCCGGCACAAACGGACCGGCAGGTTTGGAAAGGAAATTTATATTTATAAATTCAGGACCATGGTGAAAAACGCGGAAAAAATAGGGGCCGGGCTTACGGAAAAAAACGACAGCAGGATAACGCCCGTAGGCGCCTTTTTAAGAAGGTCCAGCCTGGATGAGTTTCCCCAATTCATAAATATTTTAAAGGGGGAAATGAGCCTTATCGGGCCCAGGCCGGAAATACCGGAAATTGTCAAAAACTACACGCGCTTTCAAGAACAGGTACTTCAGGTTCTGCCGGGTTTAACCGGATTTCCCCAGATAAACGGCAGGGCGGAGCTGCCCATACCCAAAAAATTGCGGCTGGATGTTTATTATGTAAAACACATGAGCTTGTGTTTTGATCTTTATATATTTTACAAGACCATATTTATTATTTTTTCCGGCAGGGGAGCTTATTGATGCAGATAAAGTTTGGAACAGACGGCTGGCGCGCAAAAATAGCGGAAGAGTTCACTTTTTCAAATTTAAAAGCAGTGGCGCAGGCAACAGCTGATTACTTCAAAACGGCCCCCAATTTCAATAAAAAAGTTATCGTAGGATATGATCTTAGATTTTTTTCGGAAAAGTACGCGGCAATTACGGCCGACATACTTGCTTCCAACGGTTTTGCCGTCATTCTCGCCGATAAAGCCGTAACCACTCCGACGGTTTCATATTCTGTGGTCAGCAGGAAAGCCGGTTTTGGAATAATGATAACTTCCTCCCACAATCCTTATGAATACAACGGGTTTAAAATAAAGACCGCCGACGGTGCTTCTGCCGCCAAAAAAGAGACAACGGGAGTTGAGTCCCTGCTTTTTAAAAATCCCGTAAAAGAAGGCCTTAAACCCTTTAAAACCTGTGATCTAATCGCACCTTATCTGGATTACATTAAATCCCTGGTCGATATGAAAATAATAAATAAGGCCCGTTTTAAGGCCGCTATCGAACCCATGTACGGGTCGTCCCAGGGGTACCTGCTGAAAATACTTAAAAGTTCCCGGCTAAAACTTTTCCCTCTCCATCACTGGCGTGACGCAATGTTTGGCGGCATTAAGCCCGAACCGCTGGAGCCCCTGCTTGCCGAATTAAAATACCATATTAAGAAAGAGCATATAGATATCGGGCTGGTTACCGACGGAGACGGGGATAGATTTGCAGTTGTTGATAATAAAGGGCGGTTTTTTTCCTCACAGCATATAATGCCCCTACTCATGGAACACCTGCTTTTTAATAAAGGGTTAAGAGGCGCCGTGGTCATAACTACGGCCACTACCTCCTGCGCGGAAGTAATTGCCCGGCGTAACGGGCTGAGAAGGTTTTATACTCCGATAGGTTTTAAGAACATTGCGGATCTTATTCTTAAAGAGGATATTCTTATCGGCGCCGAGGAAAGCGGCGGTATCGGCGTAAAAGGCTATCTTCCCGAACGCGACGGGATCCTTCTCGGGCTCATGTTCCTGGAAATTATGGCAAAAACCGGTAAAACTTCCGGAGAACTTTTTGATGCCATCGAAAAGAAATACGGCAAGTTCTGTTATGACCGGGTTGATATAAAATATCCCCCGGAACAAAAAGAAACAATATTTAACCGGATCGAAGCTTTTAATCCGGTTAAATTTTTAGGTAAAAAAGTTAAGGCCATTAGCAGGGAAGACGGCACAAAATACACGCTGGAAGACCTTTCCTGGCTGGTATTGCGCCAGTCCGGTACCGAACCAATACTAAGAATATACGCTGAAGCGTCTACCCCGGAAGGAGTAAAGCGTTATTTGGAATTTGGGAAAAGACTCGCCTTAAAAGCCTAGATCTCTTTACTCCCTTTCTTTTCATAATCTTCGAGAATTATTTTTAAAAGTTCCGCGGTGGCGATCACATCACTGAGCGCCCTATGCTCATCTTTTGCTTCTATACAAAATTGCCTTCTTAGATGCGTCAGCTTAAAAGAGGGAAAATGCGGATATATTTTTCTTGCCAGGCGAAGAGTATCCAGGGTGGAATTCTCCAGGTCAGGTTTCCCCATTTTTTTAATTTTTTCTTTGAAAAAACTCATGTCAAAAGAAAGATTGTGCCCGACTATCACCCCGTCATCTATGAAATTTATGAATTCCTGGTAAATTTGGTCAAATTTCGGGGCATTTTTTACCATTTCATTGGTAATATTGTTGACAGCGGAAGCCCTGGGAGAGATAGGACAACAGGGATTTACCAGAGTGCTAAAAGTGGCGGTGATCTTGCGGTTTGTCATTTTAACCGCCGCCACCTCGCAGATCTCATCTCCATATTTAGGATTTAAGCCGGTAGTTTCAAAATCGATAATAACAAAAGTCGTATTCTCGATATGTACGGGTTTCTTTTCAACTGTTTTGATATTGTTGCCCCTTCATTTTTACCGTTAGCGGGTGCTCTGCCCCGGTTTATTTTTCTTCTTTAACGTAGTTTTCTTTTGTAACTCCGGCCGCCTCGGTTTCCGCTACAGAAAATTTTTCTTCGACCGTTATTACTTTGCCGGTGCCGATCTTAGTATCTGAAGAACCCAGAGAGAGTCCCGTGTCCGGATCCACCAGATCTTCGCCTTTCTTGAAGATACCGAAGGTTCTGCCTGTTTTTTCTTCATCAACTTTGCCTGAATTTAGCCAGATTTTCTTGCCGTCAACTTTAATTATTCTTGCCGACCAGGGAAAATTTTCAGCCATTTCAATAAGGGGCCTGGATACGCTTTCAATGGTCTTTCTTACGGCTTTGCCTATGACTGTTTCATCAAAACCATCTTTACCAAAATCCACCGAGGGTGCCACGCTTAGATCAATTGAAACACCCGTGCTTGATTCTTCACCTTCACCTTTTTCCGCTTTTAAGATCTCACCGGTGGAAGTATCTATCATCCGGATATCACAGGCAACTTTCGCGGTATTTGTCTTGGTCCCGACTCCTCCCCCTATCCCAAATATGCCTCCCAGATTTCCCACACCCAGCTTGCTGTCTTTGATACCAAATTCCGAAATACTGCCGGTCACTATATACTGTATACCGAGCAGCTGCCCTATTTTCGCGGCTGTCTGGGCTGTTACAACGCCCGAGGCCCCAAGCTGCTGTTCTTTCATGATTTTTTCAAGCTTTTCCCTCTCGATCACGGAATATTTTCCGGATTTGACAAGTGCAGTAACAAGCATATCCGCCATGCCCCTTCCGGGGTTATGCCAGCCGCTGTGCTGCCCTCCTGCCTTATCTTCAAAATCCATTACCGCTATCCTTTTTTTACCCCCCGCAAGCGCAGGAGCCGCAATTACGGCTAACGTTATGAGAACCATCACAAGTTTTTTCATATTGCCCTCCTAAAAACTAAAAGTCTGTAAAATCTATAAGGTCCATAAAAGTCTAAGGCCTTTTATTCCTGAAAACTTATTTTCACGGCTCTATTTTGTTTTTTTTCGGAATTAAATTTTTTATCCCTGAGGATATTTTCTTTGGCTCTTCTGTTCCGCCGTTTTTTCTGTTTCCTGATCTTAAAGGCCAGCTTCGCCTCCGTAGAAAGTTTACCCAGTATTTTTGCTTCGATCTTGCTTACAAGTATTTTCCTGGCTATATATCTGTTTTTTGCCTGCGAACGTTCCTTCTGGCACTTTACCTCTATGCCGGTAGGCAGGTGTTTCAGGTAGACACAGGTTTCTACCTTGTTGACATTCTGCCCGCCGGGCCCGCCGGAACGCATGAACTTTTCCTCAATATCGGCGTCCTTAATTCCAAACTTGGCCATCCGGGCTTCCAGGGCATTTCTTTTTTCTATACTTACGCCAAAATCATTCATTTTTCTTTATCTTATTTAAGCCGCCGTATATTATTATACAAAACCGTTTGATTTTTTACCACAGGAAACACTCTATGAAACCCTCTGAGCTTACGCACGGAGTTTCGACGATATGAAGCTATTTGATTAATCATGCCAAATTCATTCCACGGGCCGGTGCCCGGGTTTTTCTTTGGCATAACGTCATAACAGTTTCAGCATATTTGAATAAATAATATGCGCCCGTCTTTCGTATTCTATTTTATTTTTATAAGATTCCAGAATGATGTTCTTGTTTTCGGCCAGTCCGGGTTCACCTTTAAGCCAGTCTTCTATTAGCACCGGAGTTACTTCAATATGAAACTGTAAGGCGTAAGCATTTTCACCATACTTGAAGGCCTGATTAACACCGTTCGCAGAATCAGCAAGTAAGACTGCCTTATTGGGAACTTCAAATACATCTTCATGCCACTGAAATACACAGTATTTTTCAGAGATATTCTTGAAAAGCATGTCTTTTTGCCCATTTTCGGTGAGCTTTACGTCATACCAGCCCAGCTCTCTCTCCGGAGCTTTCTTTATCTTTGCACCAAGAGCCTTGGCCAGAAGCTGTGCCCCCAGACAGATCCCTAAATACGGGATCTTTGCCTTAAGTATTTCTTTAATAAAAATATTTTCTTCTTTCAGGAAAGGATACCTGCGCTCTTCGTAGACGCTCATCGGGCCGCCCATTACGACTATGAGTTTATACTCTTTGGAATTTTTCGGAAAATGGGCTCCTTCTTCCAATTCAAGAATATCAGGAATAAAACCCCGCCTCTTATAGAAAGCTTCAAGCGTTCCCGCTCCTTCATTTTCAATATGCTTTACGATAAGTATTTTATTATACATTTTACTCCGGCTTAATAAATTATCCGGTTCTATAATGTTCCGCAAACTATTTTGTGAGCGTTATAAAAGCCTCTTCCGCAGCTTCAGCTACGCGGGGATCCGGGTCTTTCATTCCTTCATAAAGAGCAGGTAAATATTTTTTGTCATTTAAGCAGCCAAAACTTTCCATTACGGCCCGCCGGGTCAAAGGATCCCGGTCTTTGGC
The DNA here is from genome assembly GCA_903891415.1 of Candidatus Firestoneibacteriota bacterium. Lineage (GTDB taxonomy): Bacteria > Oederibacteriota > D2-FULL-39-29 > D2-FULL-39-29 > D2-FULL-39-29 > CAIYPD01. The sequence continues at coordinate 37,864 of CAITEH010000043.1, forward strand.
GGCAGAAAGGAGGACGGGTACAACAGTTTTATCTTTAAGTTTACCCAGGGCGGAAATTTCTATTGAATGCAGCAGGGTTCTAAAATCCTGTTTGTAAAAATTCTTCAATATTTCCGCCGAGGTTTCTTTCATTATTTTATTGCTATCTTTCACGGAAACCTCATATAGTTTTTGTTTCAGGGCCGGATTTGCTCCCAGCGCCCTGGAATAGGCGGCCAAAGCTGTAACCTTGAACAGGCGATCAGGGTCATTAATATTTTTCTCCAGAAGGCCGGCTTGTCTCTCTTTGTCCGGGCCATAGTAGCCGGGAAGCAGGTAACCAAGCGCCTGCAGCGCCGAAAACTTAATTTCTCGCGCTCCCGGCTGCAGAAGAAGAACAGAAATATCCGGAACGGCCTCCGAAAAACGCAGAGCGGACAAAGTCTGAATAACTTTTTGCTTTATCCCGTCATCCCGGCATTTTAGCAGGGGCAGTAAAGCCGGAAAGGTTTTTGGATCGTTTATCCTTTCAAGAGCGCGGAGCGCGTACCATTTTACATTATTGTCGGGATCTTTAAGTTTTTCCGTAATTTTTTCAGAATAATAGCTGCCGCCTATTCTCCCGGCAATTTTCAAGGCATTAAGCCTTGTATCCTTGTCCGCGCTGTCCAGTTCTTGAATAAGCTCCGGAATGTTAAAGGCCTTCTCACCGAGGTTTTGCAAAGCCAGCGCAGCGCTTATCCTTACCTGAAGCTCTTTATCCTCCCCCAATGTTCTAAGCCGTTTTCCGGCTTCCGGGGCTCTTATTTTCCCCAGAGAACCGGCGGCTTCCGCGCGTACAAATTTATCCCTGTCAAGGAGTAGTTTTAGCAGAGGTTTCACTGCTTCTTTCCCAAAAAAATAAAGGCCTTTTGCCGTTTCGGCCCTTACTTTGGAGTCTGCATCTTCAAGCATTACGCTAAAGGATTGTATTTCTTGTTTACTTTTGACCTCAACAAGCGTCCTTATTGCCTGGAGCCGAACATCCGGATCCTGATCTTTTAAAGCATCCAGCAGGCTTACCGGAGTCACAAATTTACTGCCCGGACGGACAACCGCGATATTACCTTTGGTCAAAAGCGCTTTTTCCGCTTTACCTTTTACCGCGGCGCTTCCTTCAACGATGCTTACAATTGTTTTCATTTTTGTTGCATAAACAAGCAGAGCCGTACCCAGTACTCTTATCTCGCCGTTAACAGTTTTAATAATAAATTCCTGGCCGGGATACTTTCTGATCTCCGCTTTCATGCTCCCTTCAAACAGGCATATTTTCTCTTTTTGCCTGAACGTTTCCATTCTAAGTTTTGATCCTTTGGAAATTGCAAGCAGGCTTCCATCGTTGAGTGCAAGCTCAATTTCTGTCTGCCCTGCGGAAACAAAACTGCCGGACTTTGCAGTTAAGGCCGGGCCTTCTTCACTGCCAGTTTCTCTGACGGTTCCTATGGTGACCGGCAGGGAAAAAAGATATACGGCTATTGAAAGAATGAGTATTAATAATGCGGAAAACCCTGCCGCCGCAGGATGCAAAAAAACAGAAATAAACGGCCGGTTTTTTTTCCCTTTGCTTTTTCTCACGGCACTTATTACATTTTCCTCAAATTCCGGCGAGGCCCCGGGAGCTTCCCATTTTGAGAGGAGCTCATTCATATTTTCATATTCTCTGAAAAACCAGGCGCAGTCCGGACACTCTTTCAGGTGCAGCTCGGTCTTTTGACAGGATTGCTGTGAAAGCACTCCCTCAAAATAACTTTGTGCATTCTCTCTTATTTTTTCACAATGTTTTTCCATGATCCTCTTTAAGATACGGCCAAAGAAGGCCTTTGAGCTTTACCTTTATCCTGTTGAATTTCATTTTTATAATATTAACCGGCAGGTTCAAACACTCTCCTATCGTCTCGTAAGAAAGCTTTTCGTATTCTTTTAAAATAATTATCATTCTTTGGTCATCCGGAAGAGTTTCAATGCATTTTTCAAACCGCTGCAAAAGTTCCCCGGCAAGGATCCCGTTTTCAATGTCTTCGACCCCGCCATAAACGTCAAAGCCGCCTGCGGGCTCTGCCTCAAGCCGCTTTATCCTGAGTTCATTAAAACAATAACTCCTTACTATATTATAAACACAAGCCGAGAATTTTACTCCTTTGCCGGGTTCATACGACTTTGTAAAACTAAATATTTTGATAAAAATATCTTGCGCCATATTTTCGAGTTCTTCCGAATATTTTCCGGCAAGGAAACGGTAAAGTACAGAAAGGACAAAACCCTGATAATGCCGCACTACGGCACGGAAGGCTTCGATATTGCCTTTTTTGACTTTAAGTAAGACGTCTCTGCTTATTTCTTCCATTATTTTACGCTTTTGAAATGAATTTTGAATATTTAATGTATAAAACATTCTACCAGATAAATGAAGGGTTTATCAACACCACATTTATTGCAGTCAATACAGTTCGTAAAGTTTCTAGCAGAAGAAAAGATATAGTCTTTTAGATTATTCATAATTCTTATGCAACAAAAACTCTGCAAATGAGAATGCCGGGCTTTTGTGATATTTACGCCGGCAATATATTTTACTTTCTTAACATTATTTTCGCGGTATTCTCCCCGCCGTTGATAATATAGAGAAGCGGCACCGGACGGTCTGCTCCTTCGATAAAGAACGGCCTGGCCGCCCAGGGTGTTCCCGAGATAACATTGTTAAGGTCCATCCAGTACTGCAGCCGGGCAGGTTTTAAGCCCCAGGTCATATGAAAATGGTTGGCCGGAGCGTACTGTTTGTATTCAACCATGGAAGCATATTTCGGAACTACAAAGGTGTGCGGCCAGGTGGCATTGGAGGTATTAGCAACTGCGGCCGCGGCTTTTTCCGGTAATTCCGCTGTTATTGCTTCATCCCAGACCAGGGTGAACATATTGGAAAGCGACGAATAAGCAAGACGTCCCGCTATCCCCTCTATTCCGCCGGGGCTGGTAAAAGTAACGGAATTTCCCATGCCCGGGAAATACCCTTCATCCGCAAGCGGGAACGTAACCTTCGACATAATTTCTTTGATAGAAGAACCAGGTAAAGCGGCCCAGTCGAAAGAAGCACTGCCTGAGTTATCCCCGTCAACAAATCCTTTTTTGATCCAGGCTTGATCTTCTTTAAGGCCTTTGAGCTTCATTTTTTTAAGCAGAGCTTTTACTTCCCAGGATTCCCAGACCTTCCTGAAATCCATGAAAAGCGGCGGGTTACCTCCGGTAAGATGGGTAAAGAAAAGCATGGTAAGCAGCCCTTGCGCGTCAGCTTCGGTCGCGTAAGGAAGAGGCGGTTTTTTCCCGTTATGATCAAAGCTCGAGTTAAATAGAGATTCCATTATATCCGCAACAGGCAGAGGAATTCCCCGCTTGTCCGAACCCCATTCAAGCTGGCTCATAAATCCGCCGCCGACCGCATTCAGGTCCTTTAATATATCCCTGGTAATAAGATACATGGCCAGGGACCTTTCAAACCGCTCTTCATCCAGCCTGCCTTTTGCTTCAATTTTTTTCCCGCAAAGCCCGAAGAGCCAGCTTTTCAGGTCCTTCAATTCTTTTTTGTTATAGGCTTCCTTATTTAGCATATCAGCGAGAAGCTTCATATCGAGACGCGTAAGTTCCAGGCCAAAAACATTTCTTACGGGGAGAATGTGCGCAAGCGCTGTCTCCATCCCCATAGAATCATGGCCAAAAAGTACCGCGCGTTTTCCTTTTAAAAATTGGGTCGTGACCGCGGCATAACACCAATCTACCAGGTCTTCAGCTGTTTTACCGGTCATTTCCGGGGTAAGCCCCGTATCCGGCCAGGTCCCGACGACAAGATGCACCAGCCTTCCATACTGGGAAATGGCTCCGGAAGCGGCATGCGCGAAAACAACACCGGGTTTAGGGCCGGAATTTCCGCACACCAGGAGCAGGGGTGTATCTTTCGGAAATTGCTGAAGAAGAGAGATAAGAGACAACTGCGGAAATGCCCAGGTATCGGGAGCGCAGACAAGTATGTTTACACCCTTTGCTCTTAATTCTCTCGCCACCAGATCTGCCTGCTTTTCTCCGTCTACAAGAGTATCAGAGAAAACAACATCCACCTGCTCATTATTTACGAGTTTGACGCCTCCGGAGATCTTTTCTGCGACCATGCTTATTATATTCCTGGCTCTGGCCCTTGAATCAGCATCAATTCTCGGATCCCCGGTAGCAAAAACTCCGACTACGGGATTTACAGGGCAAAGGCTTTCAGAGCTTAACCTTATCGGCTTTTTCATGGTCTTTCTCCTTAAAAAATAGTATCAGTAATATATTTTATAATTATTTAAAGAATATGTCATTACTTTTTTTCTTTCTGCCGGTGCTTTTACATAATTTCAATTAACGCAGGTTCATTTTGCGTCCTATTTTAGGGCTTTTGGCGGCCTTAAATTCGTCCCGCGCGAACATTTTCATGCATAAAGCATGAAAATATATGGTAAAATGTTCCTGTTCTATCCTAAAAAGTTATTGCTCTTACGGAGAAAATATGAAAGGAAAATTTCTAGGAAGAATAGAGTTTGAAAAAGAAGAAGCCGGGTTCCTTGCGGACTATGCGATGAAAAGCAGGGACTCTGCCGGAAGAGAGCATCCGGAAGCGGAACACGACTTGAGATCCTGCTTTCAAAGAGACCGGGACAGGATCGTGCATTGCAATGCTTTCCGCCGGCTGGAATACAAAACACAGGTATTTGTAATTCATGAAGGCGATTACTACCGAACCCGGCTTACCCATACAATGGAAGTTGCCCAAATTGCCAGGTCACTTGCAAGAAATCTGAGGCTGAACGAAGACCTGACGGAAGCAATTGCGCTTGCGCATGACCTGGGCCACACCCCATTCGGCCATTCCGGGGAAGAAGTGCTAAATAGGTTGATGAAAACCCATGGCGGATTTGAGCACAATAAACAAAGCCTGCGTATCGTAACCAAGCTTGAAAAACGTTATCCGGATTTTGACGGCCTTAACCTTACTCACGAAGTTCTGGAAGGCCTGGACAAACACAGGACTGAATACGATAAACCCGTCTTTACCGGCTCCTTCGGGACGCTCGAGGCCCAGATAGTAAATCTTTCCGATGAAATTGCCTATCATACTCACGATCTTGATGATGGAATAAAATCAAAATTGATCAGCCTTGAGGATCTAAACGACATAGAACTCTGCCGCGAGCTGTTAAATAAGATCGGCAACAAAGAAGATGTTGATGTGAAAAGATATCAAATGGTAAAATTTCTTATTAATGGCTTTTGTAAAGATCTTATTGAACAGGCTCTTATAAATATAGACAGATACAATATTGCAAGCGTGGCTGACGTAAGAAAAGCTGCTTCAAAAATAATTACATTTTCAGCAAAAATGGAAGCAAAAAAGAAGCTATTAAAAGAATTTTTATATACCCGCCTTTACAAACACTTTAGGGTTGTCAGAATGGAAGTTAAATACCAGACCATTCTTACACAGTTGTTCGATAAATACACCCGGTACTTTGAACATGCTCCTAAAAAGAAAAAATACAGCATGCTGCCGCCTGAAATAAGAGCCAAAGCAGGCAAAGGCAACGATAAATACAGGGTTATCTGTGACCACATAGCCAGCATGACAGACAGTTATGCGCTGGAAGAATACAAAAAATTATTTGACTCGGATGAAAAAGTTTAAAAAAACAGGTTCAAGGTCACCGGTTTTTTTTGAAGCTTATTTTATCAGTAAGGCCCTCAGGGAGAACGCATGTTAACAGAAACGACGTTAGAAGTAACAGCGGAAGCCGCAACAAATACCGGATTGATAGGAACAATAATAGGCTGGCTGGCTATTTTTATAAAAGCGTCCATATTTAAGATGGGCTACGCCGGGATAGCTCTTATGATGGCTGTTGAATCCGCCTGTATCCCCCTTCCAAGCGAGATAATAATGCCTTTTTCCGGATTTCTGGTATTTGAGCGGCATTTTTCAATGCTAGGGATATCGTTTGCAGGCGCATTAGGCTGCCTGCTGGGCTCGGTACCGACTTATCTTGTGGGACTTTACGGCGGCAGGCCCTTGCTTGAAAAATACGGCAAGTATATACTTGTATCGCATCATGATATGCGCATCGCGGACAAATTCTTCGCAAAATACGGAGATATGGCTATTTTTATCTCCAGATTACTGCCGGTTGTTAGAACTTTCATCTCGCTTCCCGCGGGGATCGCAAAAACTAATTTTCCCAAATTTTGCTTATATACATTTGTGGGTTCTTTTCTTTGGTGCTGGTTTTTAGGCTGGATAGGATTTAAACTTGGACAGAATTGGAACACTCTCGGAAGCTATTTTCACAAATTTGACGCAATTATCGGCATAATAATTCTGGCCGGGGCGGTCTGGTATGTGAGAAGACACCTTAAGCAGAAATAATGACGAAGTACAAATTACTAATGACGATATGTTGTTGGCGAAAAGAAGACTCCGCCTTCCAAAAACACATTTATAAATATTAGCGGGGGGTTTTCCCGCTTACCTTATATTGTCCTTCGTCATTCGTACTTTGTACTTATCTTTTCAGGAGGTTTTTGTGGTTACAGTAAGATTCGCGCCTTCCCCTACCGGTAATCTTCACATCGGCGGGGCAAGAACCGCTCTTTTTAATTATCTTTTCGCAAAAAATCAAAAAGGCAAGCTGCTGCTCAGGATAGAAGATACGGACAAAGAACGATCGAAAAAAGTATACGAAGATAATATTTTTGCCTCTTTAAAATGGCTGGGCCTGGAATGGGACGAGTTATACAGGCAGTCAGAACGCATGGAGACCTATAAAGAATACGCAAAAAAACTGGAAACTTCCGGGCACACCTACAGATGTTACTGCACAAAAGAAGAACTGGACCAGAAAAGAAAACTCTATGAAAAACTAAAAAAACCCTATAAATATGACGGGACCTGCCGAAAACTTTCCCCAGAAGAGGCCCAGGACAAAGAAAAAAAGGGCAGCCCTTTTGTCGTGCGCTTTAAGATGCCTTCTTCCGGCCAGACGGTTATAAATGACCTGGTGCGGGGAAAAATAAGCTTTGAAAATTCCGAACTCGACGATATTATTATCTCGCGCACCGACGGTATTCCCACTTATAATTTTTGTGTTGTAGTTGATGATGCGTTAATGCAGGTGACCCATATCCTGCGCGGCGAGGATCATATAAGCAACACTCCCAGACAGATACAGCTTTACGCGGCTTTGGGCTTCAAGCTTCCGGAATTCGCACATATCCCCCTTATCCTGGCAAGCGATAAATCCAGGCTTTCAAAACGGGCAGGAGCGGCGGCGGTAACAGAGTACCAGGAAGAAGGTTATTTGCCGGAAGCGCTGATCAACTTTCTATCTTTACTGGGCTGCTCTTACAGTGCTTCCGAAGAAATTTTCCCTTTAAGTGAAATTATTAACCGCTTTTCCCTGAAAAATGTCAATAAGAGCGCGGCTATTTTTGATTTTACTAAACTTGACTATCTGAATGGATATTATATAAGACAAAAATCTGAAACTGAAATAGCCGGTCTGGTAAAACCTTTTCTCCTTAAAGCGGGCATTACCCCCGGGGAACAGACGCTTCTTAAGGTAGTTAAACTTGAAAAAGAGCGGCTGAAAAAACTCGCGGATATAGTTGATTCAAAGTACTTCTTTACGGAAGTTACGGAATACGACCCGGCCGGCATGGAAAAGCATTTCAAAGACCCCTTAAAGATCGAACTCTTTAAAAAATTCCGCGAAGAAATTGCAGGGATAGATTTTAAAACGGCAGAACTGGAAACCTTTACCAGGAGTTTTGCCGAAAAGAACGGAAAAAAACTTGGAGAACTCGTGCATCCGGTGCGGCTTGCGCTTACCGGAAAACTTATCTCACCGGGACTTTTTGAAGTAATGGAAGTACTCGGGAAGGATACTTGCTTAAAAAGGTTTGATAAGATCTTGCAGGTGATATAGAGCATTTCATTTTGGTCGTCTTCACCCGACTCCGTCGCTAACATTATTAGAGTTTACATTAAGGTCGTTAGACATTATTAGAGTTTACATTAAGGTCGTTAGACATTATTAGAGTTTACATTAAGGTCGTTAGAAAAAGAAAAGCCCGGCTGGAATTAACCAACCGGGCTTTTAGTTTTTGAAGTTTAGAGTTTCACTACTTTGGTAGCTTGCTCGCCCTTGGGGCCGTTTTCGATCTCGAATTCGACTTCCTGGCCTTCACTTAAGGTTTTGAAACCATCGCCCTGGATCGCGGTGTGATGTACAAATACATCTTTGCCGGATTCCGGGGTAATGAAACCATAACCTTTTTGGTCGTTAAACCATTTCACTTTTCCCTTCGCCATTTACTATATCACTTCCTTTTGTGTTAGATTGTACAAACAAAAAAACCGCCCGGAGAAAATTTTCTCCTTGCGGTCGAAAATTGTTCTTTGCTGTACTAATAGATTATACACTATATATTTACTTTTTGCAACCCCATTAGTTATCTTTTCTTCTTGTAAACGCCCATTTTTCATAAAAACTACCATTAGTAGTGCTTTTTAAATGCATAATATCAACCGGTAGTATGACGATTTTTCTCGATTATTTTTCAATATAATGCTTTTCAACCCGCCAGCCCAAAAAAAGTCAAAGGCGCGGGATCTAATTCCCGCGCCAAAAATTGACTTGCAGGCAAGCTCCTGCTCTGCTATTGCTTTTTAGTTAAGGCTTCCTGTATGTTGCTTACAAACGGTTTAAGCAGCGAAGTAAACTCCATCGGGAATATATACTTCGTTGAAGGAGAGGCCCCGAGTGCCTTAAGTGCTTCAAGATACTGCAGGCCCATGGTTTTTTCATCAATATGTTTGGCGGCGCTAAAAATACTTTCAAGCGCCTTGGCATAACCTTCGGCTTTAAGTATCTGTGACTGTCTTTCACCTTCCGCGCGAAGTATCGCAGACTGCTTTTCACCCTCGGCTATCGTAATAGCGGCCTGTTTTGTGCCGTCGGATTCTGTTACTACGGCTCTTCTGTGCCTTTCCGCGGCCATCTGCTTGGTCATTGCGGCTTGAACTTCCGTAGGCGGCTGAATTTCACGGATCTCCACCGAGGTCACTTTAACACCCCACCTGCCGGTAACTTCATCAAGTTTGGTCCTAAGAATGGTATTTATCTGCTCTCTCTTGGAAAGCACTTCGTCAAGGGCTATATCGCCTACTACCGCTCTTAAAGTTGTCGTCGCAATGCCTTGCGCGGCTCCTGCAAAATTGCGGACCTGAATAACAGAGGCAGCCGGGTCTGTGACCTTCCAGTAAATAAGGAAATCCACGGAAATTGGGGCATTATCTTTGGTAATACAGGTTTGCTCCGGGATCTCAAGATAGGACTCTCTGAGGTCGACCCAAACAACCTGGTCAATAATCGGCCAAACAAAAGTTATGCCGGGGCCAAGTACACCATCGTGTATATTATGTTTCCCGAGCCGGAAGCGCACTAATCTTTGATACTCCCGGACTATCTTTATCGCGTTAAATATTACTATCGCGATAAAACAGAAAACGCCAAAAACCAGATAACCTACTCCCATATGTTCCCTCCTTGTTCCTATTATTTCAATGTTGCTGCTCTTATGCTATTTTTTCTACAACCAGCTTTGTGCCGTCAACAGCCAGTACTCTGACCTTTGCGCCGGGCTCTATGCTCGTTTCATCTTTACTTTTCGCGGTATAATCTTCACGGTTCACATAAACTATACCTTCAGGTTCAAGCTTGGTCTTTACTTTTCCCGTCAATCCGATAAGGCCTTCGGGCCCGCTGGTAACTCTATCCCTCATGGACCTGATCCCGAGTATTGAAAGAAAAACAGCGACAATAAAGCCGCCTAAAACGCCTATGGCCACAAAAAGTCTCATTTTAGCTCACCTCATTACGTCTGCCGGTTTATGCTATGATTTTAACACATTCTCTAAGAAATTCCATTATATTTTATTATCTATTAAAGAATTTTCTTTAAATCCCTTATTTCTAAGCAGGCAGGATTCGCACGTTCCGCAAGGCAGCTTTTCTCCCCGATAGCAGGACCAGGTAAGCTGATAAGGAACTCCAAGTTTTCTACCCAGTTTTATTATCTCTGCTTTGGTCAGAGCAATGAGCGGGGTTTCTATGCGGATTTTTTTCCCTGTTACGCCGCTTTTAGTCCCGAGGTTAACAGCTTTTTCATAGGCTTTTATATATTTTGGCCGGCAATCGGGATAACCGCTGTAATCCAGGGCATTTGCGCCGATAAAGATCCTTTTTGCCCCAATGGATTCCGCGTAGGAAGCGGCAAAGCTGAAAAATATGGTATTTCTCGCGGGAACATAGGTAACAGGAATATTTTTTCCTATTTTTCCGGTATTTTTTGGTATCTTGACCGCAAGATCCGTTAGCGCGCTCTTTGACCAGGGTAAGGCGATCTTTACGATGGTATAACGGCATTTATTCAGTTTTGCAAGTTTAACCGCGGCTCTTAATTCTTTTTTGTGCCTCTGTCCGTAATCAAACATAAGACAAAAACAGTCATACCCCTTTGCTTTTGCGTAATACAGGGTCGTTGTTGAATCCAGGCCGCCGGACAGCAATATTACCGCTTTTTTACGCGCCATAATTTCTGATACTCTCCATAACTTTCAGGCTTTTTAGTTTAAGCTCAAAGTTGTACTCTAAAAAATGCTCGACTACCTTTTCTATTTCCATATGCGACTTATCCTCAATTCTTAAATTGGCCAGCGCGTCAAAACTCTTTCGCTGCATCAGCTCCATCAGTTTCAGGGTATTGTTATAAACTTCCACGGTTGAAATACCGTTTGAGCAGGCTTCGCAGACCACCCCGCCGTGTTTGGGGCTCACCGCCATCCGTATATTCCGGGACAAACCCGAACCGCAGGCGGAACATAAGTTGAGCGCTATTTTAAAACCTGTCTGGGTAAGGAACTTTACCATGAACATCGAGAAGATCCTGTCCTCATGGCCTTCCGTGTTAATTTTTTGCAGGGTATTATAATATAATTCATAGAGCGAGCGGCTTTTTTCTCCGAACGGAACAAAGGTATTGATAAAATCCGTGACCGCGGAAGCATAGGTATATTTTCTCACGTTTTTCGAAATGTTCTTAAAATGGGTCTCTATATCCGCCTGGGTAAGAAGGTAAAGGTCCCTGTTCTGCTGTTTATAGAGAAATAGTTTTGTTTCCGTAAAAAGTTCTATCGTGGACCCGAACCGGCTCTTGATCTTGCCGGCGCCTTTTGCCACCGCGTGAATCTTTCCATAGGCCCGGGTATAAACAGTAAGATGCTTGTTGGCCTCACCGTAAGGCCTGACTTTAATAATTATACCGGTCGTTTTGTGATAGGGTATCATAGAGTTAGTGTCTATTATACAGCATCTATTATTGATTCTGTATTATTTTATTGGATCAAGAGGCTGCGGCCCGTCTTCAAGGGGCCTTTTCCCGGGTTTCAGCTCCGTAACCGGGGCTTTAGGATCTATGCTGAAATTATAACAAAGAGAAATAACAATATACGGGGAAAAAGCCGTGGGGAACCTGTAATAGAAATAGTCCGTATTGGCGAAGTCATAGAAAATATAGTTTTTATAAGGATAGGTTGTAAGCCCTGCCCCGATATCCAGCCACCAGCCCTTTGCAATACTGCTCCTTATACCCGCGGCAACACCATTATGGAGCTCGCCGAGGAAATTAATACTCTCAGACAATTTTGTTTCAATACTGCCAAAGATAAAGTAGGGAAAAGGGTTCACGCCGAGGGAGAGCTCTCCAAAATCCATTTTCCTGGTCCATACCGCGTAGGGATAAAGCCCAAAAACAAAGGAAGCACCAAGAGCCAGTTTTCCGCCCTGAAAATCTTTTGAGAACTGGTATTTGATACCGTGGACACCTATTTCAAGGTCATCTGCAATACCCAGATCAAGATAGATTATCCCGGCAGAAACGGTATTTTTAGGAAGGACATTTGCGGTAGGCACCGAAAGAAGCCAGGTCGGCTCATTACCTTCCGCAAACAGCACTCCTGTTAAGAGCAGACAAAATAGGATAGCTTTTCTCATTTATATACCTAGTTTTTTTCACCGTATCACAATAATCTTGCATTAAGGTCATTTTCACCCGGCGGCGCCGGTGCTAACATTATTAGAGTTTTACACTAAGGTTGTTAGAAAAAGGGCGCCCGCTTTTTCAGCGGACGCCCCGGTTATTCAACCTATTTTTTCCTTGTCTCGACCACTACCCGGGCAGAGGCAAGCCTCGCGATAGGTACTCTGAAAGGAGAACAAGAAACATAGTTCATGCCTTTCTTATAGCAGAACGCGATGGAATCAGGATCTCCGCCATGCTCTCCGCAAATACCGATCTTGAGCTTCTTATTGGTCTTTCTTCCTCTCTCTATACCAAGAGAGATCAGCTCTCCGACACCTTCCTCGTCTATAGATTGGAACGGGTCGCACGGAAGTATCTTCTTTTCAAGATAATCGGGAAGGAAACCGCCGATATCATCCCTTGAAAAACCAAAGCTCATCTGAGTAAGGTCATTAGTTCCAAAAGAGAAGAATTCCGCTGATTCTGCGATCTTACCGGCAACCAGAGCCGCTCTCGGGATCTCTATCATGGTCCCGATCAAAAGCGGGACTTTCTTACCGAATTTTTTGTTAATTTCTTCATGTACTTTTTTAATAATAACTATCTGGTCATTTATCTCGGCAACCGTGCACACTACCGGGATCATTATCTCCGGAGTGGCTTTTTTCCCTTCTTTGATCAACTCCGCGGCAGCTTCAATTATGGCCCGGGCCTGCATTTCCGTAACTTCGGGATAAGTAACGCCCAGACGGACACCCCTGTGCCCCATCATCGGGTTGCTCTCCCGGAGCGCGCTTGCGCGTTTCGCAAGGTTATTCATATCTATCTTGAGCGAGTCCGCGAGCTCTTTAAGTTTGCCCTCTTCATGCGGAACGAATTCATGAAGCGGCGGATCAATAAGCCTGATAGTCACAGGCAGGCCGTCCATGGCATTCAAAGTAGCTTTAATATCGGCTTTCATATAGGGGAAAAGCTCGCTTAAAGCGTTTTTTCTTTCCTCAAGAGTATTGGACATGATCATCTTGCGGAGCAGGAAAAGTGACTGGTCTGAACCTTCACCATAGAACATGTGTTCTATCCTGAATAAACCTATGCCTTCAGCTCCAAAGAAACGGGCCTTGGCAGCGTCTTTTGGCGTGTCAGCGTTGGTCCTGATACCCATTTTTTTTACTTTGTCACAGATCTTTAAAAAGTCTTCCAGCACGGTACCTTCTTCACTGGCATCCACCATTGCAAGCTTGCCTTCATAGACCGCACCCTTTGTACCGTTAAGAGTGATCCAGTCGCCTTCCTTGAGTTCTTTACCGCCTACCACGACGGTCTTCCTGGAAAGCTCGATATGCACGTCAGCACAGCCGACTATGCAGCATTTGCCCCAGCCCCTGGCTACCAGCGCGGCATGTGAAGTCATTCCGCCTCTGGCTGTGAGTATGGCTTCCGCCGCTCTCATACCTTCAATATCTTCAGGGTTGGTTTCTTCCCTGACGAGAATAACTTTTTTGCCTTTATTGAACCATTCCACCGCGTCGTTTGCCGTAAACACGATCTGACCGGCCGCACCGCCCGGGCCGGCAGGAAGGCCTTTAGCCAGCGGCTTGGTTATTTTTTCCGCCTTGGGATCAACTATAGGATGAAGAAGTTCATCCAGCTGTGCCGGCGTCACTCTCGTAACCGCTTCATCAGCCGTAATAAGTTTTTCCTTGAACATATCCGTTGCCATTTTTACTGCGGCAGGGCCGTTCCTTTTTCCGATACGGCACTGAAGCATAAAGAGCTTGCCTTTTTCAATGGTAAATTCAATGTCCTGCATATCTCTGTAGTGTTTTTCGAGACGCGCCTGGAAGGAGAAGAGTTCTTTGTAAATTTTTGGCATGCACTTTTCGAGCGTTACCAGCTCCATATTATGTTCCGACTGTGAAGCCGCGCTAATGGGCGCCGGAGTTCTGGTTCCCGCAACAACATCTTCACCCTGTGCATTTACAAGATATTCGCCGTAAAAACGGGGATCGCCATTCCCCGGGTTCCTGGTGAAAGCAACGCCGGTAGCGGAATCATCGCCCATATTACCAAATACCATGGTTTGTACATTAACTGCCGTACCCCATTCATCCGGGATCTTTTCAATTCTTCTGTAAGAAATGGCGCGCTTCCCATTCCAGGAAGAAAACACGGCGCTGATACCGCCCCACATCTGTTCCATATGTTCATCCGGGAAAGGTTTGCCAAGAACTTCTTTTACCTTGGCCTTGAATGTTTCGCAAAGTTCTTTTAGATCCGCCGCGTCAAGCTCAGTGTCAAGTTTAACGCCGTTCTTTTTCTTCATAGCCGCCATGATATGTTCAAGCTGCTTTCTTATACCCTGGTCTTCTTCCGGCTCTATGCCCGCCGCTTTTTCCATTACCACATCTGAATACATCATAATAAGGCGCCTGTAAGCGTCATAAACAAACCTTTCGTTTCCGCCGGTCTGTTTTATCATTCCCGGAATGGTCTTGCTTGTGAGGCCGACATTCAGGACGGTCTCCATCATGCCGGGCATGGATTTTCTGGCTCCGGACCTTACCGAGAAGAGCAGGGGATCTTTCGGGTCCCCAAATTTTTTGCCCATGATCTTTTCTACTTTTTTAATTGCCGCAGCTACCTGCACGCCGACTTCTTTCGGGTATTTCTTTTTATTTTCATAGTAGATAGTGCAGACTTCTGTAGTGAGAGTGAAACCCGGGGGAACAGGCAGCTTTAACTTGGGATGCCCCGCCATTTCGGCAAGATTCGCACCTTTGCCGCCGAGAAGATTCTTCATCTTCTCATTTCCGTCAGCTTTTCCGCCGCCGAATGAATACACAAACTTCTTTGCCATAATAACTCCTCCTTAAGAAATAATTGTTTTTTTATATTTTTACCACGGATTTTCAAAAGAAAATCAACAGGGCTAATATAACACAAAAAGGCCGGATTTTCAATTTAAAAAGATTTAGCACGATTCCACTGATTGCAGAGCTGTTGGATTTCACTGATAAAATATTGCCTTTTTAAGATCGCTAATATTTTTCGCGGAATTCAGGCGTTTCTTTACAGATTTTCCGGTGTTTTTGGCTCTTCTGTTTTTACCGGATTTTCGGGATTTTGAGCCACTGATTCCAAAGAAGGAATAGAATCGCAGGCAGGCCCGTTTTCACTTACAGGATTTCCGGTGTTAAACTTATTTTGCTCCTCATAATCCGCTAGCAGTTTTCTATATATATGAATATAGGCAAAGAAAACAACTATCCCGGCAGGTATAAGCCCGACACAGCAGCACAGAAACCCTATAATAGTGATACCTAAAGCTACAAAAACAAAAAGAAATAGATTCATTTTGTGTCCATAGGTTAACCGGGCGCTTTTCTTTATGGCTTCAAGGGGTTTCATCTTCTTGTCAATGACAAGATAAGTGGCAAATTGATATTTAAGAGCCCAGATTATTCCCGGGACTATGAATAGTATTAACCCGCCAAGGACTATTAAGGCTACCAGAAGATAACAGGCAAGATAATTAAAATATTGGTCAAAATTTGTAAAAAGTTCAATGATCTCAACTTTTTTCCCGTCATAAAGGTTGAGAAATATTTTTATCATACCTACTATCAGAAGAAAAGATAAAAGGTAACTAACGATCATAATATTATAGCTTAATAAACCTTTGCCCAGCATATGTTCAACCCCGGCCTGGAGCAGGCTTATCGCCATGAGGACACCCAAATATATGGCATACAAAATGACGGCAATACCAAGGTTTGTTTTCATCAGACTCCAGCCGGTTTTTACGGCTTCATTCTTGGAAAATATCTGCATAACCAATTCCTCCCCGGAACCTAATTTAAGAGAATTCTAACACAACCTTTGTCAAATAACAAGCCATCAAACGCACGGTGTCAACGCACGGCTGATCACACGGATGGGTAAAGAGATGACACAGATGAGAGGTTATCCTCGTATTTGTTGCCGGCTAACAAATATTTTTCATTATCGTTATTTTGCTATGCCAAATTAAAGAGGCGGATCCTATTTTCAGCCTTCCCAATATTGTAAATTGTCATTTGTAAATCGTCAATTACTTTTGTTATATTCTTTCAGCAGTTTTTCGTATTCCTGTTTTAGTTCGGCTGGCATACGGTTTCCAAAGTTCCTGTAAAGTTCTCCGATACTCTTTAATTCTTCGCCCCATTCTTTGATATTAACTCCAAAGAGTTTTTCCAGATCAGAAGGAGGAACATTTTTTAGGCCGGTTGTGTCAAAACCTTTTACGGTCGGTACATTTCCTATGGGAGTTTCTTTTGCTTCGCCCTTGCCGTCCACTCTTTCCATTATCCATTTCATCACGCGGATATTCTCGCCAAAACCCGGCCACATGAATTTGCCCTGCTCGTTGACCCGGAACCAGTTTACAAAAAAGATCTTGGGGGCATTTTTCATTTTTTTACCGGTAGCAAGCCAGTGCCTGAAATAATCAGCCATATTGTAACCGCAAAAAGGAAGCATCGCCATAGGATCGCGCCTCAGCACCCCCGAGGCATGGATGGCAGCGGCTGTGGTTTCCGAACCCATAATTGAACCGGAAAAAACCCCGTGCTGCCAGGATTTACTTTCATAGACCAGGGGCAGCAGCGAGCTTCTCCTGCCGCCAAAAATAATAGCCGAGATCGGCACGCCTTTCGGGTCATCAAATTCTTTTGAGAGGGTTTCACAATTATTAATGGAGACCGTAAATCTGGAATTAGCATGCGCGGCTTTTTCTTTGCCGTCATATTTTTTGCCCTGCCAGTCTGTCATATTCTTTGGCGGGTCCCCCATGCCTTCCCACCAGGGTTCGTTCTTAGCGGTATCAAGCCCGACATTGGTATAAAGAGTCGGGTAGAACTTGTTGGCTTTTAAAGTTTTCATCATATTAGGGTTGGTCTTCATTGAAGTTCCGGAGGCCACACCAAAGAAGCCAAACTCCGGATTTATGGCATAGAGCCGGCCGTCTTTTCCGATATTCATCCAGGCAATATCATCACCCAGGGTCCAGATCTTATAGCCGGGGAGAGTGGGCTGCATCATTGCCAGATTGGTTTTGCCGCAAGCCGAAGGGAGCGCCGCAGCCACATAGGTAACCTGTCCCTTGGGGTCTTCAATACCCATAATTATCATATGCTCCGCAAGCCAGCCTTCTTTAAGCCCGAGACAGGAAGCTATCCTCAAGGAAAAGCATTTCTTACCCAGCAAAGCGTTGCCGCCGTAACCGGAGCCGAAAGACATAACCAGTCCCTCATCGGGAAAATGCATTACAAATCTTCTGCCGGGATCGAGTTCTCCTACAGAGTGGATGCCTTTAACGAATTTATCAGTATTACCTATTTTCTTAATAACAATATTTGAAAGCCGCGTCATAATTCTCATACTCACCGCGACATAGGCGGAATCAGTTATCTGAACACAAGCTTTTGCGTAGGGAGAATCCGGATGCCCCATCATATAGGGCAGCACATACATAGTCCGGCCTTTCATGCAGCCGGCAAACAAAGCATTCATCTTTTTTTTCGCTTCTTTAGGATCCATCCAGTTGTTATTCGGCCCGGCCATATCTTTATCCGGATGGCAGACAAATGTAAGGTTCTCGGAGCGGGCAACATCATTAGGATGGCTTCTGTGCAGGTAGCTGTCGGGATAGGTCTTGTTATTTAATTCATAAAAAACCGGATTACCGTTGAGTTTTTCTTTCTCTATGCCGATCTTAATAAGTTCTCTGGCCTCTTTTTCTGAACCATCGCACCAGTGAATTTTGTCGGGTTTTGTCAACAGCGCTACCTCTTCAACCCATTTTTCGAGCAGTGTTGCCAAGGTCTTTTCCTCCGTAATTTACGTATTTTTTGCGTATCGGTGAAATATTTTACAAGCATTTTCATTATATGTCAATTGATATTATTAGGGGACTATACCTGCCTGATTATTTTTAGTTCTTGACTTTCCCCGGGAAAAACATCCGTCTCCGGTTAATACTTAATATTGATAAGGCACAGGCCTTTTGCGGGAGCTACAACCGGGCTTATGCCGGTGGTGCCTTTGAATATCTCTTGGGCAATTTTGGGCTCCAGGCGGCCGCCGCCTATGCGGATAAGAAAGCCGGA
>CAITEH010000044.1 GCA_903891415.1 Candidatus Firestoneibacteriota bacterium
ATAATACTAAGCAAAAGTATTCAGCAGGAACATTTTGGATGAATATTTTGTCTTTAAGTATACAGGCCTGAGCCGGCTTTTCTATATGATATAGTTGAGAATACAAAATTACTCTGTACTTTATAGCACCGGTGCACAGTAATTACTATTTGAAAGGGGGTATGTCACTTGATAGAAGTTAAAAAACTAACCAAATTCTATGGTCCGACCAGGGCGGTGGAAAATGTTTCCTTCACCGTCGAAAAAGGCGAGATCTTGGGCCTGCTCGGACCCAACGGCGCCGGAAAAACCACGATCATGAGGATACTCACGGGTTATTTTCAACCGACCTCCGGTTCCGCAAAAGTTGCGGGCTATGACGTGATAGAAGAAACCATGGAGGTAAAAAAACGTATCGGGTATCTGCAGGAAGTCCTGCCTCTTTATCATGAAATGACCGTCTCTTCCTATCTGGAATTTGTTTCGGAATTAAAAGGCGTGCCTAAAGCAGACAAGAAAAAACAGATACAAAAAGCCCTGGAACTTACAAAAATAAATGATGTTTCAAAAAGAATAATCGGCAGGCTTTCCCGCGGTTACAAGCAAAGAGTCGGGTTGGCCCAGGCGTTGCTTAACGAACCTGAGGTATTGATCCTGGATGAGCCCACGATCGGCCTGGATCCCAAGCAAATAATTGAGATCCGGGAGCTTATTAAGAATATGGCGGGGCAGAGAACGGTAATTCTTTCCAGCCACATTCTTCCGGAAGTTTCAATGACCTGCAATAAGGTGGTTATTATCGATGCCGGGCATATAGTTGCCGAAGACACACAGGAAGGTTTGCTTCAGAAGTCTGAAGGCGGCGACCGGATCGAGGTCAAGCTCAAAGGGCGTTTAGCCGGCGAAGAAATAAAAACAGAATTTGAGAAAATAAAAAATTCCAGGATCGGCTCCCTGAAGCACGAAGGCAATATCACCGTTCTTGAAGTGGTCCGCTCGGGCAGCACTGATATCCGTGAAGACATTTTTAAGACTGCCGTAAGGAATAACTGGGTAATACTGGAAATGACGAGTGCCGCTCTGAACCTTGAACAGGTCTTCTTGAAACTTACAACGAGGGAGGAATAAGATGAGTAAAGTCTGGGTTATCGCAAAAAGGGAATTAAAGTCTTATTTTGTTTCGCCGGTTGCCTATGTTGTTGTCGGGCTTTTTCTCCTTATTTCAGGTTATTTTTTCAGTGTTATTGTGGCCACTTCCAAAATGGCGGATGCCAGGAGCATAATCATGAACATGAGCTTTACCTTCATGCTTATGAGCCCTCTTATTACCATGCGCCTTATTTCCGAGGAGAAAAAGCTCGGAACAATAGAATTTCTCTTTACCTCTCCCATTAAGGTTTCCGAAATAGTAATGGGCAAGTATCTCGCGGCAATGATCTTGTTCTTAGCCATGGTCGTGATAACTTTACAGTATCCGCTTTACCTTATTATTTTCGGCAAGCCGGATCTGGGCCCAATAATTACCTCTATGCTCGGGTTTTTGCTTTTGGGCGCGACCTATCTTGCTGTCGGGCTCTTTGCCTCTTCCTTAAGCGAGAACCAGCTTATTTCCGCGATAGTCGGAATGGTGTTCCTGATCTTACTTTACGTTATCGGGTGGGCCGGAGATACCATCGGCGGAGGCACGGGTAACTTTATAAGCAGCCTTTCTCTTATGAATAATCAGGAGAACCTTGTGAAGGGTGTTTTTGATGCCGGTAACATATTTTATTATTTGGCCATGATCTTCTTCTTCCTTTTTATCACAGTTCGGCGGCTTGAATGGAAGAGATGGTAAGGGGGAAAATGAAAAAAATGAAAAAAATCCTGGAAAACATAAAAGAAATTTTTAAAAAACTTTTTAAAGGCCGGAATTTCAAACATGGTTCAAATGCCCTTCTTTTGGTCCTGCTGGTCCTGGGTATAATATGGTTTGTTCACAGGATAATAAATAGTTATCCTCTCCAGTATGATACTACGGCAAATAAGCAATACAGCCTTTCAGAGCAATCAATTAAAATAGTTAAAGATCTGAAACAGGACCTGAAAGTGACGGTTTTTGCCAAGAAAGACGGTTTTTACGAGAACAATATGATGTCTTTGCTTAAGTATATGTCCAAGGTGAGTTCGAAGGTAAAGACCAAGATCTATGATCTGGATGTGGACACTACAGCGGCCAAAGCTTATGGGATTAATGAACACAACACCATGATAATAGAGCTCGGGAACAAAAGAAAGGACATCTACGAAAGAGATATTGTCGGCAACGACCCGCGCCGCCAGCAGCAGGGAGGCGTTGAGTTCAAAGGCGAGCAGGCCATCATTAATGCCATACTTGAAGTGCAGGAGGCCGGAAAAAAAGTCATTTATTTCACCGATGGCCATAAAGAGAAGGATTCTGACGACATGAAAAACGCTGCCGGTGCCGCTGTAATCAAACAGGCGCTGATCGGCGATAATTATGAGGTAAAAAAACTTAATATATTAAAGGAAGGCAAGATCCCTGAAGACTGTTCCGTTCTGGTGGTTGCAGGCCCCCAGCAGGCTTTTTCCGCTGCCGAAGCGGAAGCAGTCAAAAAGTATCTGGAAAATGGCGGCAAGGCGATGCTTTTATTTGAACCGATGACCGGCACGGGCTTTGATACACTTCTAGCTAACTGGGAGCTCAAACTGGACAATGATTTTGTTGTTGATACCAAGAGCTGCCTGAATTTGGGGATGTATAAAGATCCCGCATCACCCATCCCGGAATATGAAAAACACCCGATAACGGAACCTTTGGAAAAAAATAATGTTCCGGTTTTCTTTCCTTCTGTAAGGTCTATTTCAGAAACTGCAGAAAAAAAACAGAACCGGGTCATTACCAAAGAAAAGCTTTTTATGTCTTCTCCCTCGAGCTGGGGTGAAACAGACCTTGCGAGCCTAAAGTCGGGTAAAGTAAGGAAGGATCCTTCCGACCTGCCGGCGCCGCTTTGCCTCGGTTATACCGTAAAAGAACGGGTTAATACAAAAGCAGCAAAGAAAGATGCAAGTTACGAAACAAAGATAATTATTATCGGAGATTCTGATTTTATTTCCAACGCGCCCGGAGGCATGGGCGGATATCAGGGCTTTATAGACCTTTTTGCCAATTCCATAAACTGGCTGATGGATGAAGGACTGAAGATCTCTATCCGGCCTAAAACAGTTGATTTTCGGCCGCTTGTGTTGACGCCTTTCCGGTTCACTATTATCTGGGTCCTGACAATAGTTGTTACACCGCTTTTGATTGTAGGTGCCGGTCTTTTTGTATGGTGGAAAAGGCGAGGGAAATAGAACGATAATTGTTTATAAGGTTTATAAAGTTCGTAAGGTCTAAAATCATTGAAGTTATATTATTTTAGATAAATCAGTGAAATCCTGTAGTTTTGTAATCAGTGGAATCGTTCTTGCAAAAGGGGGAAAGTGAAAGTGAGTCCCAAGAAAAAGAGTTTTAAAGCAACCTGGATTACCGCCGGTATTTTTATTATTCTTGCCGTTGTAGCGCTCTTACTGGACAGCGGGGATAAGTTAAACCGGGATAAGATCAAAATTTACAAACTGGAAAAGGAAGATATCAGGGCCTTTGAGCTTGTTAATAATCTCAAAACCGAGACGGTTATTTGTGAACGTAATGGCGCGGGCGAGTGGGGAATGACAAAACCGGCCGTCTATGAAACAGAAAAAAGCGATATCGAAACGGTGCTCACAAACCTGGCGTCTTTGTCAATGGACCGGAAAATAGAAAAACCCGGCGAGCTTAAAGATTACGGGCTGGAAAAGCCTTCATATTCAGCGGGTTTTACCCTGAAGAACGGAAAAAAATATACACTTTTGCTGGGAGATAAGAGTCCTACCGGTACCTTCTATTATGTTAAAGATAAAGAGAGCAGGGATATTTATCTTGGTTACAGCTATTCGCTTGAGGCTCTCATCAAGGGAGCCAAGGAACTCAGAAAAAAATCTTTTTTTGATATCAACGCCGGTGCAGTTAA
>CAITEH010000045.1 GCA_903891415.1 Candidatus Firestoneibacteriota bacterium
GCTACCGCCAAGGGGAATACTATGTACTGGCATATTACCCGCTGGTACGGCAAAGAGCTCTGGTTAGGCGGTCTTCAGATGAAGGTGCGCAATGCCCGGATAGTCAGTACCGGTGAAAAAGTTAAGTTTAAACAGGCCTTCAACCCTACGGAACGGCTCCATCTTTATGACCTGCCCGTGAACCCGCCGGATAAAGATATGACGGTCATTGCTCTGGAGTGTGCTTCAAAGCCGTCGCAGAGGCTCGGAGCGGGGCATGTGTGGATAGACGGCGTACAATAAAAGAAAGTCTAAGGTCAAAGGTCCAAAAAGTCTGTAAAGTCTAAAATCGTGGAAGGATATCTTTAAGGTTGGAGGAAATATTATGGTGATGACTTCACGGGAACGGGTATTAACTACTTTTGCGCATGAAGAGCCGGACCGGGTTCCGCTCTGGTTCGGGGCTTCCCGGGAGATGTGGGAAGGCATGCAAAAAAAGTTTTCGCTTGATGATGAAGGCCTAAAACTAAAACTCGGGGATGATTTCCGGCCCGTGCACGCCAGGGATAGCGGCCCAGCGCTGAAAGATTCAGCCAACAGGCTGGGTATCAAGCGGGAGGGCATAGGCTGCGGCCAGGCGCTTAATCATCCGCTGGCAAAGGCAACACTTAAAGAGATCCATGACTTTCCGTGGCCGGACCCGAAATGGTACGACGCTTCCGGAATAAAAGCGCAGGTGGAAGCGCGCAAAGGGAAATATGCGATAATGGGCGGTTTATGGTCCCCCTTCTGGCATGAAGCTAATGATCTGCTGGGCATGGAGAACCTTTTTATGAAGATGTATGATGAACCTGAGGCCGTGGACGCGGTCTTTGAGCATCTTTCTTCTTATTATTTTGAGGCGAATAAGAGGATCTTCGATACGGCCGGGAAATATATTGATATTTTTTTCATGGGCAATGACCTGGGCAGCCAGAACGGGCCGCTGGTAAGCCCTGAGTTATTCAGGCGCTTTTTACTGCCGCATTTCAGGAAGCTTATTGAACTCGGACACGCGTATAATCTCAAGGTGCAGCTGCATTGCTGCGGCGGTATAGAACCATTAATACCCGGCCTGATAAGTGTCGGGTTGGATGCGTTGCATGCTGTCCAGACTACCTGTGCCGGTATGGACCTGGTGCAGTTAAAGAAAAATTACGGAAAGAGGATGGTATTCAACGGCGGGATAGATTCGCATCATATTTTGATGGAAAGCACGCCGGAAGTTGTGAGAGAAAGAACAAAAGAAATCTTGAAAATTATGATGCCCGGCGGCGGCTATGTGGCAGGAGCCAGCCATGATACGGTTCTTCCGGAAACTCCGGTAGAAAATGTCCTGGCAATGTGCGATACGGTAAGGGAATTCGGGAAATACAATAATAATAAGTGATAATACAAAGGTGTTAGATCCCGGGTGCCGGGGGAGAAGGGTAGAAAAAGGGGGAATATATGGCGGTGCCGGTTAAAGATAAAGAAATATTACGGGAACTGGGAAAAAAGTACCGGGAGATAGCCGAACTTCCCGTGCAAAAGGAAACTATAGCGCTTTGGAAAGCGCTTAACGAATTAAAGCCAAAACGGCCGATGGTCCTGATAGACCAGCTGCCCTGGCATGAACTGAATGGCGGAGGAGAACTCACCCTGAAGACGGAAAATCCGTACTGCCGCGAGGTAGAATTATATATGCGGCAGGATCTGTACAAATGGGAACATTTCAGGGTTGATATGGTCATAGAACCGGTGCTCCGCTCGCCGCTGGCTCTCGAGAAATGGAATTTCGGGATAGATATTAAAGATGAACAGGCCGTAACGGATGAGGCCAATAATGTCAAAGGCCATTTATATACTGACCAGTTAAAAGAAGAGGAAGATCTTCAAAAGATAAAGGACCCGGTCATTAAACTTAACAGGGAAAAAACCCAAGAACGCTATGAAATAATGCAGGATATTTTTAAGGGAATAATCGAGGTAAGGAAGGAAGGCGTGCAGATCGCTTTTCCCGCCTGGGATGTCATCGTAATGCTGCGCGGGGCCGAAAATCTTCTAATGGACCTGGCCTTAAGGCCGGAATTCATGCACAAGACCATAGCCAGGTTCTTAGACGCCTATCTTGCACTGCTGGACCAGTATGAAAAACAGGGCCTGCTGGGCTACGGGTTCAGGACCGTGCATTGCTCGGGTTCTTATACCGACAAGCTCCCGGTGTTCATTGAAAAATTCCCGGGCAAAGATTTTGATCCTGAAAAGCCGAAAGCAAGGGATAACTGGACTTTCGGTATGGCACAGATATTTTCTACAGCTTCGCCCGCGATGCATGATGAATTTGAGATAGAATACGCCAAAAAATGGTTTGCGAAATTTGGGCTCGGTTATTACGGCTGCTGTGAGCCGCTGGATAAAAAGATAGATATTATTAGAAAGCTGCCTAATGTGAGGAAGATCTCCATCAGCCCCTGGGCGGATGTTAAAAACGCCGCGGAGCAGATCGGAAAGGATTATGTGGTGTCCAGAAAATCCAGCCCGGCATTTTTCTCAAGGGGGAGCTTTGAGCTTGAAGCCATAGCCGCGGACACGAGAGATGTAATAGCCGCCTGTAAAAAAAGTTCCAGCCCGGTGGAATTCATACTTAAGGACATTAGTACGGTCGCCTATAAACCCGAAAGGCTTACCGAATGGGCCGAGACCGTAATGAATATTGTAAAAAACTGAAACAACGGCTATAATGACTGCATAGACAAAAGCAGCGTTTTCAAAAATAAATGCAAAATAGTTTAGCTATAAAAATTAATTAAGCAAGAGCAGCTAACATGATATATGAAACGATAGCTTCGAACAAACGCAGGGCCGTGTTTGTAATAATGTTTTTTGTTATTTTTGTGCTTGTACTGGGCTATGTGTTCGGGCAGACCTCCGGCTCCGGCCCTTTTGGCATTCTTCTTGCGGCAATTATCTCTATTGTTATGGTCTATGGAAGTTATTATTACAGCGATGAACTGGTGCTTGCGGTTTCCCGCGCCGTACCGGCCGACCCGGTCGAGCATACCTACCTTATCAACACTGTGGAGGGCCTTTGTCTTGCCGCGGGGCTTCCCCGGCCGAAGATCTATATTATCTCTGATACTGCTCCCAACGCGTTTGCCACCGGCCGGGACCCAAAACACGCCGCTGTTGTATTTACCACGGGGCTTATTGAAAAACTTAACCGGCAGGAATTGGAAGGGGTGATCGCGCACGAACTTTCGCATATTAAAAATTATGATATTTTGATCTCGTCTATTGCGGTGGTCCTGGTCGGGACCATAACTCTGCTTTCCGACTGGATGCTCAGGAATGTTAGATGGTCCCGCCTGGGAGGAAGAGGCCGGGGCCTGGGTGGTTCCGCCGGGCTTGCATTTCTCCTTCTTGCAATTGTGCTCGCGCTCATCTCGCCCCTTATCGGGCAGCTCCTGAATCTCGCGCTGTCCCGGAGGCGGGAATACCTGGCGGATGCAGAAGGGGTACTCCTGACCAGATATCCTCCGGGGCTTGCCGATGCTTTGGAAAAACTTTCCGGCAATAAAGAAGAACTGGAAGTAGCGAACAAAGCCACAGCGCATCTTTTCATAGTGAATCCTTTCACTAATATTAAGGGAGGGTTAAGCGGTTTCTTTGATACCCATCCTCCGATAGAAGAAAGAATAAGAATACTAAGGGCCATGTAATGCACGCGCTTGCTTTCGTCCTGGGTTCCCTGCTGCTCTTTTCCGGAGTTGAATATAGGAATAATACTTTGTTTTTTCCGGGTTTTCAGGCCACAAATATGATAACCGCGGAACTTGAAGCAAAGACCGGTGTGCGCCTCAGGTTCATTATTGATAAAAATATCCCGATGTCTGTAAATTATATTGAGAAAACAGCGGGCAGGGTCCTTGACAACGATATTGTTATCCTGCTGGACACGGGCAAGAGGAAGCTCTACAGGTTTCAGGGAAAAAATACGGAGGGACTGCTGGAAAACGCGTTCTTTTCCTTTGTTTTAGAAAATGAGTTACTCGGGCCTGCTCCGGGGCTTACAGGAAAAAAAGTGGAGTCGGCAGCGGCAATTCTCGCGAAACATATTTCAGCGAAAAAAGGAGTCCCTTTACTTTGCCTCAGGAATATCTATGTAAAACCGGTGGATTCCCTTTTTTACCGTATTACTGAAATGTGGCTGTTTAAGCCCTTTGTGAGGGCCTTTTACGGCAACATGCTCCTTTTTCTTTCAATTTTTCCTGTCATAACCTGGTTTATTTTCGTCAAGCTCCCGGAAACATTTTCAGGCGAAGAAGCCGCTGCAACAGGGAAAACGGCCTGGAAGCTGTTTTTATTTGTAATATTTTGTGTTATAATTACCAGAGTAAGCACTGATTTTAACGCTTTGGCCGGCACTATCGCGGCCGCGCTTGTCATGTACATGCCGTTCGTGGCCATTGCAGCGGCGGTGTTTAAAGAAGAAATAAGAAGCATTACAATAAAATTTTTTGGATGGGAGGACTAAAACATGAGCATACCCTGGATTTCGGTTGTAATTGGTCTTGGCCTTGCGGCAATAATAGTGTTTTTCCTTATCGCGGTCTATAACAGGCTGGTCATCCTGCGGAACCGTTGTGAAAATTCCTGGGCCCAGGTTGATGTCCAGTTGAAAAAAAGAGCGGATCTTGTGCCGAACCTGGTAGAGACCGTTAAAGGCTACGCCGCGCATGAAAAAGGAGTTTTTGAGAATGTAACAAAAGCGCGCTCGGCTATTATGGGAGCTACAGGTGTTGCTGATATGGAAAAAGCCCAGAACGGGCTGACGCAGGCCCTGAAAAGTTTATTCGCCGTTGCCGAGAATTACCCGCAACTGAAAGCGGACGCGCAATTCCGTTTACTCCAGGAACAGCTTGATGGAATAGAGAGCAAGATCGCCTATGCCCGGCAGTTCTATAACGACACGGTCCTGAGTTTTTCCAATGCCATGCAAATGTTCCCGGCCAATCTTGTTGCCACGATGTTCAACTTTAAGACAAAGGAATACTTCAACATAAGCGAGGCGGATAAAGAACCGGTGAAAGTAAAGTTCTAGAAACAAAAAGAGTCAAAAGTCCATAAGGTCAAAGGTTTATAAGGCCTTACATTGATGAAAATATATTGAATGAAAATATTGGGAAATTAGACTTTCGACCTTACAGACTTTATGAACTTTATAGACCTTCTTAAATATGCAAAACCTAGATAAGCTTCTTCTTGCGAGCCCTGCCTATACCGAGCTCCTTGCGAAAATAAAAGAAACCGGAACAATTAATATCAGCGGGATCAAAGGTTCCGCTGATTCTTTTCTGGCGTATTCGCTTTATAAAGACACCGGCCGGCCCGTGCTTTTAATATTTCCCGATGATGATTCCGCCCTCAGGGCCTATTATGACCTGCAGGCCTTTTTTAATGAAGGCCTGGTTCTTTTTCCGGCAAGGGAAGAACTTGAAGGGGTTTTACTTCCGCCTTCGAGCGAGTTAAAAGAACAGCGGCTCCTCGGCCTTAAAGAATTACTTGAAGGGCAATATAAGGCGGCCGTTTTTTCGAACCGCTCTTTTACCCAGGCGGTGCCCGGACAAAAGGATTTCGCTGCCTCTGTCTTCACGCTGGAGAGAGCCGGAGAAGTGAAGCTTATCGGACTCGTAGAACAGCTTATTCAGGCCGGTTATAAAATGGAAACTTTTGTGGAAAAAAAAGGGGAAATCTCGGTCCGGGGCGGCATTCTTGATATTTACCCTCCTACCGAAGAACATCCTGTAAGAATAGATTTCTACGGAGACAGTATAGATACCATAAGGGTTTTTGACCTGCTTACCCAGAAATCAACCAAAGAAATAAACAAAATAAGCATATATCCTGCCGGGGAAAACAATTTTAAGAGCGGAAAAATAACAGAATATCTGAAGAAAAACACTCTTTTCTATATTGAAGAACCTTTAACGGAAGGAAACGAGCTCCCCGAAACGCCCGGTTTTACCGCAATAAATAATAAAAGGACAGAAACCGGCCTGTATATCAAAACAAAAAGTTTTCCCTCTTTCAGCGGAAACGTCACTCTTGCGATAGAAGAAATAAAGAAGATGGAAGCGGAAGGCGCTAAAGTATTTTTATTTTTTAACAGCAGGGGGGAAAAAGAAAGATTCGCGGAAATACTCGCGGAAAATAAAGCGGCGCTCCGGGCGGAATATCTGGAAGGCTCGCTGCACGCGGGCTTTTATTTCCCCGGGGCCGGCGCCTGCTTTATTACGGATAATGAAATATTCGGAAGGTATGGGAACGCGCGGCCTGCCCCCAAAAGAAGAAGGAGAAATTTTAAGGACGGGGCGCCGGTAAAAAGTGTTTTTGAGATAAGCACCGGGGAAATAGTGGTGCATGAAAATTACGGGCTTGGAAGATTTTTGGGTTTGAACAGCCTTGA
>CAITEH010000046.1 GCA_903891415.1 Candidatus Firestoneibacteriota bacterium
AAAATGGAGGTGATTTTGGCGGAAAGAAAACAGAATTTACTGGGTGCAAGGCAGAAAAGATTAGAGGCTTACCATGCCTCTTTGACACTGCAAGTAGTGAATTAGGTCGCTTTTGAGGTCAAACTCGCTGAAAAACTCCGCGTTTATTTGGAGTTTTTCCGGCATTATTTTAGGCCTTATTGCAATACTATCTATTTATTTCATTTATGTATTTCTAGATAAGAAAAAAGTCTCCGCAAAAATCAAAGGAATTTTTATTGCTCTATTAGTTCCAGTTCTTTTTCTTTCTCCAACCTACTTAAATTTGAGTGGCTTTGATATCACAACTTGCGATGCATTTAAATTTGAGTGGATACCATTTAAAATATACTACACTTTACTGGGCGTATTGGCGATGATTTGGATATTTGTACTACTCGTTCGCAAATATCGTATTTCAACACCTGATATGAAGAAAGAAATAATTCTTATGGGTTCAGGACTTGAAATATTTCTTTCTTTGTTCTTTCTTTCAGAAAAGAGGGACAGCCACCATTATTTTGACTTTTCATTCTTTTTCTTCCTCGGACGACCGGTTGGGAGAACCCTTAGCAACACTTCTAACTTGTTTTCCATCTTCGCTATAAAGCTCGGGTCACCTAATGCTCTTCCCGAATTTGTTATCTTCCGGATTTCTACCACAAAATCCTTATGGTCTTCCTCTCCCAATACTTTTTTCCATTGTTTTTCGGTTATTCCCGTATACTCGCCAATTTTCCTTGCCTCTAATATTGCTCCTTTCCTTCCTATATGCTCTCCCGCGCTTGACCACTTCCAATCCCACGGCTTCTTTACCATCTTTGCCCTTACCGGGTTTCTTTCCACATACCTTATCGCATGCTTTAAATAACTTTCACTGTCTTCAATAAAACACGAGTAAAACCGTCCCTGCCACAAATGCCCCTTAATCTTCTTCCTCTTGTTATTATACTGTGAATACCTGAAATGCGCTCTATTAAATACGCACGAGATTGATTCTTTGTCTTTGGGGAGGACTATGAAATGAACATGGTTTGACATAAGGCAATACGCCAGCACTTTGAGGTCATATTCTTCGGCGTATTCTTTTACAAACCCGAGATAAATCTCCATATCCTTCGGGCTTTCAAATACTCTTTGCCGGTAATTCCCTCTTTGCGTTATATGATGCGGGTACCCTTCTAATACTACCCTTGCTGTTCTTACCATGCGCTTATTTTACCTCTTTCAATAGAGAATTACAAGATAAAGGGTGGCTGTCCCTCTTATATTAAAGACTTGCAAACTTACAATATTTCTCGGTGTTGCTCGTTCAGTAGAAGTTAGTGTCTATTTGTTATTAAAGCAGCCGGCACGGCTATTGACATTTAATACCAGGTATTGTATACTGTTTCCTGAAAGTACTAATAACAGTACTATGGAGAAACAAGTGAGATATCTTGATCTATACAATGCATTTAAGGATGTCCCTGTATTTACACTCAATGAGATCAGGAATATTGACCATAATTTCCACAGGCCCAGGCTCAATGAATGGCAAAACAAAGGATATATAAAGAAGATTACCCGCGGTTTCTATTTGTTTCCCGAGAACATTAGGGGAGAAAAGACTTTATTTGAGGTGGCAAACAGGATTTACAACCCCTCCTATATTTCTTGCGAAACAGCTTTAGCTTATTACGGCCTGATTCCGGAAGGGGCTTATCAAATGACTTCAGTTACAACTTTAAAGTCATATCTGTTCCAGACCCCGGTAGGTTCTTTTAGATACAGATCTATCATCCCCAGGTTATTTTTCGGATATGAACCTATAAGAAATAATGGGAACATTTACAAAATAGCAACGCCGGAGAAGGCTATTTTAGATATGCTTTACTACCATCCTGAGTTAAAGCAAGCGGAAGCAATTGAAGGGATGAGGTTTTTCGCATTAAAGATAAAGAAGCTGCTTGCGAATGAAAAGTTCCGGGAATATTTGAAGAGATTTAATGATAAGACTTTCTCAGACCGTATTGTAGTTCTAAAGGAGTATATTAGACATGCTTGATTTGGAACAGATAGCAACATATTATCCGGAACAGTTGAGACCGTTCAAGAAGAACATTCTCAGAGAATATATACAATACAAATTGCTTGAGGCTATATACTCTTCTGAATTTGGCAGGAACATGGTATTTATGGGAGGAACAGCGGTCCGGATTCTTCACGAAAACAAAAGATTTTCCGAAGACCTGGATTTTGACAACAATGGTATGGACCAGAAAACATTCATTAGTATGTCTAAACTTGCATTAAGAGCCCTGGAGAGGGAAGGGCTAAAAGCGGAGTTAAAAAATGTCTTTAAATGCGCGTATCATGCTTATATCGGCATATCTGACATTCTTCATTCATACGGAATTTCGCATCACCAGGAAGAGAAGATAACCATTCAGCTGGACATGGAAGCGCAAAATGCGGATTACAAACCGGATCATCCTTTTATTAACAAGTTCGATGTATTTCTGCGGATCAATGCGGTTCCTGTCAATACGTTACTCTCGCAGAAAATATATGCCTTCTTGAACAGAAAAAGAGTTAAAGGTAGGGATATATTTGATATCTCATTTCTGTTAGGCAAGACACGGCCGGATTATAATTACATTGACCAAAAGATAGGCATAAACATTTCTAAAGATTTGAGAACAAGACTGTTAAATTATTGTGATAAGCTGGATCTGAAAGTCCTCGCCAGAGATGTAGAACCTTTTCTATTTGAACCAAAAGAAAAATCTCGTGTTTCTGAATTCAAAGACTTTATAGCTTCAGCTAAACTCGATTAACATGATCCTTACTATAAATAGAGAATTACAAGATAAAGGGTGGCTGTTGTCCCTCTTTGCTTACCCAAACACGCTCTTTTTTATTAAAAAACCAATTTTTATCCTTTATTTTAAAGTATTTAATACCTGCTTTTTTGCTTAAAGCCATTGTGATTATTGTTTTCCAGTCTTTAATTCCACTTAAAGCGTCCATTCTTGTCACATTCTGAGCACCTGCGGCAGTTGCACATTTTGCCGCTCTTAACGCCGGGAAGCCCTTAACCAGAGCACTCAAAAAACCGGCAATTGAAGCATCTCCTGCTCCGGTCGCACTTACAACTTTTTTGACACGGAAGCAGGGCACCCAAATTTCTTTTCCCGCCCATTCCCGCATATTAATAGGAAGCTTTTTTATTACAGGCGCAGGCGCGGTCTTCAAATAATAACCGCGATGCCCGCACTTTATTACGGCAATCTTTACGCCATAGCCGAGCATTTTATCTGCGACTCCTGTTAAATCTTTAAGAGTAAAGTAATCCACCGGGTCTCTGCTGCCGGCGGCGTTTTTTATCTCGTAATACCGCCTCCTGTTAAAAATATACAGGGCTTCTTCTATGCTCGGCAGGAAGACATCCGTATAGGGCAATATTTTTATTAATATTTTTTTCCAGTTAACTTTCCCGGCTTCCGAAGCAGGATCCGGCACTGTGATATCCAAAGAAGTGACGACACCAAGCGACTTCGTTTTCTTGAATATTTTCAGGAGTTCGCTGCCGCCGTTTAAATATAATTTTCTCAGCAGCGTAGGATATCCCAGGTGCAGCAAGCGCGCCTTTTTTACACTATTAAAGTTTATATCCTTGTACCCAAAGGTGTTATTTGTCCCGGGATTATGAAGAAAAATACGGTCTACGCCCGGCAGGGCGATTACTATAGTATAGGAACTGCTTTCGGATCTAATGGTCTTAATCCCGGATAGACCGGCAGTGTGCCGGCTCAATATTGCTTTTATCTCCCTACCGAATAGATCGCCGCTGACTTTGGCCATCAGTTCCACGCGGCAACCGAGTTTAACAAGGGAAAGCCCCGTATTTGACACAGCTCCCCCTGTTGACAGCACCGCTTTGTCAATAATTGTCAGCTGACCCGCAGAAAATATCTTATTGATATCCCCGGTCATTGAAGCAGGGAACGCCGGAAATATATCAAGACAGATATGCCCGGCAACTACAATATCGAGAGTCTTTTCCATATTGCTATTTCCCATCCTCTTATTATTTTACCGGCTGAATTGATCTAATACTATTCCTCTGAAAAACAGCGGACTTTGCCGGGAAATCTTCACTTTGGTCCCGACAGTCCTGATTTGTTTTATGGATTTATTACTACCTTGAGCCCGATTCCAGACTCCACCGTCTTTATTCCTTCCAATATCCTGTCCAGCGGATACCTGTGGGTTATGAATTTTTTTGCATTTACTCCCGCCGGCTCACCGAATGAAAACAACTTTAAAGTTTCCATGTTGTGCCGGGGCAGAGAACCCGAGGTACCGTTTATGAATGCTTCCCTGTAATGTATAATATTTGCATCCAGGCTTACAAAGGACTTGTCCTTAGGCAACCCGCCAAAGAAGTTTATTCGTCCTCTAAAAGCTATATATTTTAAGGCCTCTTCCTGGGCTTTTCCCGACGGCGCCGCAACTATAACTACATCCGCTCCTCTTTGCTCCGTCTCGTCCATAACTCTCTTAACCATATTTTCTTTGCCCGGATTTATGCAAATATCCGGACAAAAGGTTTTTGCCATTTCAAGGCGCTGTTCTGACATCTCTGCAAGTATTACTTTGCCTGCATTTTTTGCCCTGGCAATTGAAATATGCATAAGGCCTATTGGCCCTGCGCCTACTATCACGACCACATCGCCTCTGCTGACCCTTGATAGTTCCTGTCCGTTGATCGCGCAGGCAAAAGGTTCTACGATCGCGGCTTCGTCAAAAGTAACATTATCAGGAAGTTTATTGACACTACCGTCATAGAGCATCTCTTTTGGCACCGCCAGGTATTCGGCAAAACCGCCGGGAAGCTCGTAACCGAGAGCTTTGAATTTAGCGCAAAGGTTAGGTAACCCCTTTCTACAGTAATAGCAGGAACCGCAGGACACAATAGCTGCCACCGCCAGCCGGTCGCCTTTTTTAAAGCCCGTTACTTTTGAGCCGGTTTCTGCCACTTCCCCTGATATTTCATGCCCGATAATTTGCGGCGGTTTAACATTGACCTTACCGTGATGAAAAGTACGGAGATCCGTTCCGCATATAGCGCAAGCGCGCACCCGGATAACAATATTTTCCTCCGTGCAAATTGGTGCGGGCACATCTTTAACAACCAGTTTTTCAATACCTTCATATACGGCAGCTTTCATGCATCCCTCTCAGAGTACCTGACCCTTAAGTTTATTATATTTCTCAAGGACCATATTATACAATTCATCTTCCAGTTTCAAGCCTGATATTTCTTTTAGAACTTCCCCCGGTCCCTTATCATTCAAGATCTTTTGAATTTTTGCGGCAGCTTCATCTCCGCTTGGCTTAAATAACAAGCCTGCCGCCATGCCATAAGCGATATTTTCGGGTTTATAGCCGAATTCCGCGGCAAGCTCGGCTGAACCGGCAAAGCGGTCCTTTGGACCGAGTTTTCTGACCGGATCGCGGCCTACGCGTACGACCGTATCCCCCAGGTTTTTATTGGCAAATCTTTCAAGAAGATCGTCTATATAATCCAGAACTTCTTTTTCCGGAAGTTTGTGTTTTTTTATTATCGCTCTGCCTGTTTCCAGCATAGCGCCTTTAACATATTTCCTGATATCCTTGTCTTCGACAGCCTGCCGGATTAATTCATATTTTTTTAGAAAACCGAGATACGCGCAGACGGAATGGCCGAGATTATGGATGTAGAGTTTTTTTTCTTCAAAAGATAAAAAGTGCGTTGAAGGCAGCAGATTCTTAATGGCCGGTACTTTCCCTTTAAAACTGTGCTTTGCCACCGGTAGAGTGCAAAATTCCTCCACCATGATATAAAGAGAATCCCGGCTCCTTAGGGTTTCCGGCATGACCGGGATCATCCGCCCCAGGACCGTCTCAACAAACCCCGCGAAGTTCTCGATGTAGTTTTCATAGTCCGGCCCGAGTATTTCTTTAACCTTTTGCTTTACAAATACACCGGCATTTATCATATTTTCACCGATAATTATGTTTAAAGGCAGGGTCGCGACAGAGTCCGCTCTTAATTTTATCCCTGCGGCCAGTGCAGGACAGATATTGTTCAGAACATTTACGCCTACGGCGGTAGCCGCAATGTCCGCTGTCAGTAATTCGGCCGCAACGGCAGCAAGGTCCCGGCCGTTGACCGCCCGGACATTCCTTACCGCAATTTCTCTTTCTTTTGCTCCGACAATTTTTATGGTAAAACCTCTGCGTTTATTCAGTTCATTTACGATGGCCTCGTTAATATCTATAAAGACCGTTTCGTAGCCGGCCTCAAAAAACAATTGGGCAAAGAAACCCCGTCCGATATTCCCCGCTCCAAAAACAACAACTTTCTTCATTTTACCTTTTATTGGCAGCTCAAAGTTTTCCGGCTTTTTTAGTCTCGAAATAATCTAATATCATTTTAAATTTTCTTCCGTTCGCGCTTGCATCCGGCTGCCGCGGATAGTTTGTTTTTTTGCTGTCCATCCGGTAATCTAAACATCCAGCTTAGGGCTGAGTATTAAAATTATCCTTAAGGTATTTTAAGCTCATCTTCGCGCTTTCTTTATTCGTAAAACGCGACTTATCGAGTTCGACACACATATAGCCGTCGTAGTCAACGCTTTCAAGGACTTTCATTACGCCTTTGAAATCAACGGTCCCTTCACCGAGTTCAAGGAAGTCAGAGTAGATCTCAAAACCTTTACTCCCGGCGTCTATTTCTTTCCGTTTTTCATTTTTCTTTATGTCTTTAATATGTCCGAATCTTATTCTTTTCGCGTACCTTTGGAATATCTCCACCGGATCACACTTCCCGAGCACAAGATGTGCGGTATCCGGGCCGAAGGAAATATACTCCGGATCCGTGTTCTGCATAATAAAGTCTATCTCATTCTCAAACATTATCATAGTATTTGCATGCGGATGAATGCAGGGAATAACTCCATATTCCTTTGTTATCCTGGACATTCTTTCCGCGGTCCGGAGAACTTTTTTCAACTGCTCAGGGGTCGCGCCGCCGCCTTTAAGTCCCGGGGCCTGCACGCTCATCCTTTTTACATTATTCTTCTTTAAAAACTCTATCTTGGTTTTGACCTGTTCCACATCCTCTTCTTCATCTCCGGTCTGGTGAAAATAAAAACTTACCGGACGAACATTGTACTCATCGGTTACGGCTTTAAACTCCTCCGCGCCGCCCTTAAAAACATCTATGGCATCCCGGACACTCTCAAACTTTGAAAATCCAACCTCTTTCATATCCTTAAGAGCCTGAACCATCTCTTCTTTCTTATTCAAACCCCAGGGCCAGATCGCATAAGCAACTTTCAATTTGAACATTTGTACTTCCTCCTTTTTTTAAAAAAATCGTCCATAAAGTCTATAAAGTCTGTAAAGTCCATAAGGCCCTGTTAAGATAGAATCTGATCTTTCCTAATATCCTTCAATGATTTTAGACCTTAAAACTTTATGAACCTTACGAACTTTGTAGACTATTTTATTTTCATCAGCTTTTCAAGCACATACATCTCCAGACCTTCGTAATCCCGGGCTATGCGGAATTTTTCTATCTTCTTTTCGTCTACGCTTCTTACTATATCGACAAGCGCAAGGAAAACCCGTTTACTGTTTTCCAGATGCTTACAGGAAACTTCTTTTTTCTGGGTCCGCATTACCTTTATATCCAGCCCGACAAATTCCCCGTTACTTCCATAACCGTATCTTTCAAGGACATAGACCTGGTTGAAGGCTCTTCTTAAATCTACTGCGCCAAAGGTCTTATCCTCGTCAAATTTAAGTCCATTCTGGTCGTTTAAATGCACTCCCCAGAGTTTATTATGAGCTATTGCAAAGGCCATCTCTTCGGAGGGGTCGAGGCCGGCAAGTATAGCGTGAGCAGATTCAACAAGGATGCCTACCCGGGCCGGATCTATTGTCCTGTACGCCAGAGCCACAAAATGCCCGGTCGTAGGCACGCAACCCAGGTCCACCGGTTCATTCGGTTTCATCTCTCCAAGGATGCGGATGCCGGGATCATAGTTTAAAAGTTCGTTTATATACTCAACCATCCGGGC
Organism: Candidatus Firestoneibacteriota bacterium; assembly: GCA_903891415.1. Lineage (GTDB taxonomy): Bacteria > Oederibacteriota > D2-FULL-39-29 > D2-FULL-39-29 > D2-FULL-39-29 > CAIYPD01. The sequence continues at coordinate 8,133 of CAITEH010000046.1, forward strand.
CTGCATCACGACCGGGTCCTTTGATTCCCGGATATAAGTCCCTTCCCTCGCCGGCCAGAGGACTATCCTCTTGGTTCCCAGCATGTTAGCAATATCAATGGCTCTCTTGGAACGCTCTATGGCATAGAACCTGTCATTCGGATCATTGGAGGTTGCGGCACCGTCTATTGTCTTCTTGTGTTCCCATAACCTCGGCGCTATAAACTCCGCTTCAAGCCCTTCATTATCGAGTATTTTCTTTACATTCATAGTCACTTTTTTCATCGCAGTGTAACCGGCTTCCGCTGAAACAACATCATCATCATGGAACTGGACGCCTTCAAACCCGAGTTTCCTGTAGATTTTGATCTTTTCCTTAAAACTAAACTCCTCCCTTACGGCCGGCCCAAAAGGGTCCGCCCCGGTATGAATATTCCAGGGGCCAAAAGAAAAACGGTATCTCCTCATAACACACTCTCCTTTATTAATAGATATTACTCTTTGCAAGGACCAGGTGCTGGTTGCGGGGATTTACTTTCCGCCATATTTCTGCGGCTTTTTCTCACGGACCAGGAACCTGTATTAATATTAGTTAATATTAGCACGTATGTAAATATACGTATCAACGGTTGTTTAAGCTATTTTACGGCGCCTTTTTAGGCGGTATTTCTCCGGGGAGGTTTTGGTGAGTTTTTTGAAGACCGTGCTGAAGTAATATTGACTACTGTAACCGAGCATATACGAGATCTCTTTTACCCTGTATTTGGGGTCCTTTAGAAGCTCTTTAGCCTTCTCCACTCTTATCTTGTTAATATATTCAAATATTGAGACCCCGCAGTATTCCTTGAAGAGGCTGGAAAAGTAATTCGGGCTAAAACCCATTTTTCTCGCAATTTCATCAAGGCCGAGATCCCGGTTATAATTCGCATTTAAATATTCTATAGTTTCCCCGAGAATTTTTTCATGCCAGGTCGCGTCGTTTTCACTCCCGCCCTTCTCGGCCAAATCAGCGACATAAGAAAAAAGGCTCAGGAACGCACCTTTTGTTATATCTACCCAGCGGGGTTGATTTTGCCGGTAGGTCATTAAAATAAAAGGCAAAAGATTCAGCAGGTAAATCGGAATTTCGACATCCAGATGGTCAACAGTATCGTAAGAATTTTTGTGGCGGTCTGCCATTAGATTTATTCTTAACCTTGAACCCTCTAAAACAAACCACATTATCCGGAACTCTTTGTTTTTTTTAAGTCCCATCTCGCAATGCTTTTCTGAAGGCGGCACGATACAGATATCCCCTTCAGCAATCCGGTAACTTATTCCATCCAGATTCAGATAGCATTCGTTATCGACAAGATAGCACATCTCAAAATAATGATGGTAATGCTCTTTTGGGTCGTAAATAGGGAAAAGCGGCAGGTTATCAACACGCCGCGAATGCTCCTTCTGATCAATTATTATATTATTTTTAGATAAATACTTTAGCGAAGGTATCACTTTTTCTGTTAGCAGCTTATATATAGTTGTTTTTTTGTTCATTTTACGCCTCAAATAAATATTTTTTTACTTAATAGCATATTAGATTATACCATTTATAGCATTCTTTAAAGTTTTAGCGCAAGTCCATTAGGCCGATTGCGCAGATAAAGTTGCAATGTTTTGAGGTAGATTACTCATTTAAACATGTCAAAAAATCATGCGGCAGATTTGCGGCAGAACCAGGAGCGCTCAGTCATCGGTTTTAACCCTTTGGGAAGGTGGAATTCTACCACTGGCTCTTTTGCCGGCGTCAGGCAGACAGGTGCTTTAGACTCGCAACTTGCCAAAGACACTTTACTGGTTGTAATCAACAGGGCGCTTGCCTTCTTTTTACAATATACCGGCTTTCCTATTTTCCCATTGCCGCTGTAAAGTTTACGCTTCCGTTCAGGTTTAGGAACTCAACGGCCGTGCAAGCTTCGCTGACTATTGCATCCTTCCGGCAGGAAAACGATTTGATCTTTAACTCACCGGGAAGGCGGAGATGGAGAACGACCCTGTTTTGTTTGCCACCGGCCAGTTTCACGGAGCCGGTTACAAGGCGGGTCTTTTTATCATAACAAATTTCAAAGTCCAATTGACCAAAGTGTGTCGCCAAGCCCTTCGCGCAAATAGGTTTTCCGCTCGCAAGCCACTGCCGGGCCGTGCCGCGCGCCAGATGCAAGACAGCTCCATCTTCCATCGCGAGAGCATCGCGAAGGAACCGGCAGACGGCCACCGGTGTCCAGAGATGCTGGCGATCGCCGGAACATTCCTTGGCCCCCTGCTCCTGGCCCCGTTCCTCGCACCAGGAAAAAAGCGGTGTGCCATGATTGAGAGTGGCATAGAGGTAACGGGCGGCCCTGTCACCGTCACCACGCATAAGCAATACTTCGGCGAGATTGTCAAGAGTGATAGCAACCCACATTCCGTCCTTCATCCAGCCGGTGTTTATCGGAATGCCGCCGGAACTCAAGTGCTCTTCAAATTTACGGATCGTACCGGTGATAAGTTCGTGCTCCGGCGGCAGAAGCCGGCACGGGAACACAGAATAAAGCGCACCCCACCGGCTGCCGGATATTTTTCCGGGCACACCCGGGATCCAGCGGAAATCTTTTTCCACAATGGCACCGTCTTCAAGCGCACGCAAGAGGTCCTTTAACGCTTCCGCGTGAATCCTCCGGAGCGCGGGCAATTCCTTCTTTTTCCCGAGAATTTTTGCCGTTTCGACGGTCAGATCGTCGGCATAAACGGCAAGAATATTATGCGTCAGGAAAACGCCGTAAAGGTCATCGTCATTTTTCAAGCCGCCGTCGCCCATGCCGCGCGGCATAAGGCCATAACTGAGCGGGCGTTTACCCTTGAGCAGTTTCCGGGTGCGCTTCCGCTGGCTCTCCAGCCAGCGTGAACTCGCGGCCATGCGAGGGTACGCCGCTGCCAGAAACGCACGGTCGCCGGTCAGAAGGAAATGTTCCATGATGGCCCAGGACTTAATACCCGCGGAACCCCACATGTAATGGGCCCAACCCTCAGGGTCGGCCCAGTTGCCATCAAGGCCCTGCTGTCGTAAGAACATTTCGGCATTGCCCGCCGCTTCCTTGTGCAGGCCAAGTTGATCAAAGAGTATTGAAACTAGCAGCGGTTCGAACGGATTGGGCGCGCGGTAAAGCTCGGTGCCGGGTGAGGCCGTAACCGTGCCGTCAGCCACGGTCTCGCGCATCAAAAAACAATCAGCCAGACAGGCACGAAATGCATTTTCGACAGCGCTATCAGGAATTGTGATCTTTGCCGAACGCTTGAGCAATTTGCGCCACACATCCTTGGCCGCCTTGAATTCCGCTTTCCAGTTTTTCTTGCGCAGTTCCGGCAGCATGGGCTGATATGCGTGATACGGCCGCACCAGCCACGCCTCGCGTTTTTCGCCCGGACGGAGATCCCAACTTGGGCACAGCGCCGTGGCGCCGGGCACCGGATATTCATCGCCGCCCAGGGCCACAAGTAAGACACGATCCGCGCGTTCCATCCACCCGGCGATCAAAACATCCGCATCCCATTCCGGCTGGACCCACGCCGGATTGACCCCGGCCCACGCGCCGGGTTTCTCGCAACGCAGCATCACACGATGCGCTTTTTGGCCGCGGTTTTCCAGTCTTACTCTAACTATCGCCGCCGTTTTTCCACCCGCCGCTTCTAACCGTATTGTAACCGCACCGTCTTCATATACGTTTTCCAGAACCGGCAGCCAGCCTTCAACTCGCGTCCAGCTGCTCCGAGCAAACGGCTTTCCGTCCCGCTCCGGTGTGATCACCACTTCCCAGTCCGTTTTTGGAGCTACAAAGGCAGCCAAAGGTTTATCGAGAAGATTCCCGTAGGTCCAGGCCATGCGCAGAAATCCGGGATTCAAATCCAGCAGCGTCTTATTACTGCTATCCGGCAAGGCCACTGTCAACCGATGTGGGGTCGAAAAAGCGTAGCCAAAATCCACAGCCATCATTTTTTCTTTCATTTTTTCCCTTTAGTTTTTATATGTCCGGTTATCTTTAATTATAAAACTCCCGGTCAAGGTTTCTATTTTTATTTCTTTTTCTTTTCTTCTTCTAACGCTGTTTTAAGCTTCGCTATTAAAGCATCCAAACTTGCTTTTGCTGCTTTCTCAAGTTTCAAGTCCAGGATAAATTCAAAAGTTGTGTTTACTTTTTTTCTTTTTTTATAAAGTTCCTCCGGCTCAGCTTTTGTAATTTCTGCCGCGGCGCAGATGATCATAACATCGTCCATTTTGATACCTTTATTTTTTGCGAGTTCAAGAATTTTTTCCTTTGCAATACCCGTGTTATTGCTTATTACAATTGCTGCCTGCTCGGGGGAATCAGAACCAACCGAAGCTTTTCTTCCTGAAACCTTTACGTCAACTTCACCCGCCAGCGCAAAGAGCTTTTTTTCCCTTTCCAGCCAGCCGAGGGCAAACCACTCCTGCCCTTTCTTGGACTCTTCAACCTGAATGGGAATAGTGGCTTCGCCTCCATACTTAATTTTTTTGCCGGCCTTAATCAGAGCTGTGATTATTGCCTCAACAGGATTTCGGGCTTCACCTACCTGTCCTATAAGTTTCAGATCTTCATCATTATTCCAAACCGTCTTCCACAGCGCGCGGTGATGTTCATCAAGCGCATCCTGGCAGCGTTTAGCCAGTTCTGTTCCGAGCTTTGCCTTTTTTCCGCTGTCTAAAAGCGCGTCTTCGAGAAAAATTCTCGCTTCGCATTCCTGTATCCCTTCATTTAAGCACTCCAGGCGGACTGTGGAAACCGCGCCCTCCGGGCCCGGCGCAAGGAACCAGTCGGAGATATCCAGGTTCCGCCAGTTATTTTCAGGGTAGCGCGCGTAGACCGCCCCCGCACGGTCGCCTTTACTATTTTTCATCGCCGGCCAGAAATCCCCCCCTATCCGCCCTCCGCCGCGTTCCCCTCCTGTAATGTAAAAGGCCGGAAGCGCGCGGGTGTAAGAACCCGGAGCCCGGTTCAACTCCCCGAGACGCAGGTAGCAGGTTAAAAGTGCCGGGTTGTGCCAGCCGTACAGCCGTCCCTTATCGGGGTTAACATTATATATCAGGTTATACACATAGGCCGCGTAGCCGATATCGGCGATCTTATATAGACCCTTATTCCCTATCATTACATCCTTTGCAGCGCCGGCATGCCCGTGAATGGCCCACGCCAGGCCCCCCGAAACATCCTTCCAAAATGTAACTTCTTCTTTGTTCGGCCAGAGGTCCGGCATTATCCCCAGCATCATTGTTTTTTCCAGGCCGCGTTTTTCCAGCCGCTTTTTTACTTCCGCAAACATCGGCTGCCAGAGCGTTTTGCTTGCAGGGTCCTCATACCGGGGCAGTATCAGAACACCTGCTGTTTTAGTTTCCGGGTCCAGCACCGTTACACGGGGCCCTTTGCCCAGCAATTCCGCGCGGCTCTTGCCCGTGGCATTATCCTTGGACCAAAGGCCTCTTTCCAGTGACTTTGCAGACATACAGATATCCCAGACCAGGAATATTATCAATTTAGGTTTACCCAGGTTCTTCTCGGCGGAGTCCAGATATTTATCCATAACACTATAATCGTAC
>CAITEH010000047.1 GCA_903891415.1 Candidatus Firestoneibacteriota bacterium
AAACGGCTGTTTAATTCTGCATCATCCTTAATTCTTCACATACTTTATTAAACTCATCTTCTCCGAGTTCTTTTTTTGTAAATCTCTTGGAGTCGTTACTCCCGCAGAATATTTCGATATCATCGGGAGTTATCCTGATCCTGGTGGTCACATCAAGATTAAAGATGAAGGTTTCATTGAATCTTTCGCTTGTTGGATTGATCTTCTCTATCTTAAATGGTTTCATTTTCACCTCGCCGTTGCAGCTGTGCATATCTTCTGTCAATAAATCTGCCCGCGTAACGCGGCCACCGCCTTAAAAATACAGACAAATAATTTTCTTATTTGCTAAAGACCTTTCTTAAAACTTCCAGCCCTTTTAGCAGCTGCTTTTGTTTTTGCACGCTTATCTTATCTATTTTTGCAGAGATAATATTGCCCACCACCCTGCTTATGGCTTTATATTTATTTTTTCCGGTGGCCGTAATAAAAATGAAATTACCGCGCCGGTCCGCTCTGTCCATTTTTCTGGCCACCAGGTTTTGTTTTTCCAGGGTGGTCAAAGCCCGCGACATAGTGGCTTTATTAATACCGGCCCAGAGTGCAAGTTCGTTATTGGTGCGGGGCCCGGTATAAAGTTTGGAAAGTATCCGGAACTGGAAAACAGTGAGTTCCGGCTGGGCCAGGGCCCTCATATTGGTATAGATATCCCTGACCACGGAAGGTAAAAGTTCAATAATGATCATACCGGTCTTTCTTTTCATATTAAGCTATTATAACAAATATAGTTAGCAATGACAACCAATATTAAGAAAATGCCTTCATACCGGTAAAATCCATAAAGTCAAAAGTCCTGAAGCCGGACCTGCAAAAGGCGGGCAAAACCCGGGGACTTTTCTTAGAATTTCCCCGGCTCTTTTACCGTTTCATACATTGCGTGCAGATTTGAAAGCGGGGTTTCCGGAGCAAGATTATTTGCTTCTTTTAAGATAAATTTTCCGCCTGTTGCGATACCTGACTGTAAAATTCTTTTTACCTCAGTCCTTACCGCGGCGGCATCCCCCCGCAGCAGCAAATTCACATTGGGCCCGCCATAGAGCGTTACGTCTTCCCCGAGTTCTTTCCTTAACCGGGAAAAGTCCACGGGAAAACCTGTATCAAATTGCTTAACATTCAATTCATCGCGGATGGTTTTAAAATGCCGTGTTGAATCACCGCAAAGATGAATACTGTTCGGCCCTCCGTTTGAAAACGCGGCAACCAGCTCTTTATGAAAAGGCAGCACAAATTCCCTGTACATCTCCGTGGAAATATTGGCAATGCTGTCATCCGCAAAACCCAGGGTTTTGTTTTTTTCCGGTTCCCCGCAATATTTTTTCAGGGCTTTCAGCCGGCTGATTATACCCTGATTTATGAACGCCAGCAATTTTTTTACATAGGCCGGATCCTCATAAAGATCGGTAAAAAGTTCGGTTCCTCTTAAGTTAACCGCGGCCGTAAACACCCCGTCCGTCCACATACCGGACAAAAACACTTTATTGACAGGACTGCCCTCGAAACTGTAACCTTCCTTCTTTTTCTCCAGGAAATACTCATAATACCGGATATTTTTTGCCATGATGCCGCTCAAAGGTTCCGGCATTTTTTTATCAAATAATAGATTTTTTTTATCTCCGCTCAATATAGGTTCTGTATCCGGCACCTGTCCCGGGCGGTAGTTAACTTCACAGCCAAACCAGGCTGCCTCGCTGTAATTTTGAAGATCCACGCTGACATCCAGGCCTTCCGCGGGAATACCCATCCGGGCGTCCTGGGGAACATTTAATTTATACCAGTTCTGGAACTCCATCTGTTTTTCCAGCATAATGCCGGGCTCTTCAGAATATTCTTTAAAAGTCACGTTTTTTTGATTCAATTTCCGGTCAAGCAAAAGCATGCGCACATTGCAGCTTATTACCATAGGCACGCGTACGGGTTTACCTGCATTAAACGCATCCCAAACGCGGGCAACTTCTTCATTATGCTTTTGAAAATCTTTTTCGGTACGCATATCTTCCTCAGGACCGGCGCCGGCTTGTTCTATAACAGTTATTTACGGCCTACTAGCTTCCCTTGTTATACCAGCTTACTTTTACTTTCTTGAACTTTTTTGGAGTGCCAAGCAGGCCTATTTTTTTCGACTCTCCCGGCAGGATATTCACGCAGTTATCAGCGGCAAAAACCCCGGCCGGTAATTCCAAAATGACCTGATGGGCATAATTATCGGTCTTAATTTTTATTCTCTTCCCGGTAACAACATATTTAACTTTTGCAGGCGGCATTTTGATATTGGGAAGAGGATGCGCCAGACAGGAATTCTCACTGACAAGTTTTCCGTTTATTTTAAGTTTCGCAAAATAAACATTTGCCCGTTTAAAAACATCCAGGTTGTCAAAAGCCGCGCGCGCGGCGGAAGCCGGCTTTATCCTTATCTTTTTCCTGCTAATTTTTTCCGGCCGGGCTCCAAAAGAAAGATACCCCGCCTTCTCCCCGGTAAAGGCCTTGATACCGAATTCCAGTTCCGCCTCATAACTTTTGAGCGTGTCATTTAGGACCCAGATCGAAACACCGTACTCTTCCTTTTTCAGGGAAACAAGTAAAGGTTGATAGGCCCTTTTCACATGATAATAACTCAACTTATTGCCGGCATAATAATCCCGTATGGTCCAGCCCAGCTCGCCCCAGGTATCGGCATACATCCAGAACAGGCTGCCGCTGCAGGTGAACATCCTTCTCCTTAAATGTTCTATCTCAAAGGCCAGGCCCTCCCCCTGAAGCAGCTGCGAAACCTTGATATAATCCTTAAAGGCCAACTTTTTATGGTCCCCGTAAAAAAGGTCTATATGCCTGGACATGAAGCCCGGATCACTTTCAGGTATCCCGAACCAGTTCATGCGGTTCACATGGAATTTAAAGGCCCCGGACGCGAGACTCCTGTCTTTTGCAGGGAGATATTTTTTTACCGACTCAAGGTTGGGCAGGGACATTAGCCCGAACTCGCTTATAAATCTGCCTCTTACCCTTTCAAAATTACGGTAGTCCAGCCGGCCGACCGGCCCGCCGTGCAAGCCCACGTTCCAGGCATGCATATCACCTTCGTTATCACTGTTCGCGTATTCACCGCCGTAGGGAGAGCCCGGCCGGTAGGGGCGGGTACCGTCATATTTCGCACAAGCTTCGGGAAGGATTTCATGGTAGATCTTTTTTCCATAAAAAATTCTTTTCTTATCCGCTCTGTTCCCTATCCATCTTTCGTCATAAGCTTCATTATTCTCGTTATTTCCGCACCAGAGGACCAGGCCGGGATGATTTCGCAAACGCTTAACGGCTTTCTCCGCCTCTTCCCGCACCGCTTTGCAGAACTCTTTGTCATCATCAGGATACATCGCGCAAGCAAAGATAAAGTCCTGCCAGACCATGATGCCGTTTTCATCACAGGCCCGGTAAAACTCCTCATCTTCGTAGATACCCCCGCCCCAGACCCGGAACATATTTATATTAGCCCCGGCGGCATCCTCCACCAAACTGCGGTACTTTTCTTTCGTCACTCTCGCGAAAATACTGTCGGCAGGCACCCAGTTAGCACCCTTACAAAAAACTTTTTTTCCGTTTATTTCCAGAGTAAAGGACTTACCGCCTTCCGGAGCAGGAATTTTTTCCTGCAGGAGCTTTACCTCCCGGATACCGAACGCGGTCTCAAATACATCCAGCAGTTTTCCACCGTCTATTACTTCAAGCTTGAAAGTATTCAGGGCCGGCTCGCCCAGGCCTTTGGGCCACCATAATTTCGGCCTGGCCTGTTTTCTTGTTATTATATATTTATTCAAGCCCTTTTTCGCCGGGACCCTGATTTTTTCGGGCTTTCCGTTTATGGAAACTTTAAGCTCCAAACTTAAGGGTTTTGCGGAAAAACTTTCCAGTTCGACCTCAGCCGAGATAACGGCCGCCCTGCCTCGCAGGCTTGTTTTGATAAAGCAGTCCCTTACCGCGGCCTGCTCATAAGAAACAATTTTTACCGGCCTCCAGATACCGCAGGTCAGCATTTTAGGCGCCCAGTCCCAGCCGAAGACATACTGGGGCTTTCTGACCCAGATCCTTGCTCCGGCGTTTTTCCGGGAGGCCCCGTATTTTTCAAGCTCTTTATTTTTTGCGATGAAAACTCCGGCATCGAGTTTTACAATAAGGGTATTCCTGCCCGGCAGCAGCCGGCCCGTTATGTCAATTGTATGAGCGACCAGGCAATTATTGGTCTGCCCTACCGGCACGCCGTTCAGGTATATTTTTGAGGTGGTATCCAGGCCTTCAAAAACGAGCTCCGTCCGCTCCTTATTATTAAGACGGGGGGCTTCAAATTCTTTCTTGTACCACCATTCCTTTTCTTCCACCCACGCTGCCTTTTTGACATTCATATTATAAAGCGGTTCGGGTATAAGCTTTTCCCTTATAAGGTCCAGATGAACGTCCCCGGGAACTTTTGCCTGAAGCCCGTTCTTAAATACCTTTTCCGGAAGATAGGCCTTTTGTTTCTCGCCGGAACCTTCGTCAAAATAATTTAACGCCCAGGCCCCGTCCAGTTCCAATATGTTCTTCATTTTACCCCTTTCTGATACCGGTTCTAATTACAATTGTGAATGGGCCTTGACAAACTTGAGAATTTCATCAACCTGACAAAAAGCCAGGCAGGTGGTGGTGTCGGAAGCGCCGTAGTAGATAGCTATCCGTCCGGTGGGAGCATCCTGCAAAGTGGAAACAGGGAAAACTACATTAGGCACGTCGCCCACACACTCGTAATTTTCCTGAGGCCCCAGCAGGAACGGCGCGGTCCGGTACAACACTTTCCAGGGTTGTTCCAGATCCAGCAGAGCCGCACCTGTTCTGTACACCATACCGTTGCAGGTCAGGTTCACCCCGTGGTAGAACATCAGCCAGCCCTGCTTCGTCTTAACCGGGACCGGCCCCGGGCCGATCTTTAAACTCTGCCAGCCGCCTTTAGTGGCCATGACAAACTTATGTTTACCCCAGTAAACCAGGTCCCGGCTCTGGGAAATAAATATGTCCCCGAATTCGGTATGCCGGTTATCGCTGGGGCGGGAGAGCATGACATAATGGCCGTTGATTTTCTCCGGGAAAAGCACCCCGTTGCGGTTATGAGGAATGAAAACATTTTCCAGCTGGTGGAATTTTTTAAAATCCGAGGTCCAGGCCAAACCGATGGTCGGGCCGTGAAACCCGTTGCACCAGGTGATGTAATATTTATTGCCTATCTTTGTCACCCGGGGGTCATAACCCCCTGCGACCCTGCCGTTCCCGTAGGGGCTTGTTGTGAACCGGATCGGTTCTTCATTGAGCTTCCACTCCAGCCCGTCAGCGCTCTTGCCGAAAAAAAGCGAGCTGCCGCCCGCGCGGTTTTCCACGCGAAATACGCCGTAATAACCCGGGCCGTAAGGAATTACAGCGCTGTTAAAAATACTGTTGGAAATGCTTAAGAGATTGCGCGGAATTACGGGATTGGACCGGTAACGCCAGATCACATCTTTACAACCCGCCGGTTTTTCCTCCCAGGGGATGTTCGGGAGAGCTTTCCCGATGATAGTCGGACTGCTTTTGGAACCCGTTTTTTTAGTCCCGGTACCTTTTTTTTCTGGCATAACTTTCTCCTTTTAATTACTCTGAAGCCGCTTTAAAAACCGCGGCATTAGCTTTCTTGATCTTTGAGGCCGCACTTTAGTTATTATACTATATTGAAATGAACTTGAGGATGTTAAAAGTAATTAAAAAGGAATAGACACTACACAAATGTATAGTGTCTATTCCCGGTTTTAAACCCGTTTATTTTGCTTTTGGTGCATCCACAAGATCTACTTCAATATCATCATAGTAGAAAGTTTCATTCTTGGCTCCAAGACTCGGGCCCCCGCCAAATATTACGCCATTGGCGCCTTTGTTGAAAAACTCTACCTTTTGAGGGAACACAGGGTCTTCCTTGTCATCATTATACGAAACACTTAAGGTCTTGGCATCGGTAAAAGTAAAGGTAAACTTGCCCCAGGCCGCTTTGGGCCTTTGAATACCCGAATAGCCCTGGCTAAACCACTGGTTTTCCGCGGTAAATACATTGCTGTAGCAGTTGATATTCAAATAAGGCGCAAAATGTATAATTTCCACAGCTTTATCATCATCACCGTTTATAAGCCCGAAATAAGGCCCTCCTGCTGCGCCTTTTGCTTTTTTGACCGCAAAAGAGTCATAGACCCACATAGTCACGGTTCCAAATTTATTTTCTGTCGCAAATCTCCATGTCGCCGTCGCGCCGTTCGGCACAAAAAGCGAAGAATTGCCCCCGTGCTTCTGGTCCGCCGAAATAACGGCATCCCCCTCTATTTCCCACTTTTTAAGCGCTGCCTTATCCTCAAAACCTTCTGATATCTTTGCCGCAAATATTGAGGCCGAAAAACTTAGAACCACCGCTGCCATTACCAGTCTTTTTACCATTTCCAAACCTCCTGAATTTGAATTATCTTACTGTAATAATTATACGCCGCGCAATTTCCGTTGTCCAGCAAATTTAAATGACGGCGTGCGGGAACACCTGCATAAATAAGACACTGGATCCTCGATAAAAACACTCGAGGATGACAGAAAAACGAATTATTATTCTTCTGTCATATTAAGGCCTGATATACGGCATCTTTTATCTGCTTGGTTAAAAGGTAACAGGGTTTGGCTACCTGCATCATTACCAGTGTAACTATATCTTCCTTTGGATCTATCCATACTTCGGTACTGGCCGCGCCGCCCCAGCCAAACTCCCCTACCGACCCGATCCCCTGTTTTTCACCCAAACTGCGTAGTACGGAAACTCCCAGGCCATAACCGAATTTATAAGGTTCAATGCAGGAATGCGTTGGCGGCAAATGGTCGGAGCGCATCAGTTCCACGGTCTTGCGGCCCAGGATCCGCGCGCCGTTAAACTGCCCGTTATTCAGGAGCATTAGGCCGAATCTAAGATAATCAGCCGTCGTGGAGACCAGACCGCCGCCGCCGGAAAAAAAGGCCGGTTTTTTCAGATAATTGCGGTCTTCTATCTTCTGGCGCGTGACACGGCCGTTTTTATCATGTTGATAAAGAACAGTCAGGCGGGATTGCTTTTCTTTGGGTACAAAAAACCCGGTATCCTTCATGCCCAGCGGTTTAAAGATCCGTTCCTCAAGGAATTTATCATAGGGTTGTCCCGAAACGACTTCGACCAGCCGGCCCAGTATATCGTTCGAGGCGGAATACTGCCATTTTTCCCCCGGCTGCGAGGTCAAAGGCAGCTTGCAATAATTCTTTACGAATTGCTTCAGGTTCAGGCCTTTACTTTCCGCCTCATGAACCCCCTCGTAAGTCAACCCGCCTGTATGGGTCAAAAGATCATGGATGGTAACATCCCGTTTTAGAGGGACCAGAGTGAACGAACCGCCTGGAGCGGCCTGTTTTACTTTTAGGTTTGCAAATTCCGGAATAAATTTCTTAACCGGCTCATCCAGAAAAAAAGCCGTTTCTTCATATAGCATCAGGACCGCCGCGCAGGTAATGGGCTTGGACATGGAATAGATCCTGAAAATGGCATCTTCGGTCATAGACCTGCGTTTCGCGGCATCCGCCATTCCGTAGCATTCATGATGAACGATGCGGTTATTCCGGGATACCAGAGTAATGCCTCCGGCTGCCAAACGTTTGTCAACATAGTTCCGCATCACGGCATTTATCCTTTTAAGCCGATCCGGACAAAAACCGTACTCGGAAGGTTCTCCAAAAGGCAAGGGACTAACAACAGGACATATTTTCATATTTGGCTCCATTAAAAAAGAAGTCTAAAAGTCCAAAGTCTATAAAGTCCGTAAGGTCTTACATTAAGGAATATATATTTAATATATTACAACGATTTTAGACTTTACAAACTTTATGGACCTTATAGACATTACGAACCTTAAATACCTTTTATTTATTTGGTGCGCCCGGGCAGAGTCGAACTGCCAATCACCAGCTTCGGAGGCTGATGCCCTATCCATTGGGCCACGGGCGCATGGTTACAAAAATATCACTCTTTAGTCGTGCCGGAGCGGCAGCTCCAGGCCTTTTTACCGCAGGTAAAACGGAGCGCTAGCGGTCTATTGTTTATTGCAATCATATTTTGCAAACCTTCATAATACAATTTTTCATTGTGGTATGAAGGCATATAATAATATTTCCTCTCAAAACAAGGCACCTTAGCTTTTTAAGGTGACTTGTTTTCCAAAACCTTTAGCCATTATACTATATTCATCAGCTATTTGGGATACTAAAAGACTATTTAATATAAAGCGGGACACGCCATAAAGAGCGCCAATTTTGGAAGTGATATTGCCAAGGAACTTCGGGCTTATAGGCTTTATTTTTGTTTGTATTTTTTTATCTTATTTTATCTTTCGTGTTAAGGAAAATTTCTGATTCGGATAATCAATTTCCAAAAGAAACTTATTCAAGAAACTCTTGACTCCAAGTAAAGGAATATTTAAATTTGGCATAAAATCTATTAAAGCATTGTCAGTTTGAAATCCGTTGATTTCCAATTTTACAGTATGAGAATAAGCAGTCGTAGAACCATTACCGGTGCCTACGGTTTTCGTGGTTCCCTTTGATAAGTCATGTCCTAATACAACGGCATAGCCAGCTGGGAAGGCACATTCATCGGCACCAGTATCTATAAGCCCAAGAACGGTGATGGATTTTCCGGTGTGAGGGTTTGTTATTATTACCTTCAGCCAAGGGCGAGGTAAATCATTGGGACTTATACTGAAAAAAGGAACATTTTTTAAATCCATTTTAATATATTTGCACCATATTTTCTAAAGGTACAAAAACAATCATTGGATTCTCTACACCTTTTTGCTTTGCAGAATTAATAGCATCAATAGGAGTTTTACCGTTGCTAATAACTTTTGGATTCAACATATCCAGTATAGCAACATAAGTACCAGAATACATTTTATCTTTTATCAAAACATTTTCCATTTCTCCCCCGCAATTTTCAATATCAATAAACACTTAATAATACTTGTAGATATTTTTAGTTGACCCATCTGCTCTTTTTCCCTCTAGCTAATTGTACATTACACTCATGAATTTTGTCAAGTTGTTTATGGCAACGCAAAGAATGTCCTATTTTAATACAACTGCAATCTTCCACAGCTTTGCGCCTCAAATGGATCCAAACTCTTGCATAATTGCCCGACTCTTTCAACATCATCAAATATTCTCATTACCAACATCATTCAGAAACTCCTTTTTTCTGAAGGTCATTATAACCCATTTCTTTCTATTCTTCTTAACAAAGTTGATTGCTTCTTGAAGGGAATTAAAATTGACAAGTGGAACCGATAATCATATTTTGTAATTCGATTGCCTTCTATTGTCTATTGCTCTATTTTCCAAAACCTTTGATATTATACTATATTCCTCATCTTTTTTGGAAACTAAAAGACAATTTGCCGGATAAAAATATTTGCCCTCCGGCCTATTTTATATATTTAAGGGCTTCTTTTGCTCCGGTATGTGCGGGGTTTAGTTCCAGTGCTTTCTGCCAGGAACGTTTTGCTTCTTCGGGCCTGTTAAGTTTGAGAAAAGCTACACCCAGGTTATAGTAGGCCTCAACAAGCCCGGGGTTATATTTAAGCGCAGTTTCATATTCCGCAGCGGCTTCATTGACCTGGTTTCTGTTTATATAAATATTGCCCAGATCTATCCTCGCGTACGGGTCGCCCGGTTTGACCGCGAGGACATCCAGATATATTTTTTCTGCCTCTTTGCTCTTGCCCTGTTTTTCAAAAGCCACACCCGCATTTGTATAGTAGTCAATATTTCTTGGATCGGTTTTTATCAGTTTTTTAAGCAGGACGCGGGCATTGGCAAGCTCGCCATCCTGCAGGTAGAGCCCGAGCAGGGCCTGCCAGCTCTCGGACTGTCCGAGCAGAGCGGCGGCTGCAAACGCCTCTTTCGCTTCCGTTTTTTTACCGAGCGCGTTCAGCGCTATGCCTTTATTGTGCAACGGGGCGGCAATTTCCGGGGCGCTCTTTGCCGCGGCGTCAAATTCCCGTACCGCTTCGTTAAGCCGGCCCGCGCCCAGATAAGCATTCCCGAGGTTATTCCTGCGTTCAAAGGAAGTCCGGTACAGGGCAGCGGCTTTTTCCATCTGCAGGAGATATTCTTTTGTGTAACCATACCGGGCATAGACGGTGCCTATCTCATGCTGCAGCCAATCCATATCAGAGGAAAGAGCGCCCGCGGCGGTAAGCTCAGCGAGCGACTCTTCTTTCTTCAAAATAGAAAACAGATAATCGGCTTTAAAGACCCTGTAACGCGCCAGCATATCCCTGTTAAAGATATCATAATTCTTTTCCCCGGTACCGGTATCGCTGAAAGAAAATATCCTTCCGCTGTCTCTTACAATTTCACCGGCACGCTGCACCCGGTAGAGGATACCGGAAGGGATATTTTTAAAAGGTTTATTGGCAAAGACCCCGCTTTCTATTGTATGGTAGACCGGCCTGTCCGTTTTCAGCGCTGCTTCAAGATACGCCTCCGCCTTTATACTCAGGAAATTTTTATAGACAACCCCCTTATCATATTTGGTAAGCAGGGTCCTGTACGCCTCGCCGTTTTCATCGCAGACCGTGATGTCCGGCCGGGCTTTTTCTACAAACTGGAGGTAAGCCAGTTGGTAGAGCGGCGTGTCTTCATTCAGGAAAATAACACCCCCGTTATCGCAGGAGCGTAGAGTATTTACTCCGTAAGAATAGGCGAGGTAATTACCGCTTTTGTCATTGCTCTTAAAATTTGACAGCAAGAAGAAAACTGCAAAAAAAGCGACGGCCGCCGGCAGGAGAAAGGCCGCAGTCCTGTTCTTGAGCCCGGTATTCAACTGCAGGGCTCCAAAATAGAGCCAGAGCAGGACCATGAAATACACCGGCAGAAAGAAAAGATTATTGGCGGCGAGAGAAGCCGGGGTGAGTTCGGTATTTATGACCGCCGCGATACCGGCCAACACAAGTAAAAAAACCGTGAAACTGAAATAAAACCAGGGTCTGAACTTTCGCGCGCAAACATAGAGCCCGGGCAGAGCCAAAAGCACAAGGGGCAAAGTAAATTGCCTGTTTAACTGGAAAAATATATTCCGTGCCTGGGCTAAGAATAACCCGAAAGTCATACTGTTTTTTGAAAGCGCACCGTACTGGGACCTCAGGATATGCTCCAGCATCCCTTTAAGATCTGCCGGGTTATTGGAATTAAGCAGGGGATATTCCGCCGCCCGCAGGGGAAGATACAAATAGGCCGCAAGACCGGCCAGGAAAAAAAGCAGGGACCCTGCCATAAGTTTAATATTCATTACGCGCCGCCTGTCTGAGAAAAAAAAGAACAACAGGAACCCGGGGAGAAAAGCCAGCGCGGTATGATGATTGGCCAGGGCCAGTCCGGAAAAGAACGCAACCAGATATATGTATCTATTTTTTCGTTCGTAATACCAGCTTGCCAGGAGCCAGGAGCAGAGCGCGAGAAAGAATATGTTCATTATATAGAGAGCGCCTTTGGCATGCGTTGCCTGGGACCAGAAGGCCTCGGTAAAAGCAAAGAGAGCGGCAAAAAGAAACGCGAATAACCCTGAACAGGAGGCTGCCTTCTTTAGAAAATAGTAGAGAAAAAGGACGGCCAAAGCCGCGAAAAAGGGCGCGACAAGATTAACGCGAAAAGCAATTGTCCCGAGCGGCAGCCAGGTAAAGAGTTTCCCCAGCAGGCAAAACAGCGGGTAGCCCGGGGAGTGCGGAATACCCATAAGATACGCCGCGGAGATAAGTTCCCCCCCGTCCCCGACAAACACGGTGGGGCAGGTACCCGCGGCATAAAGCGCAAGCGTAATAATAAATATTACACAGCCATAAAATCGTTTCACTGGTTATCCTATACGGCAGCATTCTTAAATATATATTAATATTTTAACTTAATACGGCAGAATCAGGCAACATTAAATTTACAATTGTTTTCCACCCGGGTCCGGCCTCATAAATGAGGCAACTACAAAAAATACAGAGAACGGAAAATTTCTGTTAATACAGCAGTTTCTGCCATATTTTTTGACGCTAAACATCTTATTTACAAAACACCCCGCGAACAAACAAAAGGGCGCCCTGCTTTTACAGGCGCCCAAAACAGTTCAGAGTCTACTTTTTTGGCTCTTCTTTTGCTGCATCCTTTACATCTATTTCTATATCATCAAAATAAAAGGTCTCGTTCTTGGCTCCGAGATTGGGCCCGCCGCCAAGAATTATGCTGTTCGCTCCCTTGTTGAAAAATTCAAGTTTTGTCGGGAAGGTGGTATCTTCTTTATCTTCATTGCAGGTGACCCCCAGGGTCTTATCATCGGTAAAAGTGAAGGTAAATTTAGCCCAGGCCTTTCTTGCTCTTTGAATACCGGAAGACCAGGGGCTCGACCAATTAGTTTCAGCGGTAAAAATATCGCTGTAGACCGTGGGAGATACTTGCGGAGCAAAGCTCAATATTATGACAGCTTTTTCCTCCTCGCTGTTCATCAACCCGAAGTAGGGGCCGCTGCCTTTGCCTTTTTTATTAACAAAAGAATCATACACCCACATCGTAACAGTGCCGAATTTATTCTCCGGGCTGAATTTAAAAACCGCTGTCGCGCCGTTCGGGACAAAAAGAGAGGAATTACCTCCGTGTTTTTGTTCCTGTGAAATTACCGCGTCTCCCTGCACCTCCCATTTTTTTAGCGCTGCTTTATCCTCAAAACCTTCAGTCAGCTTCGCCGCCTGCAAAGATACCGCCAGGCATACCGCAAACACCGGGAGAACAATATTTTTCAGCATAATTTCCCTCCTTTCACAAAAGCGATATCGTCAAACTTCTTTTAGTAAATCTCTGGTTAAATCTACTTTTACAAGCACTTCTTCAGATTTAAATTGCCTACCAGTCTTTTTCTTGTCATGTTGAGCCGTTTTTTTCCCGGCGAAACATCCCTGCTTTTCAGACTTAAAATACGGAGATCCTTCGTCAAAAGAGACTTCCTCCACAGGCGGACAGGCAGGATGACAAGCTATGCAGATAACTACTTCTGCTATCCCAAGTTTATTTTTAACTGCCTTTTTCTTCATTTCTTTCATTTACTGTTTGACGCTACCCAAACACTATTTCAGTTTCGCGAGTTCCGCGTCGGGAACACCCAGCGCGCGTAACACCCCCAGCGCCATCAGCGCGTCACCCAGCGGAGTCATGTGCACCCCGTCCTTCGTAAGCCAGTTGCCCGTAAGGCCGGCCGGCTTGTGCTTGAGAGCTTCAAGGAACATTGCATGCAGGTCGGCCAGGCCGCATTTCTTTTCGGCCTGCACCTCTTTCATGGCATTAACATAAAGAAGCAAGCGTTTATTACCTTCTGAATTTGGATCTTCCATTATTATTGTGGGAGTAAGGAGAATAACTTTAACCCCCGCTTCCTGCGCCATATCCACCATTTTATTAATGTTCTCTTTATAATTTTTAAGTATCTTTCCGTCATGGGGGGCGCCCTGACGGTGCCAGACATCATTGATACCGATGCTGATAGTTACGACAGCGGGCTTGCGTTTAATAGCAGCCGGAAACCGCTTGACCAGATCCTCTGCTTTTTGACCGCTTATGCCCGCATTTATGATCCTGTGTAACTCCATGTCCGGATAGAGTTCTGCCAGCGCAGCATAGGTTTTGCGGAGATAACCGCCGAATTCAGTTATTGAATCCCCGATCGCTACAATACCGTCCTCTTTTACCAGAATAAGTTTCTTTGGCACATCGGGAGAAGGCTCGCCGGACAAGGGAAGAACTTTTAGAATAAGGTTCTCTTTTTCCGGTACCGGCAGCGCATCCGCGGCAGGCAGAAAGGAAAACGAAACGGTAAGCAGGCAGGCAGTCAAAACAGTACTGTTAAATAATTTCATAGTCAATTCCCCTTTTTTTCTTTGAATTTCTCCGGGTCCTCCCCGCCTTAGTCCCGGCGGGATGCGGATTATCCCGGAGCTAACTTGACCGTAAGGAAATTATTATCTATCGGTGAAGTTAGCGAATTTTTATTTTCCATTCTCTTGTACTGTCATTCAGAGTATATCTCACACGGTAACTTCCTTCAAGGGGTTTACCGGTTTTATCTTTTCCGTCCCAGGTTATTGAGCTGACCCCGTACATATCCTTATACGGGCTTATTGGAATAGTCCCTATCTCGAACAGCGGGGTTTTGCCATCCGCGCTGAACAAGTTAACTTTTACCGTTCCTTTCACATTAACTTTGACGGCTATCCTGGTCGTTTCCCCTTTGCTCGCCGAGAAATCAGAGGGAATAGCGACCGCCATGACTATTTCCGTACTCGGATAGATCTGTATCTCAGGAAGCTTTACCTCCCCGGCGACGTACTTTCTTTTGAAAGAAGGCGATTCTTTACAGGTGACTTTATTAAAATAACCGGTCTCCAGCTCATTCCTGCTCTTCTTTAACTGGGCCGCATAGATCTCCCTTATCTTTGGATTTAAATCCGCCAGGGAAGGCCATAAGCACCCGGCATCCGACCCGGGTTTTTTCGCGTAGCCCGGGGTTTTAGCCACCCCGTCAGAAGCTTTAAAATGTATATCGGTAAGAGAATTATTCCACATCCAGAGGTTTGTATTAATGATCTTCTTCATATCGTCTTCGCTGAAAACTACGCCGGTATGATAGGCCTCGACAAGAAAAGAACATTCTATCATTTGATAACCCGCGTTGGAGTGATGCACGGCAACCCAGGAGGCAGCATTGTCTCCTTCGGGTTTAAAATCAAAAGGAGCCAGCGGCTCCCAGAAATTCCAAAAATACCGGTCTTCACTTTTATGATATCTCATTATGGCTTTATAGTGGCTGAAGATCTTTTCTGCCCGGTCCCGGAACATCTGCTCGCCTGTAATCCTGAATAATTTCAGAAAACAAACCCCCATGCGCGCGTGTTTATTCAGGTTTTCGCTCCACTTTTTCCCGGGCAGGGCCCTAAGCTGGTTAGCGCCTTTATCAAATACAATACCGGTATTAAGATAGGAGGCGAACATCCCGTTCTCATAGTAGCCGCCTCTTTTATCCCATTTCTCGACTAAAACACTCCGGGCCAGAGCAATATACTCTTCGGCTTTTTTTCCGAGCGGAGAACTTTTCAGGGAGGGGTCTTTCATTACTATTTCGGAAAAGGCCAGCATGGCATCTATAAGATTGGCATCCCCTATTACCACGGAGCCAACCTCCGGTTCCAGGCCGAAATACGGGCCCACCCAGCCCATATATCCGTCGGGTTCTTTTTCCATTTTTGATATCAGAAAATCATAGTAGCTGCTTGCCTCTTCCAGCCAGGCTCTATCTTTATTATTAACATAGTAACCCTGGATAAAACCTTCAATTCCGTAGGCAGCGAACCAGGAAAAGGCTTCTCCGGAGGATTTATTTATATTGGGATTGGCCATCATCTTTGCGTGAAAACTCTTTGCCGTTTCGCAAAAAGCTCCTGTTGAAAAACTCAAGAAAACGGCCAGGCCGGTAATTAACACAAGGGTATTTCTTTTAAACATTGCTCCTCCTTGTACCGCTAAAATACTATTGTTCCGGGGGACAGGTAGAACGAACACAGCCAGAAATTTTTTCTATTTACTCCTGCCTGTTGATTTTGTATCCTGCACCCCGCTTAGAGGATGCTGTAGCACGGCTTCCCACGCGATTTCCTGAAGCACGCGTACAGTTTCTTTTCCCCACTCCGGCTTTTTAGCTTTGGCCAGGATTTCCGGAACCGGCAAGCCCACGGGACTGCGGCGGTAAATGACGGCATAATGGCAATACGCCACCAGTACTTTCAGCACTTCACGGGGATGTCCTATCCGGTCGGCAAATAACTCTGTTTGGGTCCTTAACCCTCCGGCTTTTCCGGTCCGGATCCGCTCGCGCAGGGCAATAACCGCCTGGCCTGCCGGAACAATGAACAGAACCTGCCTGCCAAACTGTTCATTTAGTTCCGCGATATGGTTATCAATGCTTTTAAAAACAGGCGCGTGGATCTTGAGGAGCTCCGCGCCGGTCATAGCATCATAGTCAAAACTTTTTGGTACGGCCAAATTACTTATCGGTTCATACGTGTCCCGCCAAAGCCAGTCTTCCTGAACGGTGATACGGATATTGGGGTTATTCTCAAGCGCAAGAACGGCGAATAATTTTATGCCTTTATCCGGCAGGAAAATAGGTGCCAGCGTCAATACATCGGCCTGGCCCGTAAGCAATATCTTTTTTGCCTGATTGTTTTTGGCAGGCACTTCCCAGTGCTGAATGACCCGCGAACCGCCGATAGAGGACAAGCCCAGGTTTTTTTGTCCGGAAATACCCGCTGCAACGGCAATATCATCCATGATAGGAGGGATGAAAACGTGAAAACTGTGACCGGTATAGAAGATCCGCTGGCCTTGTGTGATAGGAACCTCCCCGCCTGTTTTCGTTTCGGCAATTGCATTTGTACTATAATATTGAAGCAAAATAAAGCAGAAAACAATTAACAGGCCTATTTTATTTTTCATTTTTCTTTTCCTTGACTCTTTTGGCACCGGGCTAAATATTATTTTGGTAAAGTAGTATCGGTGCGGAACGGAGACGCGGGCAGATCCGCGCTGTTGTATAAGTTCACCTCCGGATCAGCTCCCCAGCCATAATAGACCTTTTTAGGTTCTGCCACCTTCTCGCTCCAGACGGTAACGGAATCGGCCCCTTCGATTACGGCTTTTGCCCAGACAAGTTTATTATCCGCGCCGCAGACAGCAAAGCCCTTGAGCTCATCCACCGGAGTGTCTTTGTTGCCGGAAGGATACGGAGCTTTCGCGAGCTTAAGGCCGGTACCCGTATTGCTGAACTTTACGGTGATCTTATTTCCTGTTATCTTATGCGAGTCATAGAGCGGGCCGGAAAATACCAGTTCTTCTCCGTAGGCGATATGCCGCGCGGCCAGCGCAAGCCGGTAGCCGACCCCGGCCTTGGTAGGAGGATGAAGATTGTCCCCGTAGCCGATATCAACAGTCACCGCCATGCCCGTATTAGTGGCGGACTTGAGCCCCAGCAGCTGCGATTCCCGCACAAAGGACCAGCCGTCCTGCTCCTGCGGTTCGGCCTGCCGCTTGCCGTAATTCGGCAACTGCACGAAAAGGAAGGGAAAATCTCCCTGGCCCCAATGACTGCGCCAGTCTTTTATCATCAACGGGAAAAGTTTCCGGTAAAGCCCGGGTTTACCCGCGTTTGATTCACCCTGATACCAAACTACTCCCTTGATACCAAAAGGTATCAACGGGTGGATCATACCGTTGAAAAGTACCGTCGGAAAAGAGGTAGAACCGTCAGGATCGAGAGGTTCGGGCTTAGCAGGCTGTTTAGGCCGCGGAGACACCGGGGTTTTTTTCTGCTGGGCGGCCCAGCTGTCCGCAAACCATTTTTTAAGGCTTTCCTTATATTCCGTCCCGCATTCCTTCATCCATTTTTCGTGTTCAGCCCGGACAGTATCAAGATTTGCCATAACCTTGTCCAGCTCAACGAAGCCATTTTTTAATTCCGGATCGGAAGACAGCGCTTCCATACTGGTCCAGGCCTGAGCCGGGGTAGCTCCCTGATTAGAACCTATCATACCCAGCGGGAGCTTTTGTGTTTCAAGAATATTTTTTGCAAAGAAAAACCCGACCGCCGAAAAACGGGCCGCCGTTTCGGGTGTGCAAAGCTCCCATTTACCTTTGCAGTCCTCAAGCGGTTTCAGGGAAGTGGCCGTAGCTACATTAAAAAACCTGAGGGTAGGATATTTTGCCGCGGGCAGGACTGCCTTGCCGTCTATGGTCTCGCCCAAGCGTAAAGCCATATTCGATTGGCCGCCGCACACCCAAATATCTCCTATAAGAACGTCCTTGAAGGTGACTTTGCCGGAAGCTCCGGAAACAGTGACCTCAAGGGGTTTTTCCGAGGCTTTAAGGCCGTTAAGTTTTAGCGACCATTTTCCGTCAGCCCCGGCTTTGGCCTTGCCCGAGACCGTACCGGCAGTTACGGTAACCTCTTCATTTTCACCCGCTGTACCCCAAAAAGGTGCGGCCGTTCCGCACTGCAATACCATGTGATCCCCAAAAATAGCAGGAAGTTTAAGCTCCGCGGCCTGCAGCTGGAAACAGGCAAAAATAATTCCCGCCGTTCCCGCAACGGCTCTTATCAGCCCGCGTGAAAATAATAAATAAAAGTGCTGAAGGGAAAGTTCTCCGGTACGGCTCTTCATCTCATATTCTCCTAATTTTGAAATATTTTTTGACACCGCTTCTTACTTTTTCTTGTTTTTTTCCTCTTCCAGAGCTGCTTTAATTTTCTTGATGAGGGCCTCCACGCTTGCCTTTGTATCTTTTTCAAGTTTCAAGTCATATAAGAACTCAAAATTTGTATTAACCTTCTTTCTCTTCTTATAGAGTTCCGCCGTATCACCTTTTGTGAGCTCCGCGGCGGCGCACACAGCTATGACCTCATCTTTACTGATGCCCTTGTTCTTAAAAAGTTCCAGCACAGTTTCCTTGGAAATACCGGTCTGCTTGCTCACGGCTTCGGCCACTGCTTCTGAAATATCCGGGACACTGCTTGAGGCGGCAGCACTGCTCTCTCCGCCGGAAACTCTTACGCTGAGGACTCCGACTATTTTCCCGCCCTCCAGGGCATTCCCGCTGTAGTTACTTCCGCCCGGATTTATCGTAAAAGTAAAATGCCTCTTGGAAGAGGTCATAATAAAATCCCCGGCAAGAGAACCGCTTCCGGGCTTACCGCTTATAGTCCCTTTGTAAAATTGATCTTTTCCATTCCAGGGGGCTGTTATTTCACCTTCATATTCGGTATCACTCTTTGAAGAAAGCGTGCCTTTAAAAGTATACGGCGTATTACTTTTAAAGCTGGTAGTGTAAGTGCCTTCGACTGTGAGCTGGCCGGCATAAAGGCAGGAAACGAACAGGAAGGCAAGGTATAAGACCGACATTTTTTTCATATTAAACCTCTTTTTACCGGATTTACCTTTTCCTCCAATATTATATACGTATATATATGGTAAAGGGAAGCATAAATATTTTTCATAAAAAAAGGGCTCCGGACAATATTAGCCGGAGCCCTTTTGCATTTTTGTTAAACTAAACCCAGATCCGGCATTGAATCCGCGACTTTTCTGAAACCCGCGATATTAGCGCCGTTAACATAGTTACCCGGCGTGCCAAATTCTAATAATTTTATTGTATTACTACCTTTGTTTTTCTTCCTTCAATTCCACAAAAATATCCCCGCTGACCTTTGCCCTGACAAAAAAACCGTCCGACACCCGGAACCAATAATCACCTGTCCAGAAAACTGAAAGCAAGCCCGCAAGGCATATTCTCAGCCTTGCTGCTTCAATTTTTCTGCCGTTCAGCATAATTGTTTCGGTCCCTTCTTTGGCGGCAGCAATTACCATCGCATTTCCCGGATCATCGGGATTCAGGCACCAAAACTCAATGTTTTTCCCCTTTGCTTCCTTAACCGCAAATTTCATCATTCCCAGCTGGTAGATCTGCTGCCATTTACGCTCATCTATATTTATTTCTTTTTTGTTATTTTCCTTTTTGTCAAAGGTTCCTGTGACAAATATCTTATTTCCTGTTCTTACGGCTTTTACATTAATATTTTTTTTGGGATTACTGAATTTCCATTCAATAGTTTCAAAATCCATATTTAATTTTGCCTCGGTCACGGTATTTTTGCCTTTTATATCCCGGCTATCGAAGTAGTATATATTGTTTTTTTTCCGGATACTTACTATATTCTTAAACCCCTGGTCCTTTTCTTTAACATTGAAGGTGTGTTCCAGATATAAAAAAGCAAAGGAGGCTTTACTGGCATCTGCCGGCTTTTCTGCACCTGCTGTTACAGGGACTGCCCTCCTTAAGCAGAAGAACCAGGCCGTAAGCGACACAGAGAGTATCAGTGTCAGTACGGTCAATATTATGTTTATTTTTCTGGTCAAGCAATCCTCACTTTTATACCTTAACCTTTAACTGTTCTTTTTATCTTATAAATAATGGTTTTTGAAATACGTTTGATCTTTTCCGAGGTTTTCTCGCTTACGCTGTGTTTTAAAACTAAAGCAGACATCACCATCATCCATTGAAGGTAAAGAAATATTGTTATCCGTTCAAAAAGGCCCACTAAAGAATTCGTAGATTGGCCTGCAACTACTGTGACGGCCGCAAAAACAAAGATCAGGATTATTGAAATTTTGGAATAACTTCGGAATGCTCCGTTATTAAATTCTCCAAGCTCGGAAAATAAGATACTGATCATGGCAAAAATAGTCAGCACACCGGCAATTAAATGATGCACAAAACCCGTCAAGCTCAAGTTTACAAAATCCGAATCCTTGGGAAACAAAACTATCAATATACCCGCTATTCCGCCTGCAATGAGGGTCAAACCGGAGAAAGCTTTGTATCTATTGGATTCCTTCCTGCCCAACCTGAATAATCCGTACCCGAATAATGCAAGACAAAAACTGCTAAATGAAAATCCTATATCCAGTAATAGTTTATTCGGCGCGCCGATCTGAACAAGCGTGCTTATTGTCTGTGAAAACGGGC
>CAITEH010000048.1 GCA_903891415.1 Candidatus Firestoneibacteriota bacterium
CAGCATCTCCGACTTGATTATCTCCTTTAAGTATCTCTGCAATTACATTTTTAGTATTCTGAACACTTAAATCCTTTGATTTTGAAATTAATTCTTCTATTTGCTTATCGCTATGTTTATCCTGAACATTTGCGAGCGCATTAGCTTGTGAGAAATTTATTTGATTTGTCTTTAATGCTTCTCTAATAGACTCTTTCGAATCATACACTTTCTGGTAAAGGGAAATTATGCTATGCTTCTTGCCTATGTCAGCCGCAACTTGAGTTACCGTTTTTCCGCCCTTTACGAGCTTTACAACCCCTTGAATTCTTTCCCAGTCGGTAAGATCCTTTCGCGCTTCGTTTTCTATCAAGGCAATAGTTAGAGCTTCTACTTCTTGAATATCTTTTTTTATAAAGGCTTTAACGATATTTATTTTTAATTCACAGATTGACTGTGTCCTGGTAAATCCGGAGATTATTATAAACTTATCGTGCCCTTTCATTTGAAGCAGAACAGCAGGTGTTTGCTGACCTTTTTCTTCAATACTTTTCTTAATTTCACTTATATCGTGATCGGGAAGCCTCATTTGAAACCGTTTATCACTTTGGTCTATATCACTGATTGGAACCTCATAAACAACGCTCTCCAGAAAGTTTCCGGTAGAATTTTTTGTTACTTCGTACTGATTTTTTGTCAGAGCATTTGTACTTGTTTCTGCAAAAGTTTTGTTTGCAGGATTATTTCCGCTTCCAAAAAGTATATCTTTTATGTTCCTAGTTTTGTCATTCATTAAACCCCCTTTTCGTACTTTTTAATTCTTTCCAGTAATTCTATTGTGAAATCTTTATACGCCAGAGCCGCCGGACTCTTGCCGTTTGAATAGTACAACGGCCGAGCATCAACAGTAGATTGCTTAACGACCGTACTAAGTGGAATTGCTTTTTCAAAAATCAATTCGTCATACACATCGGCCAAGCTCTTAATTATATTTCTCATGGCTTTTGTTTTCGAGTACATCGTTATCAAAATTCCTAGAAGTTTTGGATGTACCTCGCTTGCTTTTTTTACTTCATCAAACATATCCAATAATTGTTTAAGCCCCATGATTTCGTATTGTCCGGGGAAGAACGGTATCACGATGTAATTCGCAGCAAGAAGAGAATTCATGGAAAAAATACTTTTCTGAGGAGGCGAGTCGATAAAGATATAATCATACTCTTTGTCAACTTCCTTAAGCTTCTGATGAAGTATTAATTCTCGCCCGAGTTTATCACTCAGAGTAGTGCTTATCTCGTTCATACGATTATCTGAAGCCAAAAGATGAAGCGTTTCAAGCTCTTTGGTATCAAACATTGTCCGCGCTTCCCTTACAGAAGCTTTATTTAAAAGAACCTCAACAATCGTCTTACTTGTTTTATTTGCATTTACATCGTAGATGTTATAGCTCAGGTTTCCGGAAGCATTCCCTTGGGGATCCATATCCACCAGGAGTGTCCTATTCCCGGCAAGCGCGCAGTAGGTGGCCGAATTGACCGCGCTCGTCGTCTTCCCGACCCCGCCTTTGTGGTTATACATGACTATCCTTTTTGCCATTATTTTTCTCCTTCTCTTTTAAAAAAGAGGAACAACAAAGTTCTTGTCTGTTGTTTATATATACAAACTATAAGAACAATATATAAGAGATCAGTAAAACGCCTGATTTCTAAACACCAATTCTGCTTCATTTGCCGGCTATTCACCATTATTTGTAAGCTATTCACGAATATTTGCCGGCTATTCACCAAAATTTGTAAGCTATTCACCAACGGCTTATTTACCTGTTTTCAGCAAATGCATCATATCTAGCTCTTTCATCAATATCGCGATGAGTGTAATATGCCTTATAAATACAGGCATATACGGTGCCACCTTTTTCTGTCATTTCGGCCATAATTTAATACATGTGAATAATGGACATAAATTTGTCAGCTATTCACCAATAATTTGCCGGCTATTCCCCGAGGTATTTGTAGCCTATTCCCAGTAAAACTATTAAACTCATATTTTAACCATATTTCACATATCTCAATTAGCCTTACATATTAAGGCATATTAAGAGCCTTATGTTTCACTATAGAATTAGTACTTTAAGATGTGGCAAACAAAGTCAAATATTTGCCGGCTATTCACCCAATATTTGTCAGCTATTCACTACTTATATCCAAAGGTCCCATCATGCAAACATTGCCTCATAAAACTTTTAAATGTTCTTTCGTTTATCTTTTTTTTAGGCAACCCAAGAATTTTCTTACCAATATCTTCAGCTAAACTTTCTAACTTTTTCATATTTTCAATACTAAGATTACTGATTATCGTGTCGTATTTATTTATATATTCCTGGTCTTTTTTCAATTTTTCTTTCTCATTTTCAGCATTAACGCATTCTTTCTGTATGCCGACTTTTTTCTTTTCCAAGGTATTCATTTCCTCAAACTTTATATTATTATCCCATTTGCCGTTTATTGAATCAGTTATCCAGCCAACAGGACGTTTAATATATTTCTTCTTTTCATTTATAAGGTAACCGAGAACATCTATTGTTTTAAATATTACAACAAGAGACGTAATATTTAATAATGTTCTGGCAGTTTTGGGCTTTAGCTGTCCCTCAAATTTCGGCAATGTATGATCAAATTTATTTATAATATTAATTATCGCGGCATCTATATCCGATTTTGATAAAAAAGGATTATCCGACACTTTGTAGATTGTAATAATTCTCCCCTTTCCGTCTTCAGCATGTTTATTATAAAAGAAATTCTTTAAATATCCCGTAGAAATTCTTTTACCAACCAATAGTTTTAGTGCCGGAATTAATTTTCTCAGGCGCAGGGAGGAGTATCCCGGATCATTCATTGCAAGCTTATTATATATTTCCTTATCGCTTGCACTGTAGACCGTTTTATGTTCCAGCTTTTTTTCCAAGAGGTTATACAATTTAATAGCCATTTCGTTATCAAGAGGTATTATTGTTTTTAAAACTACAGGGTCAGAGTATTTATTTATCAAATTCTCTATGACATGAATATTTAATCTAAAGGTACATGCGCAGGTAGGATCTTTGCCTGCAATCTCTGATTCTGAGAGATCCAAATCGTTGATAATATTAAATACTTTTTTATCTCTTTTATTCCCGGACTCTCCGTTCTTTCCTGTAATTTTATATTCATAAGTGTGAATAATTGGAATTAATTTTAATTTATTAAGAGAGCGAACTACAACATCATAATTTCCTCCGCCTCGCTGCCAATCAAATATATGTATAATTTCTCCGACTGTAAAATTAACTGATTGTTCATACGAAACATTAGCGCACTTCCATAAATGTTTTATAATTGACATGGTTTTATAATCAAAAGTATTCAGAACATCGTAATCATTTTCACCAATCTTAGTAAGCGGTATTGTAACCGTTTTTTTAATTAACTTGCCTTCCGGATCCATATACTCTATTTTTCTGACGAAATCCTGTTTCTTGCTATTTTTATCGTTAACAGAAGCAAAGTAGGAGGAGAAGGACACATTTCTATCGATTTGAACTAATTCATTTTCGCCTACAGAAGGGAATTGGATATTTGAGAGACTTCTTGTTTTACTTTGTTTTTCCATTGCTTTCTCCTCACCGTGTGACTGATTTGTGTCCAAAATCATCATAAAAGGCCTTAATTACGCCTATTTATGACTAATTGAGACACAGTGAGGTTTTAGAGAATTGATTATTAACTCAAACTTACTAAAGGTTTTGAGGAAAACAGCAAGGGATTAAAACATTTTGAGAGGGTGATGTCCTAACCAAATAGACGAATGCGCC
>CAITEH010000049.1 GCA_903891415.1 Candidatus Firestoneibacteriota bacterium
CTTAGCTATCCGTATTTACCTGATATGACCAGGTGAGTATTTCTATTTAATAATAAAGGGAATCGAACGGTCTTTGTCGGTAAAACATGAATAGCCCGGTGTTTGGCAGATTTTATATTGAATTATTATTTAATTATGGTATAATGTTTCTCGTTAGTTATGAGAAAAGTAGATTGCAAGGCCATAATGCTTTTTATAGCAGTTATAGTTTCTTGTCTTGTATTTACGAATATTACTCTTTGCGTAAGGATCTTCTTTTTTAGCAATGAAAATGAAGGTTCAGTAAATATTGACCCCTTGATCTTTCAGAATTTAAACGGCTGTTTATTTTTTACGGCTATTCTGGCAAATTTATTCTTAATCCTGCTGGCTGTTAAAAAATATTTGACTTCTGTAGTTGTCAGATCAAATTACTATGTTGTGTCTGGGACACGGGCTCCGCCTGTAATGTCCTGATATTTATGGTCTTATTATTAAAAAAATAAATTCAAAAAAGGGAGAAAAAGAATGAAAAAGTTAGTTGTAGTTCTCGTAGTTTTGTTTGCGTTTGCTGCTGTTGGATTTGCTGCGGATAAAGCGGATAAAAAAGCCGCAGGTGATAAAGCCGCGGATACCAAGGACATTGTTAAATCCGTCGGAATGCTTGTTTCCATAGATAAAGAGAAAAAAGAAATAGTTGTAGATCTTGGGAAAAAGAAAAAAGCAGATAAGAAAACTTTTGTTATTGACGCGAAGATCCTTGAATCCTTAAAAGATGTTAAGGAAGGCGCGATGGTAGAAGTTACTCTTAAAGCCGATAAAGTTATAAGCGTAAAGCTTGCCGAAAAGAAAGAACCCAAGAAAGAAGAAAAAAAGAAAGACGAGAAAAAGTAAAAGAGCGGTTAATAACGGCAGGCAAGAAATTTGCCTGCCGTTTTAATTTGTACGGAGAGAAAATCTGATGAACAGACTTATTTTTTCCTGGCCGCGGGGCAAAGCAGGCGCTCTTACTACCAGCTGGGATGACGGGACCAGGTATGACCGCCGCCTGGCTGCGCTCCTGAACAAGTACGGGCTTAAAGCCACCTGGAATATAAACAGCGGTATATTTGAATTTACCGGGAAACAGGTCTTCAGGAAAAAAATAAATAATATTATTTTCGGCGCTTCAGAGGCGAAAAATTATAAAAAGAACTTTATCAATGAAAAAGAACTGATGAAAGTATTCAAAGGCCACGAGGTGGCGGTACATTCGCAGGAACACCCGCACCTCTGGCGTTGTCCGGATGCTGTTATCTTCTCTGAGGTAGTTGAAGACCGCCGTAATCTTGAAAAGCTTACAGGCTGTCCGGTACGCGGTATGGCCTATCCCTGCGCGGACACTAATGATGAAAGAGTAAAAAACATATTAAGAAAAGCCGGAATATTATATTCCAGGGCGGGTATCAGCGTTCCTAATTTTGAATTACCTGAGGATTTTTTGCACTGGACCCCGACCTGTCATCAAAGCGCTGATTTCCGCGAGTTATGGGCTAAATACGGCCTGAATGATAACAGACAAAAATTATTCTACCTGTGGGGGCACAGTTTTGAGTTTGCCAGGGAAAATAGCTGGGAGCGCATTGAAGATTTTGCAAAACTTACCGGAAAAAACCCCGGAATATGGTACGCGACCAATATAGAGATCTATAATTACGTTACAGCCTGGAATGGCCTCTCTGCCTCCGTTGAGATGAAACACCTTGAAAATAGATCGGCTGAAACGCTATGGTTCACATTCGAGAATAAACTAAAAAATATCAAACCGGGCGAAATAGTTAAACTTGGCTGAACTCTAATTATTGCCTGCGGGCAAAACAGATTCTTAACCAGAATCCATCTGTGTCATCTCACATCACATCTGTCTCCTCCAAAGAATAACTTTGGAGAGGATCTCGCCCTAAGGCGGGCCATCAGCCGGAGCTCCGGGCCTAAAACAATCATTTCATAAACGCTCAAATTATGCTAAAATACACACATGTTCATAGATAAGGTAAAAATATTCGTGCAGGCGGGCGACGGCGGGCGGGGATGCATAAGTTTCCGGCGCGAGAAATATATACCCCGCGGCGGACCTGACGGCGGTAACGGCGGCAAAGGCGGAGATATTATCCTGGTCGGCACCAATAGCATGGCTACTCTTATTGATTTCAAGTACCGGCCCTATTTTAAATCGGATTATGGCGAGCACGGGCTGGGAAGCAATTGCTACGGCAGGAACGCGAAGGATATCATAATAAAAGTGCCCCTGGGTACGGTTGTCCGGGATTTCAATACCGGTGAGCTGTTAACGGATATTCTTAAAGAAGGGCAGAAATATATCGCGGCAAAAGGCGGTAAAGGGGGCAGAGGCAATGCTTCCTATATGACTTCCACCTTTCAGGCTCCCAGGATAGCGGAACAGGGGGCAAGAGGGGAAGCAAGGGATCTTCTGCTGGAACTTAAGACCATTGCGGATGTAGGCATCATTGGTTATCCAAACGCCGGAAAATCAACGCTTCTTTCTAAAACAAGCAATGCAAATCCCAAGATAGCAAATTATCCGTTTACCACGCTTTCTCCAAATTTGGGGGTCGTAAAAATAGACGAATTTACCAGTTTTGTCTGGGCGGATATCCCGGGATTAATAGAAGGTGCCTCGGAAGGCCTGGGCCTCGGAGATGAATTCCTGCGCCACATAGAGCGTACCAAGGTGCTTATTCATATGATAGATATTTCTGCCCATGGCCGCAGCCCTGTCAAAGATTATGAAAGTATCAACAGAGAACTTGCTGCTTACAGCAAAGAACTTATGAAAAAACCCCAGGTAATTGTAGCCAACAAGATGGATATGCCTAACGCAAAGAAAAATTTTGAAAAACTTAAGAAATACCTGGCAGGAAAACGAAAAGGCAGGATCTACCCGATATCCGCGCTGAAAGGCGAAGGCCTCAAGGATCTTGTTTTTGCGGTCTATGAAAAAGTTAAAAAAATGAAGGAAAAACCTGAGTAGCAGGAGCTTTTCTGCTGTTGACTTGATCCCGCCGGTGCTGTCTCCCGCAAGAATATAAAATAAGTAATAGAAGTTTGTATTTGAGCGTAATTATTAAAATGCCGGTATTTTATGTCCTTGATATTATGCCGGTTTTCACGGTATATTATGTTAACTAAAAATCAGGAGCAAAAAATGAATTGCAGGGAGAGAATTCTTTCCTCAATAGGACATAAACCCGTTGATAGGGTCCCTACCGACATCTGGGCCACCGAGGAAATCTGGCAGGGCCTTGAAAATCATTTTAACACCAAAGACCGCCGGCTTATTAAAGATAAAATGGGGATTGACGGTATTGAGAGCTGCGGTATTAACTACACGGGCCGGGACAGAAAAGACCGGGACGGCCTTAAGGCGGGGATCTGGGGGAGCTACTACCGGGATATTGTACTTCCGACCGGAGGCGCCTATCTCGAGCAGGAGATCTATCCCTTAAAAGGGGTCAACGATATCGCCGCGCTCAAGGATTTTAACTGGGAAAACCCTCTGGATTATGATTATACAAAAAGTGCGGAAGACCTGAAAAATATTTTCAAGAAGCATGCCGTTGCGTGCGGTTATATAGCGCCATTCTATGATCTCTGGATACTCTTCGGGTTTGAAACTGCGCTTTTGAATCTTGCCCTCTACCCGGACTTTATGCATGCTGTGCTTGACAGGGTCATGGATTACCGTTTAAAACAACACAGGAAAATGTTTGAAAAGTTTAAAGGCAATATGGATATTTGCCAGATAACCGATGATTTCGGACAGCAGTCGGGCCTGGTAATGAGTATTGACATGATCAGAGAATTCTTCTGGCCTCATTATGTGAAAGCAATAGCGCTTGCGAAAGAATACAACTTGCAGATATTTCATCATGACGATGGCGGTATCATTGAAATAATTCCGGATCTTATTGAAATGGGGATCAATATCCTTAACCCGATCCAATGGAGGTGTGAGGGTATGGAACTTAAAGTACTTAAGGAAAGGTTTGGAAAAAATATTTGTTTTCATGGGACCGTTGAAAATCAGGATATCCTTCCCTTTGGGACCCCTGAGGATGTCAGGAAAGAGACCAGAAAGAATATTGATATTTTGTTTAAGGACAGAACCGGGCTGATAATCGGGCCCTGCCACAGTATTCAAAGCGGTACGCCGGTAGAAAATGTACTGGCGCTCTTTGATGAAGCGCATAAATACAGGATATAGATGGACGGAAGTAAACAAGTTGAGTGTCAGTGAAATCCGCCAAGCTCTACGGCGGAGGAGAATAAATGAGATCTATAATTTCAGTTTTATACCTGGCCGGGCTTAAAATAAAAGAAGCGCTTTATACTCTGGGAATAATAAAACTAAAGAGCCTGCCGTGTAAAGTTATCAGCGTGGGGAATCTTACGGCGGGGGGCACCGGCAAAACTCCGGTCGTTGAATATATTGTCAAATACCTTTCCGCGACAAAGAAAGCGGCCATACTTACCCGGGGCTATAAGCGGGAAAATAAGGCCGCGCTCCTTGACGTAAAACCCGGCAGCAGTCCCCGGGCCTGCGGGGATGAAGCTGTATATCTTGCCGCAGAAACAGGGGTTCCGGTCATTGCCGCGGTCAACAGATATGACGGCGGAAAATATGCCGTGGAAAAATATCAGGCGCAGGTTTGCGTCCTTGATGACGGTTTTCAGAGAAGACGGTCTTTATATCGTGATCTGGAAATATTGGTCATAGACGCCTCCAATCCTTTCGGAAACGGAAAACTTCTTCCGGCAGGCATACTGCGGGAACCGGTAAAGAATATCGCCGCGGCCGGCCTTATAGTGCTTTCAAAAGTTGATGATGCGGAAGATATAGAAGCTCTCAAAAAAACAATACAGCGCTGGAACTCCCGCGCAAAGATAATAGAGGCCGTTTATGAGCCCGCGGAACTTTACAATGTATTTGACCGTAATGAAAAGGTCCCGCTCTCCGGCCTGGAAGGGAAAAAAGTATTGGCGCTTTCAGCGGTAGGTAATCCCGGCTATTTCACGAAAGTCGTCTCGAAGCTTGATCCCGCCGGTATAGACCGGCTGTCTTTTCCCGATCATCATGCCTTTACGGAAAAAGATCTCAAAAAAATAAATGAAAAAAAAGCGGATTCAGAGCTCATAGTTACTACCGAGAAAGACGCGGTCAAACTTCAATTCCTGGATAAAAACGGGTTTGCCGGTAAAATACTGGCTTTAAGGATAGAACTGGATTTTATTAAGGGAGAAAAAGAACTTCAGGAGCGTTTAAATACTTTATGAGGAAAATTTCTCACATAATTGAATATATTTTTCTGGTCCTTGCGGGCAGCTGTCTGAGGCGCTTTCCCTTCGGCAGGGCTTCGGAGGCCGGTAAATTTTTCGGCCTGATATTATATACGTTTGATAAAAAACACAGAAAGATAGCTTATGATAATCTCCGGGCCGCCTTCCCCGGGAAAAGCGATGAAGAATTAAAGGGCATAATTAAGCGCCTTTATAAAAATATGGGAAGGAGTTTTACGGAATTTCTTTACCTGCCAAAACTTCCGCTGGAAAAACTGAAATTAATAGTCAAGGCCAGGGGAGAAGAAAATCTTAGAGCGGCCTTAAATAAAGGCAGAGGTGCGGTTGTTATTGTCTCGCATTTTGGCAACTGGGAGTTTATGGGAGCAAGGTATACGGAATACGGCAGCTGCACGGTCATTGCTTTTCCGCAGAGCAACCGTTTTACTGACAGGATAATAACAAAATACAGGACCGGTGCGGGAATGAAAATAATATTTACGGGTAATGCCGTTAAAGAAATATTGCGCACCCTGAAAAATAAAGGTATGGTGGGCTTTCTTGCCGACCAGGATGCTCACGGGGAAGGCGTCTTTGTGGATTTTTTCGGCCGCCCGGCTTCAACAAACCGCGGCCCGGCTGTATTCGCGTTAAAAACAAAAGCCCCGATAATAATGTCTTATATTGTAAGAGAAAAAGACAATACACAAACTCTTTATTTTGAACCGGAACTTCCCCTTGTGGACACGGGGGATTTTGAAGCAGATGTAAAGAAAAATACTGAGAATTGGACTGCGGTGCTTGAAAGATACGTAAGAGAATATCCTGACCACTGGTTTTGGGTGCATCGCAGGTGGAAAACAAGGCCGGATGAAAACCGGCCTGATGACGCAGATGGGTAGTGAGATGGCACAGATGAGGAAAGGGATGTGCACGGATAAGAACGCAAAGAAATATAAAAGGCTAAAAGCCTGTCTCTAATGGCTCAAAAAGGAGTTTGCTTGGATCCTAAAAAAATATTGATAATAAGATTCTCTTCGCTGGGGGACATCGTTCTCGCGACCTCGGTAATTGCGCCGTTAAAGAAAAAATTTCCCGAAGCGGAGCTCTCTTTTCTTACGAAAAGGGAATATATCGAAGTGCTGGAAGGAAATCCAAATTTGGCCGCGGTGATCGGGCTTTCAAAGGAAGAACTGAAACTTGTCAATTTCACGAAATTAGCGGAGGGATTTTACGGGAACTATGACCTTATTATTGACCTGCATGCGAATCTCAGGAGTTTTCTGATACGGGCTTACTCGGGTATTGAAACGAAAATATACAGGAAGGCGGCGCTAAGAAGGAGAAGGATGGTGGGGCACGCGTTTACCCGGGGCTTGTTCCCGTTCCTTCCTGAAGTTTACAAAAAAGAAGAAAATGTAATAGAAAACTACTTTAAGGCGCTTGAGCCGTTAGGGGTAAATTACAAGGAGGAACTTCCTGAAATAGTAATGCCTGAAATTAAAAACAAAGCGGCCTTTCCGCTCATAGGGCTCCATGCCGGCGGAAAACAGAATACCAAGAGATGGCCCGCGGAAAAATTCGCGGAAGTGGCGGACTATTACGCGGGCAAGGCCTTTAAAGTCATTCTGCTCGGGGATGAAAAGGATACATACACAAACTCAAAAATAATGGCCCTGGTAAAAAATAAACAAAACCTGGCGGACCTTTCAGGTAAAACAACATTTAGAGAAATGGTTTTAAAGATAAAAGAATGTTCGGTGCTGGTCACCAATGACTCGGCGCCGTTTCATATTGCCACGGCGGTAAAGACGCCTGTAGTGGTAATATTTTGCGCTACCACGCCAAAATTTGGTTTTGCTGTCAGGGCTAAAACAAACAGGATCGTAAATATCGAACTCCCGTGCAAACCCTGTTCCCTGCATGGGGGAAAGAGCTGCCCGAAAGGGCATTTTAGATGCGCCGGGAAAATAGATCCCCGGGATGTAATTAAGCAGGTTAACGAACTTATTTGACCGGAAGAAAAGAGTAATTAACGCTCGATAAGGGCGGCTTTACGGGCCGGTGGGAGCACGGATAAACCATGGCAAAAAAAAATAAGAAAACTGTTTTGCTGAAGTTGCCGTATTACAACTTCAGTGCTCCGGTTTTATTAATATTTATTTTTGCCGTGTATCTCCTGACGCTGGCTCCTTCTATCGGGTTCCGGGATTCCGGAGATATGGTTACCTCGGCGTACCTGCTTGGAATTTCCCACCCTTCCGGGTTTCCGTTATATATGCTGTTAGGGAAAATATTTACATATATACCTTTTAACTGCATTGCCTACCGGGTAAATCTAATGTCGGCGTTTTTTGCGGCTCTGGCTGTATTGTTTGTTTTTCTTTCTGTAAGAAAAATTACGGGGTCAGGTAAAATAGCCTGGCTCGCGGCTTTTTTTCTGGCTTTCTCCTCAACATTTTGGACCTATGCCGAGTTTGGAGAAAAATATACCCTTTACGCTTTTTTCGCGGCACTTCTGATCTGGCTTTCTACAAGAATGAAGGAGAAAGCCCAAATACTTCTCTTTGCCGCTTTTTTTCTGGGCCTCGGGCTTACCCATCATATTTCATTAATAGTCTTTGTTTTGCCGGTACTATTTTTATTTTGGTCAGAGAAATATGAAGTTAAAAACTGTTGGAAACCGTTCCTGCTTTTTTTGCTCCCGCTTTTTCTATACGCGTATATTCCTATCAGAGCTTCCGCTGATCCGGTTTTGAATTGGGGCCATCCCGTATCCCTGGAGAAGGTCCTCGCTCATATTTCGGCGAAGGATTACCGTTACGCCATGTTTTCCGCGGCTCCGGTCGCATTGCCCGCCAGGCTCTATGTACACCTGGTCAGGAATTTCGTTAATGAGTTTACGCTTGCGGGCTTTCTATTAGGCCTTTTTGGCTTTTACGCCATATTCAAGATCAGCAGAAAACTGTTCATTTTTCTTATATTGGTCATAGCTTCAAATATTCTGATCTTTGTCAACTATAATATTCTGGATCCGCAGAATATTTCAACTTATTACTTCGCATCTTTTGTGGTTTTTACTGTTGCTATCGGCGCGGGGGCCTTTCAACTTGTCAAATGGTCGGGCCGCTACCGGCGTTACATCTTTGCCCTGCTCAGTATATTGATCTTTTACCTGGTAGTATCGAACCAGCCTGCTGCCGATCTGAGCCATTATGATACTGACTACAACTTTGGCAGGAATATTCTACGGTCCGTGGATAAAGGTTCGCTTGTACTGGTGAACGGCGATATGCCGCTTTTTTCACTCTGGTACCTGCAGTATGCGGAGGGTTATGATAAAAGACTGGATATTATTCCCGGTTACAGGATCGATCTTGAGGCGACAATTAAGAATAATTTTGACAAGCAAAAAATATATTTAAGTTACTTTCCCTACGAAAGCCTGCTCTGGAAGGAGTTTGAACTGGTACCTGCGGGGATGGTCTATATACCCCAGAAGAAAAATACGGAAGTATTTTATGACAAAGAAAATACCGATAAGCTCTGGAAAAATTATGAAGGTTTGAGACGGCTGGCCGGGCGGGCGGGTTCTCCTGTTTATGAGAGGGAAAAACTTGCCGTGGACCATTACCTTTTTGCGCTTACCTCCCAGGGAGAATTTTATATGGATAGTTTCCTGCCTGACTCCCTAAATGTATTTCAGAAAGCTCTGGAAATGAGCCCCGGTTATGCGGAAGCGTTGATCGGCGCGGGCCGTGCCGCTGAAAAAGCGGGGAGACCCGGAATGGCTTCAGGATTTTACAACAGGGTGCTGCAGCAAAACAACAGGAAAACGGAAAGCGGCCTTTTAACTTCAAAAAGAGGGGTTATTGAACTTCTTAAAAGCAGGGCTGCCGTCTCTGAAAATTCCGGGATGAAAGCCGCAGAGGCCTATTTTAAGCTGAAAGTCAAATTGCTTGAAGGAGTAAAATGAAAGACCTTTTAATAAAGCAGATTATAGTAGGAGAAATAGACACCAATTGTTTTATCGCGGCTGATCCGGAAACACTGGAAGGGGTGGTCATTGATCCGGGGGAAGAAGCGGACAGGATCCTGGAGGCTGCCGAAAAATCTAAAATAAGTATCAAGCATATTATAGCCACTCACGGGCATTATGACCATCTGGGAGCGGTCAACGAATTAAAAAAAAGAACGGGTGCGGATTTCATAATCAATAAAAAAGACGTTTTTTTCGCGGAGAACCCTGCGGTTAACGGTTCTGCCTTTTTTGGGGACGGAACAGTAAAAGCCGCCGCGGATAAATACGTTTCTGAAGGGGATATTATTAAAGTAAAAGGCCTGGAATTCAAAGTAATTAATACCCCCGGGCACACTCCGGGAGGCATTTGCCTGTTATCGGGAAAACATCTTTTTTCCGGGGACACACTCTTTAACGGCTCAATCGGAAGGACCGATTTCCCTAAAGCGGATCAAAGGGACATGCTGAGCTCGCTTGCAAAACTGATGGAACTTGAGGATGATACGCGGGTGCATCCGGGACACGGAGAAGAAACAACTATCGGTGAAGAAAGGAGAAACAATCCTTTTCTTCAAGGTTTGCGCCGGTGAAGCTGAAAAAATATCCGGAGAAAAGTGCATGAAGAGAATACATGTTTTATTTTCCGGTGCTGTTCAGGGCGTAGGTTTCCGTTTTACCTGCAGGGATATCGCGGAAGCTCTGGGCAATATTTCCGGGACCGTTGAAAACCTTTTGGACCGCAGGGTCGAACTTGTCGCGGAGGGAGAAGAGGAAAATCTTGTGGAATTTCTGCGAAAGATCACGGAATACTTTGGCCGCAATATCAGGGATAAAAAAATTGAGTGGGAAAACGCGACGCACGAATTCAAAGGCTTTACAATAAAATAAAGTGCTGCTAATTACGGTGCCTTATGCGGGTTTAGGGAAATTTAAGTACTGGAGATCTTAATGCGCGAGCTTGTGCCCGAATTCTTAATGTATCTCTCCACCGAACGGCGCTATCCGGCAAGCACGGTAACTTCCTACCGGAATGACATTAATCAATTTCTGGATTTTGTGGAAAAAAAAGGCATAAATGATGCCGCCGTTATCGGAAAACACGATGTTATTGATTATCTCTTTGAAATGAAAATAAAATATGACCCGAGTTCCTCCGCGAGAAAACTTTCTGCGATAAAAACCTTCTTTAAATTTCTTTCCCTTGAAAAAAATATAAAGCATAACCCGGCTTCTGAGCTGGAAGCTCCGAGACTTAATAAGAAACTTCCGGATGTGCTTTCGGAAGCCGAAATGACCGGCCTGCTTGAAGGAATAACTACGCTGACCCTCGAGGGCCTGCGGGACCGGGCGATACTTGAAATAATGTATGCCACCGGAATGCGTATTTCCGAAGTGGTAAATCTAAAAATACATGATTATGACACGGTGGCGCAATATATCCGCTGTATGGGTAAAGGAAGCAAAGAAAGAATAATTCCTGTGGGGAAAGTTGCCGCGGATTGGGTGGATGAATATATTGACAAAACCCGCAGGCTAATACTTGAAAAAACAGAAACTGCTTCGGGGGAATTATTCCTGAATAAAAAAGGAAAAAAATTCAGCAGGGTCTGGCTCTGGAAAATAATAACCAGGCGGGTGGCAGAGGCCGGGCTTAGAAAAGAGATCACGCCGCATACGATAAGGCATTCATTTGCCACGCATCTGCTTACCCATGGCGCTGATCTTAGAAGTGTCCAGGAGATGCTGGGGCATTCGAGTATTTCAACGACCCAGATCTATACGCATATTGACCGCTCCAGATTAAGGGAAGTCCACAAAAAATACCATCCCAGGCCATAGAAGTCCTTAAGGTCCATAAGGTCTGTAAGGTCTAAAGTTCAAAAAGAGAGCCAAAGGTGGGCATTTATTGCTAGCGTTTGAATCTTTTTGCTTTCTGTGAACCTATTCTTCTTTGCCTGTTTTTCCTCTGCACCGTGCTTAAGCCGTCATCTATTGAGAGCGCTATAAAACCGCCTTCTTTCATTTTGTTTATCTGGCTTTTCAGCATTTTTATCTTGTCGCGTACGGCCGCGGCTTTTTCGAATTGCATTTTTATTGCGTAAGCATGCATCTCTTCTTCCATATCGGATATCAGTTTTGGCATTTCGTCAGAACTTACGTATTTTCCGTCCCCTTCTGCCGCGACGGGCACGGTATAGTAGTCTGCCTCATAAATGCTCTCAAGAATATTCCTGATCTGTTTCTTTATGGTCTCGGGTGTAATTCCGTTTTTTCTGTTGTATTCCCCTTGAATAGCTCTGCGCCTGTTAGTTTCATCTATCGCGAATTTCAGGGATTTTGTCATTTTATCCGCGTACATTATTACCCTGCCTTCGACATTCCGGGCGGCTCTTCCAATAGTTTGGACCAGGGAGGTTTTGGAACGCAGGAAGCCTTCCTTGTCCGCGTCCAGTATGGCAACCAGCGCCACCTCGGGAAGGTCCAAACCTTCGCGGAGCAGATTGATACCTATAAGCACGTCAAAATCCCCGATCCGGAGCCCCTGCAGTATCTTCACCCGCTCTATCGTCTCAATATCTGAATGCAGGTATTTTGCCCGTATATCTATATCTTTCAGGTATTCGGAAAGATCTTCGGAGGATTTTTTTGTGAGCGTGGTTACCAGTACCCGGCCTTTTTTTTCAACAACTTTCCTTATTTCACCGATAAGGTCGTCAACCTGCCCTGCAGCGGGTTTCATTATTACCTCCGGGTCCATAAGTCCCGTAGGGCGTATAACCTGTTCTATAACTTTACCGCCCGATTCTTTTACCTCAAAATCAGCCGGCGTGGCGGAAACATATATCATCTGGGGTGTTCTTGCTTCAAACTCCTTAAAGTAAAGGGGCCTGTTGTCCAGAGCTGAGGGGAGGCGGAAACCGTAATCCACCAGGGTGGTTTTTCTTGCTTTGTCACCCTCGAACATTCCCCTTACCTGCGGGAGGGTGATGTGGCTTTCGTCAACCACGAGCAAACCGTCTTTTGGCAGGTAATCTATCAGGGTAAAGGGCGGCTCGCCCGGTTTTCTGCCGTCCAGGTGCCGGGAATAGTTTTCCACGCCTTTACAGGTGCCGATCTCCAAAAGCATTTCAATATCATGCCTCGTACGCTGTTCCAATCTCTGCATTTCCAGTATTTTCCCCGCGTCTTTGTAGAACTTGAGGCGTTCTTCAAGTTCTGCCTCAATGGTCAGTGCTGCTTTTTTCAATTCTTCCGGAGGGGTCACCCAGTGCGCCGCGGGAAAGATAACCGCCGTCTCCATCTGTCTCAGCGCTTTACCGGAGAAGGCCTCTATTTCTGTTATTTTTTCGATGGTATCGCCGTCAAACTCCACTCTTATTGCAGTGTCAGAGGCGGAGGGGAAAATATCCAGCGTGTCCCCGCGCAATCTGAACCTGCCGCGGTAAAAGTCCGTGTCGTTTCTCAGGTACTGTATCTCTACAAGTTTTTTAAGCAGAGTATCCATACCGAAATTCCTGCCTTTGTTCAATACCGCCTGCATCTTATTATAGGTATCGGGAGAGCCGATACCGTAGATGCAGGAAACACTGGCTACGACAATGACATCCCTTCTCGTGAGCAGGGCAGAGGTGGCCGAGTGCCTTAGTTTATCTATT
Organism: Candidatus Firestoneibacteriota bacterium; assembly: GCA_903891415.1. Taxonomy (GTDB): domain Bacteria; phylum Oederibacteriota; class D2-FULL-39-29; order D2-FULL-39-29; family D2-FULL-39-29; genus CAIYPD01. The sequence continues at coordinate 12,994 of CAITEH010000049.1, forward strand.
TCATCGTTAATTGAAGAATCCTTCTCGATGTAGGTATCGGTCTGGGCAATATAGGCCTCGGGCTGGTAGTAGTCGTAGTAACTGACAAAGTATTCGACGGCGTTTTCCGGAAAAAAAGATTTGAACTCACCGTAAAGCTGGGCGGCAAGGGTTTTATTATGCGAAATAATTATCGCGGGTTTATTTACTTTTTCAATGACATTCGCGACAGTAAAGGTCTTTCCCGAGCCGGTAACGCCAAGGAGGGTCTGGTGCTTTTTATCGTTCTGCAAACCTTGAACTAATTCTTTGATAGCTTGTGGCTGGTCACCTTTAGGTGTGTATTCAGAAACTAATTTGAATCCCTTCATTTTGACCCTTGTAGTTTTTGTTTTTGCTGACCCTCTGACCGTCCGTCCTTCTGTTCCGCATTTTTTATTAGTTGATCGCCTTTGGGTGTATACTCCGATACTAATTTAAAATCTTTCATCTTTGTCATCCTAGCGAACGCGGGGACCCGGCGTTTTTTGAATTTCGAGAGTTTAGACCTTACGAACTTTGTGGACTTTACAGGCCTTATAGACTTTCTTTTTATACCGGCTGCCGGTAACGCGCGGCCTTATGACCGTAAGTGAACTTTCTTAATATATTATGAACCAAACCGCAAAAGCGTAGAGCAGGATGCCTATTATCAGCGGTATATCCGAAACAAGTATCTCTTCGGGATAGCCCCCGGTCTCTTTCTGGTAGATCAGATAAAGGTACCTGAAAACTCCGTAAAGCACGAAAGGAATAGTGTACATAAGGTTCTTGGTCCCGAACTTTGTTATGGTCTCCGGCGAAAGCGTATAAATAGAATAAGCCACGACTGTTGCGGAAGTTACGACCGTGATCATCTGGTCGAGCAGTTGAACATTATATTCTTTAAGCGCCGCTCTTGTTTCAGCTGCTTTTTTATCCATCTTAATAAGTTCAAACCTGCGTTTACCCAGGGCCAGAAACAATGAGAGGAAAAGAGTACAGACCAGAAGCCAGTTGGATATAGGCACGGTGATTATTGCGGCGCCTGCTACGACCCGCAGGACAAAGCCGATAGCGATAACGAAAATATCAAGTATTACTATATTCTTTACTATAAAAGTATAGAGAATCTGGAATACAAAATAGATGATGACAACCCAGCCGAAGTTCTCTTCAAGCTGAAAAGCCGCTATTATCCCGGAAATTGAAAAGAAAAAGAATGAAAGAATTGCGTAAGGTATCGGAAGTTGTCCGGAGGCGATCGGTCTTTTAGCTTTTTTGGGATGCAGCCTGTCCTTTTTAACATCCACAAGATCGTTTAACGTATATACACTTCCGGAGATAATGCAGAAAATTATGAACCCGAGAATTACTGCCGTATCAAAATAGCCGTGTGTGAGGTTCTGCGAGAATATAAGCGCCGCGAAAATGAGCAGGTTTTTGGTCCATTGCTTCGGCCGGAGAGTAAGGAATATGTACCTGATAATATTAAGGGCTTTCATAATTAAATTATAGCATAAGGCATGAGAAGTTTACAGTGTACAGTTCCCTACAGTTCAATAAGACAATTGAAATGCATTATAGATTATGATCAATAGCAGAAAGTTTATAATATAACTTGAGATATTCCTTTCCTGCTGTTAATATTATATACCGCAGCGTGCAGAAAAGAGGAGGACAATAGTTGTGAAATTACTATATAAAAGCATAGATTCGGTATCGACCGAAGAAATCAGGAAATTCCTTAACAAGAATCTTGAATATGATAATTTTAAGCGGAATAGTTTTGAGCATATTTTAACGAATCATTTGGATTTTAAGAATGAAGATGATAGGATCGCCATGACCGGTAAAAGAATAGCCGGATTGATACTAAGCGCAATTGACGGCAGCAAAGGTTATATTAAAATGCTATGTGTGGATGGCAAATACCGCAGAAAGGGCATCGCGGCCTTGCTTTTAAAAACTGTGGAAGATGCTTTTAAGAAAAAAGGGGTAAAAGAAATACTAGTTGCATATGCTCCCGGCAGTTATTTTTATTCAGGGGTCGATCCCAGGTATACTGAAGCATATATGCTGCTAAAAAGCAGCGGGTACGAGAGAGAAGGAGAAACACTGGAACTGGAAGTCGATCTTAAGAACAGCTTGATATTCGATACGGCCAAAGAAAAAATATTATTAAAAGACGGATACAAGTTCAGCAGAGCAAAAAAGGATGATTTTTGCGAGTTAACGGAACTGGTGGAGAAAAATTATGGCAAGATATGGAAAATAGAGCTTTCAAATGCAATGAAAATAGACCCTCCTGACGTGGAGATCTGCAGAAAAGAAAATAAAATAATAGGTTTTTCCGCTTTCGATACTACAAGATTAGAGTGCTTTGGCCCGATAGGCGTAATGGAAGAATTCAGGTCCGGAAAAGGTATCGGTAGGATCTTACTTTTAAGGGCGCTTAGGGACATGAACAAGAAAGGCTATTCAAAAGGAATAATCCCGATCAACAGCGGAACTCTTATTTTGTTTTACGGAAGAATGTGCGGAGCCCGCATAGCCCGCATCCAATGGCCAATGAAAAAAACATTAACCCAAAAGTGCGGCGGTCTCAGTGGAATTACTAATAACTTATAACTGATAAAAAGAGAAAAAATCATCGTTAATAAACAATTAGCAATCGTTACTACTAGCTACTGACACACGGGGACACTCTCACGGAATGACGAAAATTCTTTTGTCTTTTACTCTGCTTTGTTCCTTGTTATAATAGAATCACTCAAAACTTGAGAGGGCCAAATGCCAAAGAAGATTAAAGAAACATTAAGTCCAATAACGGATTACTACAAAGGGATAACGTCAACTGTTATTTTGATTACGATAGTAACATGTTTTATTGGGCTTAACAATAAAGACTTCAGCTGGGGCGTCTGTGCGGGTATTGGTATGGGTGTCAATATATGTTTTATAGCATTTATACCGGAAGATCCTAAGCTCAGGCTGGCGAGATTGACCAGCAAGTACCATTTTTACACTCTCCTTGTACTGTCTGTGATTTTTCTTTTGACATATACATTGAAACTATATTCTCATGCACTTCCAAAACAAATTATCAATGAGCTGACAATCTCGGCAGTATTAGCCGCTGTTTTTATTCTGCTTAGGATGCGCTATCTTGCTCGTGATTGGAAGTTAATAGGAATATACTTTATGTATTTTGGTTCGTTTTTCCTGTATTGTAGCGGTTTTTTTAATATATCAAACGACTTGTTTGTGATCTTCTTGCTATTACCACTTTCAGCACAATATTTACTATACCGTATGGAAAAAAAGGCCGTAAAAAAAGTTAGCCGCAGGCTTTAGCCCGTGCCGCGCAAACTAAAGCTTACAGCTACAAAATCCTTTGTTCACTTTTTCCACTGTCCTTACAACAGCCGGACGCGCACTTTTTTTACAAGCTTTCGCAGCTCTGTTACCGAGAATTCTCCGGGCCTGATGGTCAACGCGCTTGCCGCTCCTGCCGCGGAAGCGAGCTTCAGGGTTTCTTGCGGTTCAAGTCCATTATCTATGCCGTAGGCCAGGCCGGCCAGCATTGCATCGCCGGACCCCACGCCGTTTACCGCCTTTATTTTTGGCGGAGTGACCAGGAAGAGCTTTCCCGAAACACCGGCCAGGAACTTTTTCTTGCCGTCGGTTATAACGACCCAGCTGATGCCTTTCTTAAAGAGTTTGTATATCTGATCTTCTATGTTGTGGTTTCTGAAGGTATCTACAAATTCGTCGCGGTTCATCTTGATAAGGTAGGGCTTTGCCGGCACTGCCTTGAACATCGGTTCTTTGCTTATATCTGCCAGGACGCGGGTCCCGCTCTTGGCGGCTTCTTTTATCATCCACCGGTACATATTTTCCGGAACGCCCGGAGGCATAGTTCCTGAAATAGTTGCAAGTTTGGACCGCTTAAAGAGTTTGGAAAGTTTTTTCTTTAGCAGGACATTTTCGGAGGGTCTTATTTTTCCCGAAGGTTCTATAAGTTCAGTAAAACTGTTGTTCTTTCTATTAACAACGGTCAGACAAAGCCGTGTATTTGTCTCAGTCCAAACAAAGTCGGAATGGACTGCCTCTCTTTTGAGTTCTTCCAGGATGAGGCCGCCGTTCGTGCCTCCGACAAAACCCGTAGCTACCGGATTGCTTCCCAGGGTCTTTAGCGCCCGCGCCGTATTCAGCCCTTTCCCGCTTGCAGATACACAGGACGCTTTTGCGCGAAGTACTTTGCCTTCGGAAAAAGTATCGAAAATAAGTACTTTCTGATAGGCATTATTGAGGCCGATGGATAGAATCATATAACCCGTCCATAAAAGTCTATCAAAAGAAAGTCTAAGGTTTGTAAAGTCCATAAAGTCTATAAGGTCTATAAGGTCTAAAGCTAAAAAGAAATAACCTCCCTTGAAAGACCTTCGACTTTACGGACTTTAGAGACTATCTTTTTTTTGGTGGCGGCGGAGGGACTTGAACCCCCGACCATGGGATTATGATTCCCGTGCTCTACCAACTGAGCTACACCGCCACGAGAACTACCATTTTACCAAAAAAAGCTTGAATTATCAATTAAAAGTAAAATAGTTTCGTTGCATAAATTCAGGAAGCGGAAAATAGACCACATGCTATTACAATAGAGAAATCAGCTGAAATAATGAGCGGTGTAAATCGTCGAGAAAAGTTAAGGAATATTTCTTAGTTATTGACTATTGCTGAAACCTGTTTTTTAAGTTATACTAAGAAAAGTAATTATTTGATTATTCATCGGAATCTTAGGGGTGCGGTTTAAATGGAAAAAATACAAACAAAAATAGAAACGGGTGATTGTTTGGAAATACTGAATCATTATCCTGATAATTATTTTGATTTAATTATTACATCCCCTCCATATGCGGATAGCCGGGCGAAAACGTATGGAGGAGTAAAGCCGGAAAAATATGTTGAATGGTTTTTGCAAAGATCAAAAGAGTTCTTAAGAGTATTAAAACCCTCCGGTACCTTTATTTTAAATATCAAAGAAAAAGTTGACGAAGGAGAAAGGCATACTTATGTAATTGAACTGATCATGGAAATGCGAAAACAAGGATGGCGTTGGACAGAAGAATTTATTTGGCATAAAAAAAATTGTCATCCTGGTAAGTGGCCTAATAGATTTAGAGATGCTTGGGAAAGGTGCCTTCAATTTAATAAGTCTAAAAATTTCAATATGTATCAAGATAATGTAATGGTGCCAATGGGTGATTGGGCAAAAACAAGGCTTAAAACTCTTGGAAAAAATGACATAGTTAGATTTAATTCTAAAGTAGGCAGTGGTTTTGGAAAAAATATTTCAAATTGGGTCGGAAGAACAATGGCTTATCCTTCAAATGTTTTGCATTTAGCAACAGAAACGTCCAACAAAAGCCATAGTGCAACGTTTCCCAGGATGCTGCCGGAATGGTTTATTAGGCTCTTTACAAAAGAAGGTGACATTGTCCTGGATCCGTTTCTTGGTTCCGGAACGACTTGTGAAGTGGCAAAAGAGTTGAAAAGAAGTTCTGTTGGAATTGAAATACTCCCAGAGTATGTAAAAATAGCGAAAGAAAGCGTTAAAGAGGATCAATTTGTTCTTTTTGAAAAAAGGGGAAAATATGAACGTAAAATTAAAAAAGGCCATAACAAAATTCGTCGAACCGCAAGTAGAAGAGTTTCATCAAAAACGGCTTGATAGACTGCTTGAATTGCGTTTGAAAGATGTTCTGAAAAGAAAAAATCCGTATCTTTTCAAAGCAAAAAATGTTTCAACGGCGCAAGATTTGGTGAAAACAATTCTTGATGCATATTTGTCTTCTCAAGAAGAAGCTGTTTTTGGCGGTGTATTGGAAAAGTTGGCTGTCTTTATTTGCCAACGGGTATATGGAGGAAGCAAATCAACAACAGAAGGCATAGATTTAGAATTTATTAAAGATAGTTCCAAATATATTGTCTCAATAAAATCAGGTCCCAACTGGGGTAATAGTCAGCAGATAAAGAGAATGAAGGATAATTTTAAACAAGCTAAGCGAATAGCAGGGGCAGGTATTATTGCGGTAAATGGATGTTGCTACGGCATTGATCATAAATCAAATAAAGGCGACTATCAGAAGCTATGTGGCCAGATGTTTTGGACATTTATTTCCGGAGATGAGAACCTTTATATAGATATAATAGAACCTTTGGGCTATAAAGCAAAAAATAAGAATGAAGATTTTACAAAAGAATACGCTAAAGTCATAAATAAGTTTACAAGAGAGTTTAGTGTGGAATATTGTGATAACTCAGGAAATATCCTTTGGGAAAAGCTGGTTGCCTTCAATTCGTCCGGAAACAATTAGTATTATTGTAATAGATCCTTCCGCCTGTTTGGGTCATAATAAAAGCTTGTGCGCTAAACCCTAAACTGTACAGTTGCTTTATTCGTATGGTATAATTCACTTATGACAGGTTCTTACAGCAAAATACTTATTTGCCGGACCGACCGTATTGGAGATGTAATTCTCACTCTTCCGGTCATCACCAATCTGCGCATGGCTGATAAAAAGGCGCATATTACTTTTTTAGGCGCGGAATACAGCCGTAAAGTGCTTCAAAATAACCCTTATCTTGACGAATTTATTGTCTATGAACCCAAAGGCCGGCATGCCGGTCTTGCCGGGCTTTTCACTCTGGCCGCAGAAATGCGCCGCGCAAAGTTCGACACCGTTCTACATATATTCCCGCGCTTTAAAGTTTCCCTGGCTGCTTTTCTTGCCGGGATCAGAGTGCGAGTGGGTCCAGCCGCCAGGTGGTATTCCTTTCTTTATAATAAAAAGCTTAATATCCACAGAAGCCGCGTGGAAAAGCATGAACTTGAATATAATCTTGATTATTTGGCGCCCTTAAAGGTCCCGCTGAAAGACAAGAAAATAAAATTGTGGCTTGACCCAAAAGAAAAAAAATTTGCGTCAAATTTCTTTAAATCAAAAAAACTTTCCGGTAAAGTGGTCGCGGTCCACCCCGGCGGTGCTTCCGGTTCCGGGCATAACTGGAGCCCCGCCAGGTACGCGGAGCTTGTGGAGTGTTTGCAGCGGCTTAAGGTGAACGTGCTTTTAATAGAAGGAAAAGGAGAAAAGGAGCTTACCGGCGAGATCCTTTCCAAATTAAAAAGACACCCCGCGGTTTTAGGCGGCTTTACGGATATCCGCCGACTGGGAGCCGTCCTGGAAAAGTCAGCCGTACTGATAAGTAAAAATACGGGGACCATGCACACGGCGGCAGCGGTGGGGACTCCGACAATATCATTTTTTTCACCGGTCTATGTTTTGAGCGAGAAACGGTGGGGCCCCCGGGGGAACAGGGCGGTAATCTTAAAACCAAATAATAGAAAGTGCGAAAAATGCACAGGAAACCGCTGTGAGTATTATGACTGCATGGATACTATATCCACCGCCGGGGTACTCAAGAAGGTCGGACTGTTTTTATGAGAAAAGCTGCGCTAGCCGCTCTGAGTGCCGGCCTTATGCTTGTAACTTTGTATGGCTGCGTGACAAAAGGCAAGTACACGGTTGTGGATAATAAGGAACAGGAGCAGAAAGAAGAGCTTGTCCCGATGCGGGAGGTTACGGCGGAGAGCTTTTCATTTGCAATTCCTGAGGTTACGGAAGCTTTACATCCGGCCGCGGCAGAAAAAGGCAAAGCTGCTGCAGCAGGAAATATTAAAGTAAAAGAAGCTAAAAAAGAAACTGTTTTGCCCGGGATAAAAAGTAGGAAATTCAATTACAAAGAATTCGGGCTGGGCGAAAAATTTGAGTTTGCGGTCCAATATCTCGGTATTACCGCCGCGACGGCAACCTTTGAAATAAAAGAAAAAGTGAAAATAGAGGGCCAGCCGGCCTACCGCCTGGTCTCAAACGCCCGGGTAGTTCCGGTGCTGGCCGCGGTCTACAGGGTGGACGATACGGTCGAAAGTTTTATTGATATTCAGGGGCTCTATACCAGAAAGCTTTACAAAAAACTTATTGAAGGAAATTATGAGAGCGAAACCACCCAGTACTACGATCAAAATAACGGGCTGGTCAAAGAAGGGGGAAAACTGTATAATATTTCTGAGTTTTGCCAGGATATCCTCTCGGCTTTCTATTTTTTCCGGGCTCACGTACTCGCGGTCGGGCGCAACATAGATATTCCTGTCTATGCAGACGGGAATATGAACAAGCTGACTGCGAGTGTTCTTAGAAAAGAAATAATAAGAATACCTTTGGGCCGCTACGAGGCGTATGCCGTAAGGCCGTTTATGAATTTTGAAAGCATCTTTAAGCAGGAAGGGGAAGTAACGGTCTGGGTTTCCGTGAAGGAGCCCCATATCCCTCTTATGATGAAGAGCAGGGCTTTTGTCGGTTCCATTAACGCGGTCTTAATTAATGCCGTGGTTCCCGACTAAAAAGCTTTTTGTAACGGAGGTAAACCATGAAAGTTGTTGTGACGGGCGGTGCAGGTTTTATAGGCAGTTGTCTTATCCATAAGCTCAACGCGGAAGGTATAAATGATATTATTGTAGTCGATAAACTTGGCAGGTCCGAGGGCTGGAAAAACCTGGTTGGCAAGCGCTTTACCGAGTATCTTGATAAAGACGCGCTTCTTGACTATCTTGCAAAGCATAAATGCGAGCTGATCCTCCATATGGGCGCGTGCTCTTCCACCACGGAAACCGATGTTTCCTTTCTTATGGAAAATAATTACGGGTATACTCAAAAGCTGGCTCTTTGGGCTCTAAAAAACAAAGCACATTTCATCTATGCCTCTTCGGGTGCTACCTACGGCGACGGCAGGCAGGGCTATTCCGACGACAATAAAATAACGCCCAAACTTAAACCGCTGAACGCCTATGGCTACTCAAAACAAATATTTGATCTCTGGCTTTTAGAGAACGGCTATGACAAAAAATTCACCGGCTTCAAATTCTTCAATGTCTTTGGCCCTAACGAGTATCACAAAGGCGATATGCGCAGCCTGGTGGCTAAAGCCTATCCGGATATATTGCAGGGGAAAGGAATGAAACTTTTTAAGTCTTACAAAAAAGAATACGGGGACGGGGAACAAAAGAGGGATTTTGTCTACATCAAGGATGTCCTCGAGGTGGTCTGGTATTTTATTAAGCACCCCCGGCTGGCCGGTATCTATAATGTCGGGACGGGCAGGGCTGAAAGCTGGAATGAGCTTGCAAAAGCCATGTTTGCCGCGGCCGGGCTCAAACCGGAAATAACTTATATTGAAATGCCGGAAGTTTTGAAGAATAAATATCAATATTTTACGCTTGCGGATATCTCGAAACTCAGGGCTGCGGGTTACAAGAAAGAGTTTTCCGGCCTGAACGAAGCGGTGAAGGATTATGCCGGTTATCTGAAAGACGGCCTGTACCTTTAAGGACGGTCTGAAGGTCCTAAAGTTAATAAGGTCAAAGGTCGCAAGACCGGAAAAGATTTCTTGCTTTTAGACTTTATGGACCTTGTGAACTTTAAGACTTTATAGACTTGCACAGTCTTCAATTTCTTTCAGCTAAAAAAACGCGTTTAATGTACCGGTGAAAGGAGCCGTAATGAGCCAACGTTACTTTGTTACCGGCGGAGCAGGTTTTCTCGGCATTAACCTGATCCGTTACCTGCTTGGCAGGGGACACGGGGTGGTATCTTATGATCTTGCGGAGTTTACCTATGCCGATGTTTTAGCTAAGGTAACGGTAATAAAAGGGGACATCAGGGATAAAGCCGCTCTTGAAAAGGCCATGGAAAATATTGATATCGTGGTCCATGCCGCGGCGGCGCTTCCTTTATACAAAGAAGAGGATATTTTTTCAACGGATATAGACGGAACAAAAAATGTTCTTGACGCGGCTTTTAATAAAAAAGTTAAAAGAGTCATACATATATCTTCAACGGCGGTCTACGGTATTCCGGACCATCACCCGCTCCTGGAAACCGACCTTCTGGACGGGGTCGGGCCTTATGGTAAAGCCAAAATAATGGCTGAAGAGGTCTGTCTGGAATACAGAAAAAAAGGCATGATAGTACCGGTGCTCAGGCCAAAATCTTTTATCGGCCCGGAACGCCTGGGAGTTTTTGCCCTGTTCTATGACTGGGCAAAAAGCGGGAGAGGTTTTCCGATGATAGGCAGCGGCAATAACCGGTATCAATTCCTGGATGTGGAGGACCTTTGCGGGGCTATCTATCTTGCCGCGACAAAGGACGAAAAGACAGTTAACGATACTTTCAATATAGGCGCAAAGGAATTTACCACGATGAAAGAGGATTATCAGGCAGTTCTGGACTACGCCGGTTTCGGGAAAAAAATAAAAGGCTTTCCGGCCTGGCCGGTCATTATGACCCTGAGGGCGCTTGAACTTCTGCGGCTTTCACCTCTTTATAAATGGGTCTATGAAACCGCTTCAAAAGATTCATTTGTTTCAATAGAAAAAGCCGAAAAGCTCCTGGGTTTTGTGCCGGAGTTTTCCAACAAAGACGCCCTGCTGCGGAACTATAAATGGTATGTCGCCAATATGGAATATTTCCAAAAGAGTTCCGGAATTTCGCACCGGGCGCCCTGGAAACAGGGGATACTTAAGTTCTTTAAGTTATTTTTTTGAAATAACAGGATAGGAGCGCGTAAATGAAAAAAGAAATTGAGAAAGAACTCACGGAGTCAGCAAGAACCATAACCGTAACAAAAAAACTTTCAGGAAAAATAGAAGTTGTAATAGAAGCGATATACAGAAGTTATTTACGGGGCGGTAAGATAATAATTTTTGGTAACGGCGGTTCGGCTGCCGACGCCCAGCACTTTGCGGCTGAGTTTGTGGTAAGATTTGTTAAAAATAGGCGGGCCTTGCCGGCGCTGGCGCTGGCGGCCAATAGTTCCTCGGTAACCGCCGCTTCCAATGATTTTGGCTTTAAATATGTATTTTCAAAACAGGTGGAAGCTTTTGCAAATAAAGAGGATGTGGTCATAGGTATAAGCACAAGCGGTAATTCTGCAAATGTCCTTGAAGGCCTTAAAGTTGCGGAAAAAAAAGGCTGTTTCACCGCGGCTTTTACCGGTCAAAAACCTGCAAAGTCCGATAAACTTGTTTCTGTCGCAATAAAGATCCCGAGCCGTGTGACCTGGCATATCCAGGAAGCTCATGCGGCAGTCCTGCACATAATCTGTAAACTGGCGGAAGAAAAGCTGTTTCCCTAAACTGTAAAGCAAAAAACAAAAAAAGGAGTTAGCTAATGAAGAAAATAAAGAGAATAAAGAGAATACTGCGCGACTCGATAATGGTGGTTTTGTGCCTCTGTTTTGCGCCGTTATTCTTCCTGGATTTACGCGCTAATATTTCCCTGGATGCAAATTTTGAAAACGGAATGGCGGTTGATTACCGTATTGTTGAGCCGGATACGATAAGTTTCGGGCCTCTCAGCGGTGATAAAAATACCTGGTATTCTTTTAAGCTAAAGGGCGTGAAGAATAAAAAAGTCAATTTTGTATTTGAATGGAAGAAGGACCGCTTTCAGGACTTGGCCAGCATATGGTCATGCAAAGACACGGCTATGGTTACCTATGACGGCAAGGGTTACGAGATCGTAAAAAATACCATTTTTGCACCGAAAGACCCGTCAACACTTTCCGGCACGACTTATAAAGGAAATCTGCTTCAATCCTTTTCCCATGTTTTCAGGGAGGATGAGGCCCTGGTTTCATATTTCCCGCC
>CAITEH010000050.1 GCA_903891415.1 Candidatus Firestoneibacteriota bacterium
AGATACTTAAAGAGCGCAATGAGGGAATTTCTGAAAGAGTTTGTCTAATCCGACCTATTTTTCTTGACGATGAGTTCAGAAAGAGATATATTACAAACCGGCAATACTCTCCAAGGGGGTACCATGTACCTACTTTTCCCTTTACAATGTTTGCACTATTATTAATTCTCTTATCTCAGAAATTCCCCAGGAAGATAGAACCAGATTATATTAGAACTGTAGTTGATTTAGGCCGTTCCGGCGAAGGCAAGCTTTTTTGGCCTCATAAATGAGGCAACTACAAAAAATGTCCAAGACGAAGGATTTCTGCGTTTATCTGTGAAAGCTCCCCGCGCATCTGTACCCTCCCTCTACCCTTTCCCTTAAACTGGCAATATCTCTTCTCATTTCTAATCTGTGCCATTCCGCCACAAAGCGCAGGCGGATTTCACTTCGTTCAACTCTCTTTTCTCTATATTCACGCAGGAGGATAGTGACATCTCCCTACCCATCCCTTAAATCTGTGCCATTCCGCCACAAAGCGCAGGCGGATTTCACTTCGTTCAACTCTCTTTTCTCTGTATTCACGCAGGAGGATAGTGCTATTTGCCTTCCGAAATGTTGTTGATTTTTCGGCATCCGCCGCGGCGGAAGTCCCGTTTTCGGGGCATAAAACCTTTGACTTTCACACTTTTTTCCTATAAAATGATAATGTTGTGAACATTTCCTAAAAACACAGAAGACAAGGAGCTTTTTCATGAATCAGGCAACTTTAGTACTGGTAAAACCGGACGGACTGAAGAAATCACTTACCGGAAATATCCTTACCCGCCTCTCTGAAACCAAGCTCGAAATCGTCGCCACTAAAATGGCCAGGGTCAGCAGGGAACTCGCGGCGGATCATTACCGGCATTTAAAGGACAAGCCCTTTTTCGATGATGTCGTAAAATACCTCCAGGGTGAATTCCATGACAGGCGTAAAGTAATGGCCATGGTTTACTGGGGCAAGGACGCGATAAATAAGGTAAGAGATATAGCGGGCGCGACCAACCCCGAAGAAGCGGATCCGGTATCTATAAGGGGTTCTTTTGGAAGAATAACCACCAAAGGCGTCTATGAAAATGTCATCCACGCCTCAAGCGATGAAAAAGACGCGGAAAGAGAGATAAAACTCTGGTTCAAACCGGCGGAGATCATAGTTGACCTGTACCCGACAAAAGACACCATAATAAAAGACCTGAAAACAAAACAGTGGGTCTAACTTTCAGATAATTCAAATTTCTTAACAGGAGGAAATAGTATGCCTTTAGTATCAAGCACGGAATGGCTTTTAAAAGCCCAGAAAGAGAAATTCGGAATAGGAGCATTCAACGCGAACAACATGGAATTTGTTGAAGCGATAATCGAGACCGCGGAAGAAGAAAAAGCCCCGGTCATAATTCAGGTAAGCCAGGGCGCGATCAAGTACGCCGGCCTGGAAATGGCGACCGCTATCGTAAAGGCCGCCGCGGAACTTGCTTCCGTTCCCGTCATCCTGCACCTGGACCACGGAACGGACTATTTGCAGAATGTAAGATGCCTCAGAGCGGGTTTCACCTCCCTTATGTTCGACGGTTCCGCCCTGAGTTTTGAAGACAATGTCAAGATGACCGCCAAAATAACCGAAATGTCGCATGCCTGCAAAATACCTGTGGAAGCGGAACTCGGAAAAGTACTGCAGATCGGCGATAACAATTCCCCCGAGACCATAGAAAAAGCCATGACCCAGCCGGATGAAGCGGTTAAGTTCGTGGAACTCACCAAGATAGATTCCCTGGCCGTAGCCATCGGTTCCGTTCACGCGATGAAAGACAGAACTGCAAAACTGGATATTCCAAGACTAAAAAAAATAAGATCCATGATAAATATACCTTTAGTCCTGCACGGTTCTTCCGGCGTGGACCCTGAATCCATCAAGGAAGGTATCGCGAACGGGCTCTGCAAGATCAATGTGGCCACCCAGCTCTCCGTATCCTTTGTCAAAGCGATCGGAGAAACATTTAACAAGAATCCCGCGGAAAAAGATATGAGAAAGATCCTGCTCCCCGGCAAGAACGCGGTGAAAGACAGAGTAAGGGAATATATGGGCTACTTCGGCTGCAAAGGCAAAGGTATAATTGCCGGAGCCAAGTCCGGAATAACGGCCTCAGAGATCAAGCATCACGAGTAAGAAAAGATAGTCCATAACAGTCTATAAAGGTCCGTAAAAGTCTATAAAAGGGCGGGAAAATTTCCCGCCCTTTTTTATTAATGTTTTATTGGTTGCTGTAGGTCAGACATTCCTGTCTGACACGATAAGCTCTCCTGTCTGACACGATAAGCTTGTGTCTGACACGATAAGTTTGATGACAGGCAGGAATGCCTGTCCTACAGCAAAACCCTCATTCCTTTCAGTTCTTCTTCATAATTGTTATTAAAATACCAGAACTTATAGGTTGCGCCTTCTTTTGAAAAGCCTTTCTTTGCAGGATTATCATAGATATACTTTATCTTTTGCTCCAATTCTGCTTTGTTCCTGAGCACTCTATCGTAAGTTTCGTCCTGCCATTTGAATTTCTCGGTGTGCTCTCCCCGCTGCAAATTTATCTTTCTTGAAGATACACCTTTTATGCCTTTGACCACTCTGCTTAGAAAAACACCTGTTTTTGGAATTAGAACGGCATGGACATGATCAGGCATTACAACAACTGATAACAGCACATAATATTTTACACCTGTTTTTATGTGTTCTAAAACAATTTCCTGTTCCTGCTCGGATAAATTCGTTTCCAAAACACAAAAAGTCAAAAAGTAAACAGCCCCATCAACAAAAATATGAGGCAAATGCCTTCTTTTGATTTGGAATACCTGATCATTCATATTGTTTTTCTGCAGGACAAACTCGTAACACTTGTAACGTCAGACAGGAATGTCTGACCTACATTTATTATTTATTAATTATCCTGCAGCCCCTTGAGCTTTTGTTTTTACTGCGTCACTATTTTGGAAAAATCTGCGATCTTCAGGAACATAAGGTTCAGGTGTTTCAGGAGGGTTATTCTGTTATTCTTAATTGCTTCGTCTTTATCCATGACCATTACTTTTTCAAAAAAGGCGTCTATCGCGGGCATGAGTTCTTTTAATATCTCAAAAGCAAAGGCATAATCGCGGTTTTCTACGGCCTTGAGAAAGTCCAGCTTCCTCTTTTCCACCGCTTCGTTAAGCGCTTTTTCCTCCCGGGTCTTGAAAAGATGCGGGTTGGCATCCTCAAAATCTCCGCTGCTGTGCTCATGTTTCGGAATAATATTTATTACCCTGGAAAAGGTCGTTATCACTTTATTGAAGCCGGCTTCTTTGGAGATATCATTTAAGACTTCCGCTTTTTTAAAAGTCAGGGCTATGTTGTCATAATCCCTTTCCAGCACGGCATTCACCACATCATATCTGAACTTCTTTTCGAGCAGGAGGCCTTCCATCCGGCCTTTTAAAAAGAGCATTAATTCGTTGAGGACCTTGCCCTTGTTAAAACTTACTTGTTCTGAATAGGTATCAAGCGAAGCATTAAGGAGCTCCTCAAGATAAACATTTATATTTTTGTTCAGGATAATATTTATTATCCCCAGCGCGTTCCTTCTTAACCCGTAAGGGTCCTGCGAGCCGGTGGGTACAAGCCCGATGGAAAAGCAGCCGGCAATAGTATCTATCTTATCCAGGATCGCCACGGCCATACCGGTCTCCGTGACAGGCAGGGCGTCCCCGGGAAACCGCGGCAAATAATGTTCGGAAATTGCCAGGGCCACTTCTTTTTTTATCCCGTCGTTCAGGGCGTATTCCCGGCCCATGATCCCCTGTAATTCGGTGAACTCTTTGACCATGCCCGTGGTCAGGTCTATTTTCGCGAGCTCAGCAGCCAGTTTAATATCGGCATAGTCCGAAAGTTTTAGATATTGTTTTGCTTCATTAGCCAGCTTGACCATGCGCTCGGACTTAGCCAGCATGGAACCCAGCCGGTCCTGGAAAGAAACCGTTTGAAGCTTGGCTCTTTTGCTTAAAAGTGTTGTGTTTTTATCTTCGTTAAAGAAAAATTCCGCGTCTTCAAAACGCGCCTTCAGCACCCGCGCGTTACCGTCAATTATTGTCTCAAGCGCCGTAGCCCTACCGTTCTTTACCGCGATAAAATACGGCAGGAGCTTTGTTTTATCTTTATTCCAGACCGAAAAATACTTCTGGGTCTTTTCAATCACCTGTAAAAGAAGTTCCCGGGGCAGGGCCAGGTATTTTTCCTCAAACCTACCCAGCATGGCTGTCGGATATTCAACGGTATTGACGTTTTCTTCAAGTATTACGGCTTCCACACCGGCAACACCGCCGGTTTTTTTTGCCAGGGCCGCGAGCTGTTCTAATAACCCGGTTTTTCTTTCTTCAAAGTCCGCAAGAACGGACTTTTCGCGGAGTATTGAAATATATTTTGCCGGTTCGGGAACCACCGTGCCTTCCGGGCTTAAAGTGCGGTGCCCGTAGGTTTTATTGGAGGCAGTTACGTCGGAAACCGTAAAAACTATTGTTTCCGTCCCGAAAAGGCAGAGCAGGGAACGTATAGGCCGGGGAAATCTGAAATCATCATACCAGCGCATGGATTTGGGCCAATTCAGCGAAGCAATAAGTTTTACCATGAGTTCCGGAAGCACCTTTTTCACTTCCCGTCCTTTTACCAGTTTTTTTACGGAGACATATTCCCCTTTGGCGGTGGCCGCTATTTTAAGCTCGCCGGCCTCAACACTCTGGCTCCGGGCAAAACCCAGCGCTGCCTGGGTGGGTTTTCCGGCAGCATTAAAAGCGGCTTTTTTGGACGGGCCCATAACCTCGCTCGCAATATCTTCCTGCAGCTCGGAAACTCCCCTGAGGAGGAGCGCGAATCTTCTCGGAGTGGAATAAGGGGTGATACTTTCCGCGGTAATTTTGTTTTCAGCGAAGAGCGCGGTAAGATTGGAACTTAACTGCTTCATAGCCGGGGCAATATAACTTGCCGGTATTTCTTCCACGCCTATTTCGAGTAATAGCTCTTTAGACATTATCCGTTTCTCCGGTTTTTTTCAGATAGCCCAGCGCGCATTTCCTGGCAAGGTTCCTGACCCTGCCGATATAATGCACCCGCTCGGTGACGCTTATCGCCCCGCGCGCGTCCAGCAAATTAAAAGTATGAGAGCATTTCAAAACATAATCATAAGCCGGCAGGACATAACCCTGCTTCACAAGCGCCCGGGCCTCTTTCTCATAGATATCGAACAGGTTAACCAGCATGGCGGTGTCGGCAAGTTTAAAATTATAATTGGAAAACTCCACCTCATCCCTTAAACGGATATCCCCGTAGGTAACGCCTTTATTCCACTCAATATCAAAGATGCTCTTTTTTTTCTGGATAAACATGGCTATTCTTTCCAGGCCGTAGGTTATCTCGCAGGAGACCGGCTTCAGGTCCACGCTCCCCATTTGCTGGAAGTAAGTGAACTGGGTTATCTCCAGGCCGTCCAGCCGGACTTCCCAGCCGAGGCCCCAGGCGCCGAGAGTCGGGGATTCCCAATCATCCTCAAGAAAACGGATATCATGTTCCTGCCTGCTTATCCCGAGTTCCTCTAAACTTGCCAGGTAAATATCCTGCGCGTCTTTAGGCGAAGGTTTGATTATGACCTGATACTGTTGGAAGCATTGCACCCGGTTCGGGTTCTCCCCGTACCTGCCGTCGGTGGGGCGGCGGGACGGCTCCACATAGCCGGTCTTGACGGGCTTTTCGCCGAGAACAGAAAAAAAAGTCGCCGGATTTGAGGTGCCCGCGCCTTTTTCAATATCGTAGGGCTGAACAATTACACAGCCCTGATCCGACCAGAACTTATTTAGTTTGAATATTATCTCTTGAAAGTACATATCTCCCCTAAAAAGCTCTCAATGATTTTAGAAAACTCTCCGCGCTTGCGAGGCTGTGCAAAAATGTAGTTGCCTGATTTATCAGGCGCAATTGGTAGGCTCGATAAATCGAGCAACTACAACTGTGGTCTCAAAATAATTACAAACTTTATTTAAAATAAATCACACCCTTGAAATCCATTGCTAATCCTGCGCCTTTTTGAGCCCTGGCCTCTTTTAAGACCTTGATAACGCAGTTTGAACGGGGTTCCCAGCCACCTTTCGCTTCAATGCCTAATATATCATAATTTTCCTGCGAACTCCAATGGAAAACAATATCTCTTTTTGGCTCGACCGACACATTTTTTTCCGTGACCTGGCGGTCCATGAGCGTGTTAAATATTATTTTAATTTCCGCGGCGGGCTCCACCTCCCTGCTGCCTTCCGCGGGCTGCAGCGCGGAAACCCGGCAGGACTCCGTTCTAAAACTGAACTTATGCTCTTTCTCCAGTTTCCCGCCATAAAGGTCGGCCAGGGAACCGGCAATATTCACGGTGTATTCCGTGTTAATGTCAAAATAATTCTTATGTTTTAAGACGCAGTATTCCAGTCCGGTTTCGTCGGTCTTCCATTCCTGTTCTACCGCAAGCTCCGGTTTAAGGTAGATCGCTTTTTCTGCCGCAGCTTTGCTCACCCTGCTGTTAAAGAATATATAGGGGCAGCCCCCGGTTGAAATTTTCTTTTCGCCGTCTTTCGGCCAGAAGGTAAGGATCCGGAGCGGTTCGGTGGAAAAATTAAGGGCCGTATCCTTCTCAAGAGTTCCGCCGTAAATATCTTTAATTCCTTTTTTAAGCGTGAGCGTAAACCCGGTATTTACGGGCAGCAGCCCTTCGGCCAGGAAATTTACCTGGTTTCCCCGGACCGCGCTTCTTGAATATTTTCCTTTGAGTTCAGGCCGGATAACAAAATACTCCGCGTTTACAAACTCCTTGTCCAACGGAAAGTTAAATTGAAATTCAAATAACCTGCCGGACGGGGAAATATTTCCGGCGCCCGCCCAGGGTAACGAACTTAAGAACCTGAAACCGGAGGTCTTAAAAGCCAGGGGTTCGCTCTTGACCAGTTCTTTGCCGTCTATCCCGACAGCGCCCTCAAGAAAGCTTATTTTGTATTCGGTGCCCGGCCTCAGGGCATTCTCGCCCGCCAGGGTATCGCATTTCAGGAGCAAGCGCCTGGTGCCCGCCCAGCTGATTTCCTTTTTTAGCGGCGGGGTTATAAGCAGTGCTTTTTCAACGCTCTCTTTTTTCATGGGTATGGAAAAATCAAAGGCAAGATAAAGACAGGTCTTTGAAGGGTCCACACCGCTCATCCCGAAGGTGTTGGGAACCATAACTTCCGGGGTTTCTCTTTCCGGTTTGGTCCTGATTATCCGGGGGGTTTCGAGATCAAAATCCGGCTTGAGCACTATATTTGCCAGTTTAAGATTGGAATTTTTCCCTATAACAACCCTGTCAAGTGAAAAGGTAATATGCCCTTCCGCCATAACCAGCAATTTATAGATACCGGCAGGGAACATTAAAAAACTATATTCACCTTTTTCTCCGGTAATTATCTTGAATTCGTCCCCGCTCTTTTGAAGTATGACCGTAATACCTTCGTGAAAAAAGGATTCTTCAAGAAGCGCGCGCCCGGAAACACTGCCTCTGGCCCTGATCTTTGAACTTTCCTGGTAATAGATCCTGCCGCCCTCGCCGGTGCGGGGGTCTTTTAGCACGGTTTCTTTCCGGCTTTCGGCCGGCCTGCCCGCATTTTCTCGGGCTCCTCCCGAAAAAATAGAAAAATACGCTATAATTATTATCAGTGCTGCAGAAAGGCCTATATACAGATAGTTTTTTTTCATATTTTTTCTTCTAAAACAGGGACGTTTGTGCTAATATTTAAGCGAGCAAATAACTTGTTAATTGTACTTGATAGTTGTTTTAAAGTCAATCTAAAGGAGTTTTATGAAAAAACTACTGCTTCTTCTGATCCTAATTCTGGTCTGCTATATCGGCTATTCCTTTTTTGTAACAGGTTTCGGCGTTTTTGATAAATATTTTAAGAAACCGGAGGTAAAAAAAGAAGCGGTAAAACCGCCTGTGCCCAAAGAAACCGTAAAACCCGCTGTACCGAGGAACCATCTTATCTTAGAGCTTGAATTAAACAACACTGTGCTGGTTCAATCCAAAAATATTCCCGCGGGAAAAGTCCGTCTTGTTAACGTAAGCAAAGGTTTTTGCACTATTGAAGTTTTCAACAAACAGTCGTTCCTCACCAAAAAACTGGATATCAGGCATGTAATAGATAAGACCGCCTCGATCGAAGTCCATCTTATCGCGATAAAAGAAAAGAGCGTTCTCATTTCAATGACAAACGCTGCCTCCCCTGAAGATCAAATGAGTATTGTAAGGTAAATCCGGCGGGTTACTTACTTGCTTAGAATGAAGTCCACCTGGCGCTTGTCAACGTCCACGCGTTCTACTTTAATTCTTACCTTGTCGCCCAGGCGGAAGCGTTTTTTCTTATTGCGGCCCAGAATGGCGTATTGTTTTTCGTCAAAGTTATAATAATCGTCTTCCATGCTGGAAACATGCACCAGGCCTTCCACCATCAGGGAGATTATTTCCACAAAGATACCGTAACTTTGGACCCCGGTAATGACCCCGTCATAGACCTTGCCGGCATGATTATTGATAAGCTGAATTTTTTTTAGTTTAACTATCTCTTCTTCAACTTCCTCGGCAATACGCTCCGTCCCGGAACAGTGCTTGGCAACTTTCATAAGTTCGCCCTCGGGATATTTGCCCCGGGGTTCTTTGTCAAGCAGGACTTTCAATACGCGGTGCACCGCCAGGTCGGGATAACGTCTTATAGGCGAGGTAAAATGGCTGTAATATTTCTTTGCCAGGGCAAAATGGCCCCTCGGTTCCGTGGAATAGATTGCAAGTTTCATGGAACGGAGCGCGAGATTATTGATAACCTCTTCTTCGGGCGTGCCTTTTATTTTTTTCAGGAGTGCCTGTATCAGTTTGGGATCCACGTCCTCTTTGAGTTTCAAGGGGTGCCCCAGGGAATTCACGAATCTCTGGAACTCCACAAGGTCGGCGAAATCCGGCACATCATGTACCCGGTAAATAGAAAATAACCCGTGCCGGAAAATATAGGTAGCCACTACTTCATTGGTTAAAAGCATGAATTCTTCAATAAGCCTGTGGGCCCAGTTGCGCACCACCTTTTCGCACCTGAGCGGCACATCATGCTCGTCCAGGACTATCCTGCTTTCAGGCAGGTCAAAATCTATGGAACCGTCCTTGAACCTTTTTTTATTTAGGACCTTTGCCAGTTTAAGCATTTCATCCAGCACCGGCGTAATATCCGAATATTCTTCCCGGAGCTTTATATCTTTATCTTCCACTATTTTGGAGACCTTTGTATAGGTCATGCGCCGCTGGGAACGGATAACGCTCTTTACCAGTTCCACGCCTTTTACTTCCCCGGAAGGTGAAAGCCGCATGAGCGCGGACAGGGTAAGCCGGTCTTCATCGGGCCGTAGAGAACACATCTCATTCGAGAGGGCTTCCGGCAGCATGGGTATTACATGGTTGGGAAAGTAGATGCTGTTGCCGCGCTTATAGGCCTCATCATCAAGCGCGGTGCCCGGTTTTACATAGTAGCTCACGTCGGCAATATGCACGCCGAGAATAAACTCCCCGTTTTCTTCTTTAAGCGAAACCGCGTCGTCAAAATCTTTCGCGTCCTCGCCGTCTATGGTAAAAACAATATCCCGGCGGAGATCTTTCCGTTTCGCCAGCTCTTCTTCCGGGATCTTCGCGGCCGCGGCCTTCGCCCCGGCAAGCACTTCGGGGGCAAATTCAGCCCGGATATTATACTGCCTTATGATGGCTTTGATATCAACTTCAGGGTCAAGTTTAAACCCGAGAATTTCAACGATCTCGCCTTCCGGGTTCATGCCTTTTTGAGGCCATTCGGTTACCTTCACGACCACTTTCTGTCCGCTTTTTGCACCCTTGGAATCGCTCTTGGGCACATAGATATTATGCCAGATCTTTTTATCGTCCGGGACCACAAAACCAAAGTGCCGGCTTTCTTCATAGACCCCGACTATTTCATCATTTACCCTTTCCAGTACCCTGACTATCTCCCCTTCCTTTTTTTTGCCGTCCTTACTGCCCGTTATCCTCGCGGCAACTTTATCGCCGTGCATGGCTCCGTTCATCGCCGGCGGGGGAATAAAAATATCCTGCTCGCTGCCTTCAACTACTACGAAACCAAAACCGTTCCGGTGCCCGGTCAGGATACCGACCCTAAGATCCATGGCTTCGGCAAGCCCGAACCTGTCATTTGAAATGCGGATGATACTGCCCCCGGTTATCAGCTCATTCAAAAAACGGTCCAGCTGTCTTTTGTCTTTTTTGGAGATATTGAAACGTTTCATTATTTCTCTGAACGGGGCGGGGCCCTTTTTCTCCTGGGCAAGATATCTAAGGAAGGTTTCTTTGGAGATGAACGAACTGTTGTCCTGTCCTGCATTTTTATGTTTTATTTGTCAACTCCCTGTTCTTTCGTTATAATTCGCAATCGGTAATCCGCTATCAGTCATGTCAAAATATTTTGACATCTAAATATACTTCCTAGATATAGAAGCTTTTGCTTAAAATTACTTTAGAGAATAGAAAATCCAAAATAGACCGCAATCAACTTTAGCTCTCTATTTAGATCTTTTCTTATATATTATTAATTCCTCTATCTAATCTCTATTTTCTATTGTCGATTGCTCTACTAAATTTGTTTTTGCAAATTTAGTGCGGAAGGGGGGACTTGAACCCCCAATCCCGTGAAGGAACCAGAACCTGAATCTGGCGTGTCTGCCAATTCCACCACTTCCGCGTTCTTTTGCCTCTTTAGAGCCCGTCTTATTTATGTTCCGGCAGGCAAACTCTGTTCCTGCCTTCTTTTTTTGCTTTATAGAGCATCTCATCCGCTTTCGCGATGAGCTCATTTACTTTAGTTCCGTCAACCGGATAGCACGCGATCCCCAGGCTGACCGTAGCTTTTAGCCTGGTCGAACCTGTAACAAAGTCATATTTTTCCACACTGCTGCGGATCCTCTCGGCATAGATCCTGGCCGCTTCCCCTGTTGTTTCGGCCGCGAGAATAGCAAACTCCTCACCGCCATAGCGCGCCACCAGATCGGTCGGCCGGCTCAGGCCTTTGATTATTATTATAACATCTTTTAGTACCTTATCTCCAGCCTGATGTCCGCAGGTATCATTTATTTTCTTAAAAAAATCCAGGTCCAGCATTAGCACAGAAAGCCCTCTGCCGTGCCGCTTGGCTCTTTTGAGTTCTTCCTCCAGCCGGAAGAGGAAGTATCTTCTTAAATAGGCCTTGGTCAGGCCGTCAGTAATAGAAAGCGTGTGCAGGTAGGAGTTTTCTATGGCTACATTTGCCATGCCCATAAGGGCTGAGAGAAACTCCCGGCCTTCTTCCCTGTTTTCTCTCTCGTACCGGCAGGGGCCCAGGACCATAAAGCCTTTTATCCGGTCTTTCACGACCACGGGCGCCAGTATTTCGCAGTTAAGCGCCTTTAAGTTCTCCAGATTTTTGGCATCCGTCTCCTCGCAGGCAGCCGCAAGCTCCGGCAGGGTATAAATCCCGCGCCCCTTCGTTATATACCGAAACAAGGGTTCCGCGGGATCAAAAACAATATCGTTATCGTTTTCCAGGCCGGCGGAAACATGGAAATTAAAAACTGTCTCCTCTTCATTTAGCATAAGGTAAAGCACCGCGCTTTTTGCGCCCGCGTGTTCTTTACCGGTATTGAGCAGAAGATTGGCCAGGTTTCTCAGGTCCAGGCTGAAGTTAAGCTCTTTCGCCGCGTTGAAGAGCATCAGCACGTCCCGCACTCTCCGGCGCAGTTTTCCCTGGGTTTGTTCCAGTATTTCAAAGGTTTCATTAAAACTGTCGGCAAGTTCCCGGACTTCGTCGTTTGTCTTAACAATGATCTTTTTATCCAGCCGGCCCTGGCCGAATAACCTTACGGCCTGAGTGAGCTGTTCTATCGGTCTTACCATCAGATTTATGACAAAGAACGAAATGAGCGACATGAGCAGCAGCGCAATTCCCGCCACCAAAAGGATCAGGCCTTTTATCTTGTTTATTACTTTTTCCGCTTCAACCTTGGAATAACCGACCCTTGCTATCCCCTGTTTTTTCCCTGAAACAATTACGGCACCGGCCACATCTATAACACCCGCTCCGGTCCTGGGATCAACCGCGTTCTGAATATTAAAACCGCTGCCGGTGTTTAACGCGGAAAGAGAGACCGGGTCGCCGGGC
The DNA here is from genome assembly GCA_903891415.1 of Candidatus Firestoneibacteriota bacterium. Classification (GTDB taxonomy): domain Bacteria; phylum Oederibacteriota; class D2-FULL-39-29; order D2-FULL-39-29; family D2-FULL-39-29; genus CAIYPD01. Next base: position 12,298 of record CAITEH010000050.1, read on the forward strand.
CGGGTGCCTTTTCTGATAAAAGCGTCAGAATGGGCCAGGATTTTTCCTTCAGTGTCAACGACCAGGGCGTACAGGACCAGGGGATCGCTCATCTTGGTATTATCAACATCTTTAGCCAGCCAGCGCTCGTTTTTGGCCTGGAGTGAATCGGAACTCAACCTGACCAGGTCCCTTGTAACAGCCGTCGCCTTTTTGATTATTTCATTCTCAAGCGGCTGTTTCACATGGTTAATAATAATACTTACCGCGATGAAAACAACGGCTATTATTACAAAAACCAGCGAAGCTATTTTAAACTTTATGGAGATTTTCATCTACCGGAGCCCGGAGAGTTCTTTGAACTCTTCCTTCAAGTTCCTGTATGTTTTCTTATAGAGCTCATAATAGCCGTTATAGAGCAGGGCCTTCTTTTTATCCGGCTTATAACTCTTCCCTGCCCTGATAAGCTTTTTACAGATGCCCGAAAGGTCCTTATATACTCCGGCGCTTTTTCCCGCGAGCAAAGCCGCGCCGAGAGCCCCGCCTTCCGTAAGCTTAACTGTCACAACTTCCTGCCCGAAAATATCCGCCAGCATCTGCAGCCAGAGTTTTGACCCGGCCCCGCCCCCGGTAACTCTTATCTGTTTTACCGGTATTTTCAAGGACCGCATTATTTCCAGGGAATCCCTGAGGCCGAAAGAGACGCCTTCCAGCACCGCCCGCGCCATATGCTTTTTATTATGCCGTGGTTCCAGGCCGATAAAAGCCCCCCGCGCATAAGGGTCGGCGTAAGGCGTTCGTTCACCACAAAGATATGGTAAAAATAAAAGCCGTTCCGAACCCGGCGCGATCCGGTCCAGGCCTTTTAAAATAATTTCATAAGGATCCAGCTTTTTCTTTGCCGCCAGCGCCAGCTCTTCTTTGCACAGGTTATCCTTGAACCACTTAAGCGAGCCGCCGGCGGAAAGCATCACACCCATAGTATGCCACTTGCCCTTAACCGCGTGACAGAAGGTGTGGATCCTGCCCTGTTTATCAAGTTTCAGTTTGTCCGAGAAAGCAAAGACCACCCCGGAGGTTCCCAGAGTGACGGAAATAATTCCGCTTTCCACTATTCCGCAACCCACGGCTGAAGCGGCTTGATCACCCGCGCCTCCGCCCACCGGAGTCCTTACCGAAAGCCCCGTAAGCCCGGCCGCTTTCCGGTCAATATATCCGCCTATTTCTTCTGATTCACGGCAAACGGGAAGCAGCCGCCGGTCTATCTTGAGCTCCTTAAGGAGAGTTTCCGACCATTTTCTTCTGGCAATATCAAGAAGCAGGGTACCGGAAGCATCAGAAACCTCGGTCGCGAACTCTCCGGTCAGTTTGAACCTGATGTAGTCCTTGGGTAAAAGGAATTTTGCTGTTTTTTTATACAGGCCCGGTTCATTTTCTTTCATCCAGAGGATCTTGCCGGCGGTAAAGCCGGTAAGCGCGGGATTGGAAACCAGTTTAATAAGCCGGGCGGCCCCGATCTTTCTTGTAATATAGGCGCATTGTTTTACGGTCCGCTGGTCGCACCAGAGGATAGCAGGCCTGAGAACTTTGTTATTTTTATCAAGAGCCACCAGGCCGTGCATCTGCCCGGAAAGGCCTATGCCCGCTATCTCGGAAGGCCTGATATTTTTTATTACTTCTTTTATTCCTTTAACTACGGCAGCCCACCAGGCCTCAGGATCTTGTTCGGCCCAGCCCGGCTTGGGAGCGAAAAGCGGATATTCATGAAGCCCTTTGGCCAGTACTTTTCCGCGGGTATTAATAAGGATTACTTTTGTGCCGCTGGTCCCTATATCAATACCGATCAAGTATTTAATATTGAGCTCCCATGTGCCCATGAACCATTCATAACTTCAGGTTCATGGCCATGTACCCGAACACAGAGAGTGGTACATGGAAATAATTTGGGGCGAGTGACGGGATTTGAACCCGCGGCATTCAGATCCACAATCTGACACTCTAACCAACTGAGCTACACCCGCCGCATTCAAAAATACTGATATTCATTATATATTATAGAAGCCGGAAAAATCAACAGTTTTGATGGTTAATAAAAAGAGTGACAGTCACTAGTGACTGTCACTCTTTTACTCTTTTTAAGAGGCCTGGATCACTTTTTTGGTATTTGCAGGACCCCGCCGTGGGCGGTGGCGATGTATTCAACACCTTTAATATTTTCAATAAGCTTAAGGGATTTTTTTATTGTTTCCGGGTCTTCCGAAGGCGGCTTGGGCATCCCGATAAGCTTGCCATTCTTAGTTATCGCCAGGTCTCCTACTATGAGATATTTCCCGTTCGCCAGGTAGGAGGTTGAACCTATAGTATGCCCCGGCGTAAGTACAGCTCTGACGGCAGCTTTTCCGATCTTTATCTCCTCCCCGTCTTTTATCAGCTTATAAGAGGAGACCGGGAGAGGGTTGGCCTTGCTTAAAAACATAAATTTCCTTTTGACCGCACCCGTTACCAGCGGCTCTTCCTTTTCAGGAAGATAAACAACCGCATTTTTGAAAGCCGGCAGGCCGTTTACATGATCCCCGTCGGAATGCGTAAGAAAGACCGCTTTGACTTTTAACACGTCCAGGCCCAGTTGTTTAAAACCTTCTTCCACCGGCTCCGGCTTGTTAGCAGCATCAAAACAGATAAGGTCTTCCCCTGATTTCAGAATGAATATATCCACAAATTTATCTTTAACCGCAAAAAACTCTTCAGTAACCGCCCCGGTCTCCGCCGGCCGGAAACTCTTCATGGTAAAGATCATAGGAAGGGCTAAAATAATAAGAAGGAGGATGAACACTCCTATTCCCAGTGCTATTTTTTTCTTTATTGTCATTTTTCCTCTCCTTTTATATTCTCGCATTGTCAAACTTCAATTAGTAAATCTTTGCTTACATCTATTGTTACAAGCACTTCTTTTGATTTAGATTGTCTAACTCGTCTTTTCCTTGTCATGTTGAGCCATTTTCTCTTGGCGAAACATCCTTGCTTTTCAGCTAAAATACAGAGATCCTTCGTCAAAAGCGCTTCCTCCACAGGCGGACAGGCAGGATGACAAAGCTATGCAGATAACTACTTCTACCGGTACAAGTCTGCCTTTTTTCTTCATTTCTTCATTCACTGTTTAATACTACCGTTCCTTGATCATATTATTTCCAGTTGATCTCTAGCCGGTAAGGCGGTAAGCTTCGCAGACGGGAGGGTCTGGTACCAGAAAGCTACCGAAGAGATATCGTCCTGCAGGGGCAGGTACCGGCCGTCATTCCTCCAGCCCAGCGCCTGGATGGTGACTTTCAGTTCTTTTTCAAAACGGACAGGGTCCGCGATATGCCAGCGGTACATGGAGAATCTCTGCACGGCCTGATTAAGCCCGTCCGGCTTGTGCAGAGCCACCCCGGTGTAGGGAGTGGAATATTCAGTATACTCTTTCTTAACATCGTCAACAAAACAATACGAACCGCAGAAATAATCCTCGGTTCCGGTACCGCAGATGGTAGGGAATTCCTTGTCGCCGTCCATATAGAACTTGATCTCGCCTTCGCCCCACCAGCCGTTGTTATTGAGGCCCCAGAACATATAGGTTCCGACATAGTGCCCTTTGCCTTTCACTCCGTCAAGCAGGGTGTACACTTCTTTATAAGGCAGAGGGTTAGCCCTTCTGAACTGGGCGTGCAGATAGGCCGCGTCTTCCGGCACTTCGGTAAGCGCATAATCTATCTGGTAGTAAAGGGTCATTCCGCCTTCGTTGCCGCGGTCTTTATATATTTCCTTTCTGTTAATATCAATATTTTCCACGGTGATCCTGCAGCTTTTCCTGAAAGGCATCTCCCAGTAGGAATTCAAGCCGCTTAAAGGATTGACACAGACCGCGAGCGAGGATATTTGTTTGTATTTTCCCATAGGGTCGCAAAAAAAGTCGCCGATAGGGCATTCAATTGACGGGTTTTTTTGGCCGTCCCAGTAAATACGCAGAAGCGCGAATCTCCACTGGTTCAAAACCGGCGTGAGCCAAATATGCTGGATTGCCCCCGGCCCTTTAAGGTCCGCCAGGGTCACGGTCTCTCCCGCTTTTATTCTTATATACGGAGAGATTTTCCAGCCCTGCCCCAGGCCTCTCGCGCAGGTGGCGGCCGGACCGTTCTTAGACATCCCTCCTTTCCCCTTGGCGCCGTCAAAATTCTCCGGGCTGAGGGACCTGGTTTTTGCGTCAGAAAGCCGCGAGAGATTCCCCATATGCATACCCAGACCGTTGAATTTTTTCATAGTATTGTCTCCTTTTTCTCAATTTTTTTATGTTAATTAACGAGTACTAACCAGTAAAATCCGGGAAATTTGATATTTGAAATGAGTTTATTCTTTCCGACGTTTCACAAATTGTCATCACGACCCCTTGACCGACGGGCTGAATAGAAATACTTTATTATTGCTCTTTTAGCAGTGTTTTAATAAATTCTAATAATTCAGCATAGATCGATGATGCATTTTTCATTAATACGAGTAACTCTGATTGTTTTAACCTGAAGCTATATCCGTGGTTAAAGAAATGTCTGAAGATAAAAATGCTAATAATTTCTCGTGAATTTCCTCACTAATGATCCTTTGTTTTACCGATTCTTCGAGAAGTTTTTTATGCCAGGCAGGTTCTTGTTTTAGATTGATATCTTTTAGAATTAAAGCCCTCTTAAGTATGTTTTCTATACCATTATAGAAATTTTGCAGGAAAGCACCGCTTGCTGCTAATTCAATCTCTGAAAACGCCTTATGATCCATTTTCAGTAAACCGGTGATTTCTTTCAGGGTATGCTTTATATTCTCGTCTTCTGTTAAAAAGTATTCTTTAAATTCTTTTGCTTTCATATAAGAGTTTAGCCTTTTTTTTAATAAGAGAATTAAACCGGGAGTTTCTTATGGAAAGGTCTATCAGATCCACTTCTTTCGGCATTGCCTTATAAAGCTCACCATAAAAATTAAAGAATTTTCCGCTGGGATACCCCTCAACCGCAAAATCATAATCATTTATTTTACCGCTCTTTTTCAAGGCGGAGCCGAACAAATACAGCCTTTTTATACGGTATTTTTTTGCCAATTTGATCGCTATGTCTTTCTCTTTTGTTTTCAGCATAAGTTAATTATACCATTATAAAAAACACAGTCAACATGTAATAGTCAGGGATATTAATTACAAAGAGGATTTAGAATATGAAGGGACAACAGCCGGCCTTATTTGCTTTATTTCTCTCGTTTACTTATTTTAACTTACTGAGTTTAACGGCTGCAAACAGGGCCGCGGCAAAAACCAGCAGGTACAGAAGGCCCGCCTGTGCTGCCGGAAGTTTGACTGCGGTATAAGCCGCGAGCGCGAGGACCAGGCCGGCAGAGTAGGCCAGGATAACCACTTTTTTTACCGGCAGGCCAAAACGGAGCAAACGGAGAGGAAAATGGTCGGGACTGCCGAAATAGACAGGCTTTCCCTGCCTGACGCGCATCCACATCACAAATAGAGTATCAAATATCGGGACGCCTAGGATAAGGATGGGCGTTAACACCGCAAGATCATTATTAAAAGTATAACTTTCGGTAAGGGAAAGAGCCGCAAGCATAAAACCGAGAAAAAGGCTCCCGGCATCTCCCATAAAAATGCGGGCGGGATTAAAATTATATATTAAAAAACCGAGGCAGGCCCCTGCGAGAGATAAAGCAGCGAGCGGGCTGAAGATCTTGCTCGCCTCCACTCCGAGCACAAAATAGGTAAGGGCGGCGAGGACCGCGATGCCGGAGGAAAGCCCGTCCATAATATCCAGAAGGTTGAAAGCGTTTGTAATACCGACCACCCATAATAAGGTGACCGCGATATTAAGGAGCTCGTTGCCCAGGAACTGTATCTTGATACCGCACACTACAAGTATTATCGCGGCAAGCGTTTGCACGCAGAATTTCAACGGCACCCGGAGTTTTTTTACATCATCCACCAGGCCCAGCGTAAAAATAATGGTGCCGGCCAGGGTCAGGCCCGCGATGCCTTTAAGGGTGTGATATTCAAAGAGCTGATTTATTGTAAGCGTAAAAAAGAACGCGAAAAATATAGCTGCGCCGCCCAGGTAGGGCACAGCTTTGCCGTGCTTTTTAAGCTTATTATCCGGTTTATCCAGGATGCGGTATTTTCTTGCTATAGCCCCGCAGAGTGGAACAAACACCAGGGCTAGAATGAACGCGCTTAAAAATATATAGATATATTTTAAATTATCCATCCGGTCAGTTCTTTGTCCCCTTGTCCTTTAAGCATTTTGCCTTTGAGTTTCATTCTCTTACGCAGTTTAAAGTATTTTTTCAGGCCGTATATTACTTTTATATCAAATATCAGAAGATAAAGCCAAAAGAAAACTTCATAAACAAGAAGAAACGGGAAGTATTTCAGCAGCAGGCCCGCGGAAGCATTCTTGGTAAGTACCAGGTAGCGGTTAGCCAGCAGGTGCCGCTTTAATTCAAGAGGCTTGTTCCTGAAAAGGAAGATTTTGTGCTTCTGCCCGCGGTCGCTCCCCCCCCGGTAATGCGCAGCCACTGCGGCGGGCTCATAAAAACATTTCCAGCCGGCCCGGGCCGCCCGCAGGCCCAGGTCAAAGTCCTCAAAATACATAAAAAGATCCTCATCAAAATATTCATTCTCAAAGCGAAGGCTTTCAAGAAGGCCTTTTTTAACCAGCATTACCGCGCCGCAAGCGGAGAAGATCCGGCCCGCGGGATAATTTTTATCAGGTTTTCCGTAATTTCTTTCGACAGGCCGCAGAGTCCTGCGGATGAACTGGCCGGCGGAATCCACCAGGTTTTCATCCTGCTGCCTTAAGAGTTTTCCCGAGAACATGCCGAACCGCGTATCCAGTTTTTCAGCCGCCGCGCAGAGTTTTTCGAGAAAATCCGGCCGGAGAGAGGTATCGGAATTCAACAGCAGGAGCGCCTCCCCCTGCATCCGCCTTATGCCTATATTGGCCGCGGCCGCAAACCCAACATTTTCATTTAGCAGAACTACCTGCAGTTCCTTAAAACTTTCCCCCAGGGTTTTAAGCAGGGCCCGGGAACCGTCGGTCGAGCCGGGATCTATGACCGTTAATTCTAAAGGCCGCTTTGCCTGCTTAAAGACGGAAGCCACACAGCCGGCCAGGAATTTCTCACCGTTATAATTCACGATCACCGCGGATACTTTCATCTTTTTTCTCCGAGCGAAATAAGCATCTTTTCGTAATCAATGACCGCCAGCTCTTTATACCGGGTGTTGATCTCCAGCGCCATTTTTCTTTCCCGCTCTGCGGCCCCGGGGTTATGCAGTTTAGTGTAGAGCCCCGCAAGGAGCAGCCGCGCCCCGGCAAAATTCGGTTCCAGCCTGACAGCTTCCAGAGCCTGCCCGAGCGCCGGCCCGTATTTACCGGTTTCTGCGTAGATATAGGCGGCCTCATATTTGAAGAACACATCATAGGGATTAAGCTTGAGCGCGGCCTCATATTCGGACAGGGCTTCATTCTTCAGGCCGGCCTTATAATAAAGATACCCAAGGTTCCGGTGAGGAAAAGCGTTCAGGGGGCTCCTTTTCTGGGCCTGCTTAAAATTATTTTCAGCCTGCTCCAGATATTTCTGTTCCCCGGTCACAAGATAAAAATACCGGTAAAATTTTCCGAGTTTTTCATAACTCCCGGAATTAAAAGGATCCAGGGCTGCGGACAGTTTCAGGTCCTTTTCCACGGCCTGTGGGGTCGGCCCGTTCCTTTCCGCTAATAGTATCGAAAAATAATTCAGCGCGGCCAGGGCCAGGAATATTCCGGCCGCAAGAACCAGGGCGGCATTAAAAAATAACCTTTTTTTCTTATCAACCTCCAGATAATTGTTTCCCGCCAGATACCCGGAGAAAAGCAGGCCCAGCAGCAGGACCAGCAGCAGCAGAGTCGGCAGATAATGCAGGTTAAAATCCACCAGCGCGTGGACCAAAAGGGCCGCAAGCGCGGTAAAAACGGCACAAAGAAGGAAAAGTTTATCTTTGTCAACCGTACCACGGAGCTTATAATAGAATTGCCGCCCTATAAGAAAAAGAAGAACTGCGGCAAGCAGGCCGCCCAAAATACCCGTTTCAGCCAAAAGCTGTAAATATTCATTATGGGCCTGGTGCTGGACCCGGGTAAAATTACCGATAGAACCGCCGACAGGAAAATAATATTTTGGCGCAATATCTTTAAAAGTATTTAGCCCGTAACCCATAAGCGGCCGGTCTCTAAAAAGCTTCACCGCGCTAAGCCAGATACCGGTCCTTGAATAGGCGGCCGGGTCAAAACGGCCTATCTCCAGCGCCCTTTTTACAATAGGGTCTAACGGCGTAACTGCAATAATAAGGCCTGCGGCCAGCAGGAGCAGGGCTCTCTTTTTTGTTTTTTGTTCCACCGCTTTTCTGCGGGCGAGGAACTGCAGGAATAGCCCGAAAAGAACGAGACTGCAAACAGCCGCCAGCAGCCCGCCCCTCGATTTTGTCAATACCAGGCAGAATACAGAGCCGGCTGAGGCCAGAATAAAAAGCACCTTTTTTGGGCCTTTTTCCTTCACGATATAAAATAAAAGAAAGCCCAAACCGGCGGCTAAGAATCCTCCGAGCAGGTTGGGATTGGTAAAAAGTCCAAAAGACCTTTGCCCGCCTAAATAGTAATACCCGGTTATTCCTGCAAGAGAAAGTATCAGGCAGAGCCAGGCGAGAAACCGGGCAACAAGCCCGGTATCCCCGGCTTTTTTCAGGCTGTTAACCGCAGTGTAAAAGAACATAATGCAGAAAACAAGCAGGAGGACGCTTTGCAGGGTCGCAAAACAGTTAACCGAGAAGAACATCGAAGCAAAGCCCAGGATAAGCAGAAGGGCCAGCGGTAAGTCCAGCGGTGTTCTCACAAGTTTTTTATTTTCAAAAACAACCTTAAGAAAAAGCGCAGAACAAAAGACCGCGAGCAGCAGCAGGGAGACGGCTTCCTGCCGGGCGAAGATAATAGCACTGCCCAGGGCCAGGCCGGCGGCCAAAAGAAAATACTTTTTGAAGTCCTGCCTGTAAAAAGAAGCGGCCAGCCCGGCGAGAAAAAATGCAATAAGAGAGTTCTGCCAGTAATTACTGTCAACATCAAATAAACTATGGAACAAAAAGCCGCAAAAACCGGCAAAAAATCCCGCAAAAATTTTTTTTTCCGCGCCCTTTAATTTTTGCAGGGCCGCGGCCCCCTCCTTAAATATCACCCAAAGAAAAACCATAAGGAGCCCGAAGCCAAGCAGTCCGTTCTCGGCCAGAACCTGCAAATACCAGTTATGCGGGTATTTTATCAGGCCGCCCGCGGCCCGGCTGTAGGAATTGCTCCCGCTGCCAAGCAGCGGTTCCCGCGCAAAGACCGCCAGGGCATCTTTAAAATAGGCGAGCCGGCTGCTTATGGAGTTATCCTCTTTCGCGAAATTAAGAAGATCCGGCCGCAGAAGAAAAATAGCCAGAACAGAGGCTGCCGCCAGGGCAAAACAGAGCAGAAACAGCTTTTTCTTTTCCTTTACGGTAAAAAACAGGAAGACAATGAGCGCCGCCGCGGAAGCAACCGCGCCCCCCGCCGATCTTGTAAGAAGTAACGCCGCCAGCAGGGCTGTAAAGGAAAGGCCTATAATGGCCCTTATTAGTTTCTTTTTGTAATTAAGCAGAAAAAGCCCGAGCGTTACAGGAAGAGCCATCGCGAGAAAACCCGCGAACAGATTGGAATTAACAAAGGTGGAAAAAACCCGGCCGGAGGCGATATTTTTCATAAATTCGGCGTAAATTCTCGGATCTTTGGCCGCCTCTTTATGCAGGGAGACATACCTGGCCAGGTCTTCCATGCCGAATATACGCTGGTAAAAGGCATACAGCGCCGTAACCAGGGCACAGCATATTATGAGCAGAGCGGCTTTTTGCCTGTCAGGCGGCTCCTTAAAAGAAGACCCCGTAATTATGAGCAATAAAGCCAGAAAAAATATTTTAATATTTAAAAAGTTGAGCAGGGAAGTTCCGGAAAATAAGGCCGGGAGCAGGGCGGCCGCTGAAAGGAGGAGCACTGCAAGCGCAGTCCGGGAACTTAAGACCGCGGGTTTTTTTGAAACGTACCCGGAAACGGTAAAAGCAAGGAAGAGCAGCAATATCCCTGCCGGGAAAATTATATTCAGGGCCTGAACTCTCTCGGGGGACAGTAACGCGGCCAGGAAAATAAGGACCAGAATGCTCAGCCGCAGGATTTTTTCCACGCCCTCTACCTTTTTGACTTGACTAAGCTTAAGGCGGCAAGAAAGCCCAGGACATAACTTTCCTTGCCAAAACCAAAGATGCCGCCCGCCGCTACCGGCGAGATAAAAGATTTATGCCTGAATTCCTCGCGCTTAAAAATATTGGAAAGATGGACTTCCACCGCCGGGATCTTGACCGCGGAAATGGCTTCCCGGATCGCGACACTGGTATGGGTATAAGCCGCGGGATTAATGACCAGGGCATCAGCCCAGCTTTCGGCTTCCTGTTGAATAATATTGACTATCTCACCTTCCGTATTGGTCTGAAATATTTTTATCCCGGCCTTGTTTTTCTTTGCCAGCTCCCGCAATTCCTTGTTTATGGAAGCAAGTGTTACCCTGCCATAGACATCAGGCTCGCGCTTGCCCAGCAAATTCAGGTTAGGCCCGTGAATAACAAGGATATTCCGCATAAAGGTCTCCTATAAAATAAAAAAAGTTTATAAGGTTCGTAAAGTTTGTAAAGTCCATAAAGTCTAAAATCATTGTATGTATTAATATTATCAGGCGGAAAATCTTTCCGCCCACATCAATCACCATGAACCACTCCCTAAGGCGTCGGGTTCATGGCCCTGCACCTGACCCTTTAGGGAATGGTACAGGGGTAATTCTCCTAGTACGCTCCCGGATAGGAGCCCAGGATCTTAACGGCATGCCCGGCTTTTTTAAGGTCCGCCAGCGCCGCTTTCACTTTGGCATCTTCCATATGGCCTGACATATCCACAAAGAAAAAATATTCCCAGGCTTTTTTTCTGGAAGGCCGTGATTCAATACTCGTAAGATTGATCTTTCTCCGTTTAAAAGGCAGCAGCATGGAATAGAGAGCGCCGACCTTGTCTTTCAGGGAAACGAGTACAGACGTCTTATCGTTACCGGTCCGGGCTACGTATTTATTGCCGATAACCAGAAAACGCGTGAAATTGTCAGGCACATCCTCCAGATTTTTCGCCAGCGTATTTAGGCCGTAGATTTCACCTGCCAGGGTATTGGCAACGGCCGCGCTGCCTTTATCTTTGGCGGCCAGCCGGGCTGATTCCGCGGTATTTTTGGCTTCAATTATCTCCGTATCCGGAAGATTCGTCTCCACCCAGTTCCGGCACTGCGCCAGGGGCTGTTGAAACACATAGAGGCGTTTAATTTCTTTGATACTCTTTGATTTGCTTAACAGGCGGTAGGAGATCCGGGAAAGCGTTTCGGCACAAATTTTAAGCTCAGAATCAATAAAGATATCCAGCGTGTGATTGACCACGCCCTCGGTAGAATTTTCTATCGGTATAACCCCGTAATCCGCCCTGCCATTCTCCACTTCCGTGAAGATATCCGCAAGGTTCTTTATGGCGACATAAGAAACTGCCTGGCCAAAATGCTCGAGCGCGGCCAGATGGGTAAATGTCGCCTCGGGGCCCCAGTAAGCTATCTTTAACGGCGCCTGCAGGGCCCGGGACGCCGAGATGATCTCTCTGAACACCGCTTTTACGGAGTCATCCGGAAATGGCCCCTTATTGCCAGTTATGAGCTTGCCAAAAACTTCCGCCTCGCGTTCCGGAACATAAACATTATTATTCTCGCCGCGTTTTTCTTTTTTTACCTGCAGGGCCAGGTCCGCCCTTTTGTTCAATAAAGCGAGTAATTTCCGGTCAACACCGTCTATATTTTTCCTGATATTTTTAAGTTTCTTTTTATCCATTTTTTGCCTTTCCGTTCCGGCCGGTAAAAAGCATCTCGGCCATGACCTGGTCCACGGCCCGGAGCCGCTGGGTCAGGATGCCGATAAAAACCCAGAGTAATTTAATAGAAAGCATATCATTATTCGCCAGGGTCTTCTTAAAATCCTCGCGGGTTATCATGAACAGGCTGGCATGTTCCAGGGAAACCGCGCCGGCTGACCTGGGGCCTTTATCAAGCAGGGCAATTTCCCCGAAAAAATCCCCTTCCTTGAGCGTCGCGATAACTTCCGCTTTGCCTTTCTGGTTCTTTTTTACAATATTCACCTTGCCGTTAATAACCGTGTACAGGGCGTTACCGTCCGAACCTTCCTCGAAAATACTCTGCCCATCCCTGAAATATACTTCTTTGCTTATCTTCCTTATATACCAGGCCTCTTCATCGGATAAGGTACTGAAAGGTTTTATGTTCTTTAAGAAGATGACCGAACCGGTATAGACCGAGATCTCCCGGGTCAATTCTTGCGGCAGGTTTTGAAAACTGACGGCGGAAAAGAACTTGTCCCCGGAATCAAAGGAACGAACTACCACGCCGGGTATATTTTCAAGTTTTTTACCTTCCTGGAGTTCAAAATTTATCAGAAGTTCCGTGCCTTTGGGGAGAAAAGTATTAATTGACAGGCCTATCCCGCCGGCGCCAAAGTTGGTGATCGTCCCCACAAAGAACCGGTCACCCAGCTCCCGGACGACAACGCTGACAGCCATTTTTATCTCTATTCTCTGCGCTTTTCTTCTTTCCTGCATGAATTTTCTCCGTTACTTTATTTCATTAAGAGCGGCCTCGCTGAAAAGCAGGTCCACCATCTCCTGGCTCATGGCCTTCAAACGCTTTGAAAGCGTGCTGACAAAACCCACAAGTATCTTGACCGCCACGAGGTGGTGCTTTTTAATAAGTTCATTGAACTGGTCGGCGGTGATGATAAAAAGCGTGCAGTCAGTATGCGCTGTCGCGTTCGCCGTGCGCAGGCCTTCGTCAAAAAGGGCCATTTCCCCGAAGAACTCGCCCTCGCGGATCAAAGCCAGAACTTCTTCATTGGAGGAATCTATGTTGGATTTCTTGCTGATCCGGACCTTCCCGCTCACCACCGCGCAAAAAGCATCCCCGTCTTCCCCCTCGTTAAAGATCGTCTTTCCCTCGGGATAATTTATCTCTCTGCCGACGCTTTTTAATACAAGCGCTTCGGCATCGGTAAGCACGGAAAAGAGCTTGATCTTTTTAATAAAGTAGATGGTTTCGGCTATGGCATTCAGCTTGATCGCGCCCTGCTGGCTCATATTAAGGAACTCCAGGCCGTATTGAAACCGGTCCTCCAGGTCAGTGGCCCGGAGGATCTTGGCCGTGATATTTTCAAAAGCCAGGCCTTCTTTCACCTCAAAGGAGATCATAATATTTTTGCCCAGCGGAATGAACTCATCCATGACCACGGTCATCCCGCCCGCACTCAGATTAACAGTGGAGCACTTGAAGGCCCGGCCGGTCTCGCGGATAGTCACTGTCACCGGTATCTCAAGTTCCACCCTCTTATGTTTTTTTCTTTCAGAAAAGTCTTCAGACATTCGGTTCTTCTCCCATTTTCCCTATCAGTTCTTCGATCTTCGGCATCTCGGTAAGGTCCTTCAGGCCGAAATAGCGCAGGAACTCTTTGGTCGTCCCGTATAAAAGAGGCCGGCCGATCACATCCTTGCGGCCTTTGATCGCCGCCAGATCCCTGGCCAGCAGGGTATCCAGCACGCCTTCCACGCTGACCCCCCTGATCGATTCTATTTCCAGCTTGGTTATCGGCTGGCGGTAAGCGATTATCGAAAGTGTTTCCAGCGCGGGCTTTGAAAGACGGTGCGTAAGCTTGCTTTTAAATAACAATTTTATCCATTGCGCGAATTGCGGCCGGGTGACTATCTGAAAACCTTCCGCTATTTCCGTAATGGCATACGCCCTGCCTGTGGTCTCGTACTCTAAAGCCAGGTCGGAAATATGCTTTCTGATCTCATCTTCTTTCAGTTCTTCCAGAACACCTCTAAGGGTCGAGACAGGCAGAGGTTCATCCGCCACAAAAAGCAGAGCTTCTATTATAGACTTCGCGTAATTACTTTCCATTTAATATCTATCCTTTGGGTGCCGGTTCCTGCAAAGAGACGCTCTTACTGCTTATGATTATAACAAAAAAACAGTAATAACGCAAATACCCTTGTTTTAAGCTATTACCGGTAAAAGCAATCTGGAAGGATACTTCTTTGAATGATAGATAATCTGCCGGGCGGTCCGGGGCTTCTTTTCATGATAAATTTCCCCGCCGGTATTCAGGTTCCTGGCAAATCTCGGGAAACAACTGCTCGTGAGCTCCAGCCTGAGTTTGTGCTCCGGCAGAAAGACATTTGACGTCACATCCATTTCCAGCTCTATTTTGTACACTTTATGCTTTAAAAGCATTACCTCGCGGTCAAAACCTTCCCGGAAGCGGGCCCGCGCGATCCCGTCACAGATATTTATGGATTTTCCATCCGGGTAGACATCACAAAGCCGGGCGATAAAATCCGTATCTAAGACATCCGTTGAAAAATATAATTCCAGTTTTACGAATCCCGTGACTTCAAGCGGTTTTTTAAGTTCCTCCGAGGTATAGATCAGCATGTCCGACCTGCGTTCTATATAACTCTGGTCAAAGGCCCCCGCGGGCTGTGAAGGTATAAGCGAGCAGCCGCCCAGGCTGGGGACCGGCTCCAGCGGATCATAAATATAACTGTCTTCTTCCTGTCCCGCGCCCGGCACTTCTGAAATAAAGCCGTCCCCGTTCAGGCTGTTGGCGGCATTTTTACAGCCCGGATAATAGGCCGTATATTTTGTCCTCTTTAAAGGCCAGCTTTCCTCGTCCCGCCATTCATTGAGGCCCATTACAAATATCCTGACAGGTTTTTCCGTGTCTATGCCGTTCTTAAGGCCTTTCAGATACCTGTCCAGCCATCTTTTTTTTATCGCCTCTATATCCACCAGAGAAGCGCCGCCGTAATCTATCTGGCCCCCGACCCGGCCGGCGGATAAACCGTGCGTCCAGGGGCCCACAAGCAATTTTGCTTTTTTTCCCCTTTTTAACAGCTCGCAGTAAACCTCTATAAGCGCCGCGGAATATTTATCATACCAGCCGCCCAGAAGAAAGGCCGGCGCATTAATATTCTCATAATAGCCGTCCAGGCCTCTTTTTTTCCAGTAGCTGTCACAGAGCGGATGTTTTATCATTTCTTTAAAAGCGGGGCAGGTAATGCCGGCGGCGGAATCAAGTTCGCTAAGGGGAAGAGTATCAAACACTTTATTCCAGTCCATTAAAGGCAGCGGTTTGTCTGTCCTGCCCGTATTGCCCGCCTGCCAGGCAAAACTGCCCAATTGCAGGACGCCGCTTTTCAGGGAACCGCATTTAAAAATGTTGCCGCCCATGACTGAAGGAGTTATAGCCGCAAGCGCCCCGGGCCCCAGCTTTGCCGCGGCCAGCTGGGTCAACCCGCAGTAGGAAGCCCCGCTCATGCCGATCCTGCCGTTGCACCAGGACTGGTCCGCAAGCCACTCAATCGTATCGTAGCCGTCTTCAGCTTCATCGTAAGGAGAGAACTCGCCTTCGGAATCATATTTTCCGCGCACATCCTGGGTGACATAAGCGTAACCCGCGTCAAGATATAATTTCAGGAGCCTTTCGTTCTCCGGGGTGACGAACATGTTATTATTATAGGGATTTCTTACAAGTACCGCGGGAAACGGGCCGCCTTTATCCGGAAACCTGATATCTAAAGAGAGGCTGACTCCGTCACGCATTTTTGCCATTACATTTATTTTTTGCGCATAGCCCATAATAACTCCATAGCGTTTCAGGGTTTGGGATTTGTGACCCAATTGCCTTTTGAGGCGCCGCCTTTCGCTATCCAGAGCATATTTTTCCCGGAGAGTTCCTGCGCGGGCGCGTCTTTTCTGTTGGCTTCCCACATTGCGGTCACAAAGTCGTCACCGGCTTTGGTTTCCTGTTTGGGCCGCGGGAACTTGCCCCGCGCGCTCTTATAGGGATCGTCCTGCTGCATCCAGCGATCTACATAATCAAAATACGCGTCGTGTCCCCAGAGTTTTATGGCTTTCATGCACCTGGCTGCCAGAGCAGTTCCGACCCAGGCAGAGGAAGTGCAGCAAACGCGGTAACCTTCGGAAAGTTTAAGCCATTTATCGGTTATCTCATCCGGGCGTCTTTCTTCATAGCCGGTGAGCGCGACATGATGAAAAACCATCTGCCAGAGGACGGTCTGGCCGAACCAGCCTTTGCCGTAATAGGTCTGCGCGTCTTCCTGGAAAACGGCAGAAGCCGGGAGTTCGTATATTTTCGGCTCGCCCAGCATCAGACTTGCAAAAAGCACCGGCCATTTTCTTCCGCTTGAATGCCCTCCGCCCCAGTTCCACTGGCCGCCGTTCTTCGCGCAGCCCGAGATATCAATTCCGTATTGAATAAGGCCCAGGGCTAATTTTCTTTTCTTTTCTTTCGGAACATCCAGGCAGAGCATAAGACCGGCCAGGGAGACCAGGCGCGAGTGCTCGCGGCCGTAATTCGGCTGGTTTTCATTGGCATTAAGCACCTGCTGGGTCCATTCCAGCATATTTTCTATCCAGGGCCGCTGAAAATATCTTTCAAACTCCTCCCAGGAGGGGACGGTGCCGGCTGTCTTTAATTTGGGCAGCAGGTCCCACTTAAGGTCTTTTTCACGGTAGATACTTTTTTCACTTCCGGTATAAGCGGGCCGGAAAGCATCTTCCGGCGGCTGTACTGCCAGGCAGGTCAGGACCGCGGCGGCCTTCAAGACATTCTGGCATTTCTTTTCAGTGTTCACCATTATGTTTTTGCAGAAATTATCTACGGGAACGGCGGTGTTACTTATAGTTGAAATTAAAGACTCGCTGGGCCGGAGGTTGTAAGGTATTTTCAGGCTCAGCGCCGCGTTATAAGACAGGATCCTGGAATCATAACCCTCGGAATAGCCGCATTTGTCCGCGACCATGCTCCCGTTACGCATATCAGGGTTCTCCACCAGGATAGTTTCTCCGTATCTGGTCTTGGCGATCTTGTTATTTTCAGAAACTGATAATTTTCCCGGAGCCGGAGTAATTTTTATTACGTTCACCGGGCCCAGTACCCACCAATCACCCGTAATGAACTGTCCGCTTCTGACCGGCTTTTCAAAAGTCCACGTAATACCATACTGGCTGACCTCCGTACGGTCCGCCGCTTTCGCCTGTTCACCATAAGAAGTTCCGGTAAAACAAGGAAAAAGAACACAGGCCAGCACAGGTATAATAATATTTTTCATCCGCTCATCCTCCTTATTTTTTCATGGAAAACCCGGAGCTATCCAGGCACAAATTACAGCTGAATTTAATTTCCTGCGGTTAGGATCATTTTTTGAGCTTTTGAACCCCGTCTTTCTTCAGCTCCAGGGTGTCCAGTACTTCTTCTTTTTCATTATACACTGTCATTAGCAGTCTTTCCGCGGACAGGTCAAATATCGCATAGTTGTAGTCTTCTACTGATTTTACTACATAGGGTTTATCATTTTTTGCCGTAACTAAAGGCGCGCCCGCCGACCCGATTATCATATAATGAATGCCGTTCACCAAGTTATGCTGGTATAAATGGGAGTGCCCGGAGATCATCATATCAACTTTATTGGGTTCGAACAGGTCCCTGGACATTTTTATCAGTTTTTTATCTTCTTCATAGTTCGCATCCACATAGGCGGGAACATGAGTGATCACCAGCTTCCATTTTTTTTTGCAGGCCTCAAGGTCGGCTTTCACGAATTTATACTGGGAGTTTTCGGCAGTCACGGATAATTCGGTATTTAAAGCCAGCACGTGCAGGTCCCCGTAATCAAAGGAATAGTATTTTTGATTACCCGAGGCGGATTGCGGCGCTTCCGTAAAAGCATAAGTATTTTTTACATTGCCTTCATGATTTCCGACGGTATTGAAAAATGGCACCTCTGCTATCAGGGCCAGTTCGTTCTTAAGAAAGAACTCGTCCTTGAAGAACTTATAGGTGCCGTTCTGGCACAAGTCGCCGCCATAAAGCGAAAATCTCGGTTTTGCTTTTTTTATATTTGCCGCGATGGCGTCGTGCACATCAGTTCCGGTCCTGCAGTCGGCCATCCAGGCAAACCTAAAACTTGTGCCTTCCTCAACGGCCGTATTGAAAGTATGGTCCTCTGAATAAACTCCGGCCTGCGAGGCCTTGTAGTGATAGAGCGCCCCGGGCTTGAGCCCTTTTAACTTTATCTTATGCACGTAGGTCGGCCGGGCCAACAGAGTTTCCGAAATACTCTCTTCAGCCTGGGAATTACCGTACTTAAGATCCGCCCCGAAATAGACCGTTACCTGCTCCCGGGTATCGCATTCCACGAGTACATAGATACTGTCTTTTTGCACCGCCTGCAGATAGGGGGTCATGAGCATCGCGGAAAAAGAGAAGGAAGAAAATAATAAAACAAACAGAAAAACCTTGCAAGTTTTCTTAACGCGGCAGGTTCCGGTACTCATTTTTTATCCTTCTGTTCTTAACTTATTTTCAGCACCTGTTTCATTAGCAGGGAAAAAGGAATAACCAGGATCAAATAGCCGACGATCCAGGCCTGCATGATCCAGATACCCGGCACGATACCGAATAATTTGTATTCCCTGGACACGCTCTCAACCAGGTCTATCCCGCCGTCCGAATAGAACATATAAGGTTCCGCATACTTTAAGCCGTCCACGATCAGGTCTTTTTGATAAGTTTTACCGTTATAACGCAGTTCCAGCAGATAGGGCTTGCTTGATTTTTCACAGCGCAGCTGCCACTCGGCAATACCGTTAGAGACCTTGCCGGTCGCCTTATCAACATCCTCCTTCACTTTCTGTATCCAGCCCGTTTCCGGTTTGATCCCGGCCCGGGGCAGCATGTGGACATAGGAACCGATACTGGCAACCGGGAAATAAGCTTTTACGGATACCGGTTTAACGGGATCCAGAGGAAGATACGCTATGCGGGTAAACGCCCAGACCGCCACCAGTGAAATGGGAATAAGGGAGGCCAGTAGCGGCTTTCCCTCGGCCTGAAAGACCTTCATCTCTATCTGCTGTTTGGTCGCGCGGTACCGGGCCAGGGCTTCCTTGTCTTTTTTCTTTTTGGCTTCTTTAATAAGCACGGCCAGGCGGGTCTTATCGCTGTCGCAGCGTTTTAAATGTTCCTGGTTCGTGGTAAAGAGCCGAACCACGGTAAGGATCAAAGCGGTACCGGTACCCACAAGGAACAGGGTCAGATCCCGGGGCAGATAAAGCATCCAGCCGAAAAGAAAATCGGTAATAGACATGCAGAGAGTTGTAAGGGCGTTAAGCATTTCCTTCCTCCTTGATTATCGTAATGTGTCCCGAGTCCCCGTTAATTTGAAGTCGGGAACCGTTTTTTATTATAGAGGTGGCATCCGAGCAGGCCACGGCGGGAATTCCAAAATCCCGGGCGGTAATAGCGCCGTGAGAAAGTATGCCCCCGCGGTCTACAACAAGGCCTTTAATGGTGATAAAAAGAGCGGTCCAACTTGGATCCGTTGAGGGGCAGACAAGTATACAGTCGTCCCCGAGGTCTTTTGCCTCGCCGGGATGGTAAATAATGCGGGCTGTTCCGACGACCACGCCCCCGGAAAGAGAAACCCCGTTCATTTCACTGGCGGCGGCAAAGACCCGCGGCAGGCCAAGATCGTCCAGCTTTAAGGAATTGATTATATCGGGAAGATCCATTTGTTGATAAGCTTCCCAGCGCACTTTCCTCTTTTCTATTTCTTCCGTAAGCTTTTCGGTATTATTTTCAAAACCGGCAAGTTCCTTCAGCTCAAGGTAGAACACGTCATTCCCTATCTTCCAGCGTCTTCCCAGTTCGAGTAAAACTTTTCGGATCTGTTGATAGCCCTGCATCAGATAATGTTTTCCTATCTCGCGGTAAGGCAGTAGGACCTGCGCTTCTTTTGCCATTTCCTCAATATCTTCCCGCAGTGAAGCCGCGCCAAAAGGCAGAAGCGCGGCCTGGAGGCCTTTCATTGCAGCTTCCCGTTTTTCCCTGCCCAGCTGATGCATTTTTTCGGGGGAATAGCCCTCGTTCGCTTTTTGACTTTCAATTATCTGTTTCAGGTAATCCGCATCCTCGCTCCAGCGGGGATCGGCAAGTTCCATTTCCCCGACCGCCCGGTGGCCGAATTTTTTCAGGAAATCTTCAAGAGAAGCTTCGCCCTTGGAAACCTTATAGAGCATTATATTCTGCTCCATAGTCGAGTCATTCTCCAGCCCCGAAGTCAGCACCTGGCAGTATCTCTGCCCTTCCGCCGTGCCCATTATCTGCACTAGTATATTTTCCAGCTGCGCCAGTGCGGACCCTCCAAAAAAACCGGGTTTCAGGGATTCTTTTCCGAACCAGGTCATGATACGTTCGTTCCTGTCCAGTAATTCTTTTACCACCTCTGCGGTAGTAAGTTTTTTCAGGTCCTGCGCCTCTTTTTCCCTGAGGTAAGCAACATACACCGGGAGGATCTCCTTATCAAAGATCTCCTGCGCGTGCAGCCGGGCTTTTTTCATTATCCGCGAGGAACGCAGCATGGCGATAACGGTCCCGGGTAAACGCAACAAAAAGGCCTGATCGGCTTTTTTGGCGTCAAATTTTTTCGGCGCCGCCTGCAGGATGAGAGGGTCATTTAAGACTTCTTCATGGTCATAATAAAAAGGGAAACCCTTCCAGAACAGGTCGGCGACCCGGTCGGAGTCGGCATAGATCCTGCCGCAAAGCAGGTCCAGAAAGCCCTCTTCACAGACTACCTGGCTGGGACGGTAACCAAAATCCTTGTACATAGAGCCAAAACCGCCGTTCCCGGTCATAAACTGCTTTATAATATCCCAGGTCATCGGGGTAGGCGTGGTCAGAGTTTCGGCAAGATTGTGAACTATCCAGACCTTGCTTTTAGCTTTGGCAAGTTCCTTAATGCGGGCGATCTCTTCCAGCCGGCTTTTTTCAACTGCTTTTTTTGCTTCCAAACCTTTTATGGAACGCGATTGCAAGAGGGAAAATTTGCCGTTTTCCAGGCCCCATTCAATATCTACCGCCACGCCGAAGTAGTCCTCAACTTTCAGGGAGATACAGGCGAGTTCCGCCACCTGCTCCGTGGTAAGAGAAAGCGCGTGCGGGTCCAGGAATTCCCGGCTCTGGCCCAGGCCGGCGACTACATACGCCTTGTTGCCGGGAGTGGTTTCTTTTATCTTCATGGTGGTACGGTCGAGAACGAACCGGTCCGGTGTCACATTGCCGGAAACAATGGATTCCCCCAGGCCGTAAGTGCTTTCTATTATTATTTCATTGGCCGCGGGATTTACCGGGTTCGCGGTAAAGGTTATACCCGACACCTGGGAATTGAACATCTGCTGAATATTTACCGCGGTACCTTCCAGGCTCTCCATGCCGTGCGCCTTGCGGTAGATCTTGGCCCGTTCGTTATTCCAGGACTCGAAGACCGCATTGACACACTGTAACAGGGAAGCCCAGGGATCTAACGGGAATTTATTACCGGTCTGTTTCTCGTACAGTTCAATATAGCCCAGAGCCGTTGCCTTCTCCGGCTCCTTGCCGCCTTTTTTTGCTTTTGCGAGTTCTTCAAAAGGCGCGCCCGGGAGTTTTGCCACGGTCTCCGCGAACTGCAGGATGAACTGGGCATAGACCGACCAGAACTGCGCCTTATCGGACACCTCGGCTTCCAGCGCGGGGCTCAACCCGCAATTCAATATGGTATCCATCATGCCGGGCATGGATTTCGCGGCTCCCGACCGGACAGAGACCAAAAGGGGATTTTTGCTTTTGCCGAAGGTTTTTCCGGTAACTTTTTCCAGGCGGCTCATATATTTTTTTAGCTCTTCTTCCAGACCCTCGGGCCATTTTTCATTATTTTCGTGATAATACTTACAGCAGGCGATAGAAAGGGTAAACCCCGGCGGAATGGGCAGCCCGGCCTTGCTCATGGAAGCCAGGCTGGAGCCTTTTCCTCCGAGGACATGCTTATGCTCGGGATTCCCCTCGCAGCTTCCTTCGCCGAAAAAGTAAATATTGCCTTTAAAGCCGGTTATTTTGTTTTTGGTTTCAGGCATATAAAGCCCTCCTTATCTGTGGCAAAATAGACGCTCGAATCAACCATGATCATAGGTGTGGTCATAATTCCCGGCCAGGAGGCGCGTATTTTCGCCCACTGAACACTTTTTTGAGCTTTGAGATCATAGGCCAGTATGGCTTCCTTCGCCCCGTAAAGGAGCATGTCCTCCAGGAGTAAAGGCGGATAGCCGCCCACGGCTTTTTGATCGGTAATACGTGCTATTTCCTTTCCTTTTTCGGTATCCACGACAACAACTTCCCCGCCGGAGGTCACACAGGCCAGCCGTTCAAGATTGCAGACCAGCGGGCTCGCGACCGCTCCGCATTTTATGGAAGATGCCTGCTTGCCGTCAAGTAATTCGTAACTTTCTATTCCCGCTGCCCCGCCGACCCAGATCAGGCCTTTTGTGAATACCGGCCCGGCCTTGGGCGCTGAGGCAAGAGGTTTTGCCCAGAGCTTAATTCCGGTTTCAAGATCAAGAGCCGCAAGCTCCGGGACCTTAGCTTTAACCGCAGCCGTGATAACGATGTCCGCCGTGAACGCGGGTACACCCGCCACGCTGCCGGTCTCTGATCTCCAGAGTTCTTTTTTTACCGCCGGGACCTTAATGTCCAGGCAGGCAAGCTCTTTCGCCGTGGCAGCAATAATAAGTTTTTCTTTGGTAATTATAAACTCCCCGCTCCCGTCCCCGACCCCGTACTGCCAGAGTTCTTTCCCGCTCTTCTGGTCGAGGCAATGCAAAGCGCGGTTCTTATCCGCGGCACGCCCGTCAACAAAAAACACCGCATCTTCATTTGCCGCCGCAGAAAGGTAAACCGGGTTTTTCGCCGGCGCAAACCAGGCTTTTACCGGGGCTGTCCCCGTTTTTTCCCCGCTCTTAAGTTTTGCCAGGCCGAAAACATTCCCCTGGTTGGCGGCAATATAGAAAGCACCCTTTAAAAAAGCTCCGGGTGACCGGATCAGAGCTAATTTCTCCTCCGCGTCCTTTGGCGCGCCCGGATAACCCCAGGCATATTCCCCGCGAAGCGGCAGCAGGCTTCCATCAAGCCAGCCGGATCTCCCGGAACCGCCCAAACTGCCGGCCCAGAAAGTTTTTTCCGCTTCCCCGCCCGGCTGGCCGACACAGACAAGGCCGTTGCTGGTCGTTCCTATATATACATGCCCCCGGGCAACACAGGGAGAACTCATAGTGGGGGAATTCAGCGAAATATCCCAGACCGGGGCAAAAGTTTTCTTATCCAGGCCCCAGATCTGTCCCGTATCACTGACTATATAGACAGTCTTATCCCCGATAGAGGGGGAGGTAACAAGCGGCGCGTGCGCGTTCCATTTATGAAGCAATTTTCCATCCGTCGAGATGCAATAAATATTCTTATCCCGCGAGCCAAAATATATTTTATCCCCGTCTATGGCGGCAGAACCCAGTACGGTATCTCCTACCGTAAATTTCCACGCTATGGCCTGAGTTTTAAGATCTATGCACCAGACCTCGCCGATGGGCTTTATCTCTTTTACTGCCTTTAATATCTCGGCCGGGCTTTTCCCTTCTTTTTCAAGTTTTAAACGCAGATTACCGGCCCAGGCATCAGCGTTGTTCACAAAATCGCCGTACCCCATACCGATATAGATCTTATTATTGGAAATTGAAGGGCTGCCGAAGACCGGGTAGGGTGTTTTTACCTTCCAGAGTTCTTTGCCGGTCGCCCCGTCAAAGCAAACCAGAGCCTGCCCGTCTATTCCCAGTGCTTCGTAAACTTTACCTTCAAAGCAAACAGGGGAAGATTCGCAGTCCGGATAATCCTTGGTCTCAACGTGCCAGAGCAGCTGCGCATTCCCGTTCTTGTCCGGTTCCAGCGCGAAACAGTAGAGGCCGTCGCTGCCCGCCCCGACATAGGCCCTGCCGTCGGCGATACACGGGGAAGATTCCACGTGATTCTTCGTCCTGAAAGACCATAATTTTACCCCTTCGCGTTTCTTCTCGCTTTGCTCAATGTCAATGCAAAAGACACGCGAGTCGCCGGTAAAGTGCAGCCCCTCTCCTACTACCAGATATTTTCCGGAAACAGACGGAGAAGAGAAAGTGGCCCTGTAGCCCGCCTGATAGGCCCAGACCAGTTTACCGGTATCGGCATCAATGCTGTAGATGGCTCCGATATTCTTGAAAAATTCATAGCGCGCAGAAGTGGCGTACAGGCGGTTACCGACCACACACGGCGAAGAATAGAAAGTTTTTATGCCTTCATGCGAAAAGGACCAGTTAACCTTCCCGCTGGCGGGATCTTCAGCTCCGGGTACGGAACCCCGGCGGTCAAGACTGCCGCGAAACAAAGACCATTCTGTTTTTCCGGTACCGGCGGAAGCCTTTGAAACTGTTCCCCGGCCCATAAGGGAAAATAGATGCACCCCGCCCCAGATCACCAGCGCGATTATAATGACCGCGACCTTCTGGGCCCAGAGAAGATGCAGGAGCTTTTTCAGCGTGGAAGGCTTAAAAAGCGAGACCAGGAGGCTTCCGATGGCTATCATTATTGCCGGAAGCAGTGCAATAAGCGCCTGCAAAGGGCCCACCAGGATAGGAACGACCGAGAACGAGCTTTCCGAAATTTTCAGAACTGCAGACAATTCCATAAATTTGTTCTCCTTCAAAACAGGTTATAGGTATATTTATTTGTCTTTATTCAATATTACGCGGACCGGGCCGTTTTTTACGATGACTTCTTTTTCGGCCGGCTTGCCGTCCGGCGTAAGCCATTTTAGGGTGACCGGGCCGGCTTCAGGCATTCCGATAAAGGCCCCGGGCTCGCCTGCTTTTACCGTCCAGGAGCCCAGGCAGCGTTTGTCCTTCCAGGCGGTAAAGGTAAGCGGGCCGAAATAGGCGCCGGAAAGCGAAAGCGCTGCTGTAATGGAAAGCGCGGTTTCTTCAACCTTGCGCGGAAAAAGCCAGAACTCGCCGTTATTCAGGACCACAGCCATATCCAGCGCGCCATCCCCGTTGTAATCAAGGAGGCAGCCTGCCTGCTGGCCTTCATTCGAAGCCGGCAGGGCCTGGTCTATGTTCAACTCGCGCGCGTGCCCGAAACTCCTAAAGCCGCGGTTAAAAAATAATTGTGTGGTAAGGGTCGCGTAGGAAATAAAGATATCCTGCCGGCCGTCATTATTAATATCCCCGACCGCAACATCAACCCCGCCCGGCCTCCACATGTAGGAGATCTCTCCTGAAAGCTTTATAAGTTCAACAAATTTGACGCTTCCGAGATTCTGCCAGATCCGGCATTTATCTTCGCTGGCAATAAAAATATCCGGCAGCCCGTCGGCATCAAAGTCTCCGGTACAGGCGGCAAACCGGCCTTTACCTGTTTCTATATTTACCGTTAGAGGGGCATCAAAAGCGCCTCCCGTCTTCCCTTTATAAAACAGGCTGTTTTTTGAGAACAACTGAATGATATCAGTAATGCCGTCCCCGTCAAAATCAGCGGCCAGGCAATTGCCCCCTTCGCCAAGATCTTTCCCGGGAAAAACCCCTTCGGCCAGCGGCTCTGCTTTCAGACTGCCGTCAGCCTGCGGCAGAAGAAATACGGGAGACGCGCCGGTGCCGGCAAGCAGTACGGACTTTCCCTGCCCGCCCCTGTCAAATACGGACAAAGCCAGGCAGCCGTCCTTCAAGGCCTCCCCGGCAGGATAGTTTTTTTTCTCAAAAGTGCCGTCTTTTTTCTGGAAAAAAATATTCAGTTCCTTCCCGTTCCAGCTCGCAAGGTCCAGCCGCCCGTCATAGTTCAGGTCGCCCCAGGCAAACGCCGTTGAAGAGGAGGACAAGCCGAGTTTGGCCGTCACCTCCGTAAAGGCCTTACCATTATTTCTATATATATGATCGCCGTCCGGGGAAGCCGCAAAGAGATCGGCCCTGCCGTTATCCAGAAGATCCACGGGAGCCAGGGCCGTGACCCTGCCTTTAATTTTTCCAAGCCCGGCTTTATCCCCCCATTCCGCACCGACGGCAAAAGGCATAACCGCGTCCGGATCGGACTGGATATAGTCAACTGCCCTGATAAGCATCTCCGTACTGCCGGACCAGGTCCCGAGCAGATAGTTTTCAACTTTAACCATATCCCAGATCTCTTTTTTACCTTTCATAAAATTAACCCAGCGCCACGGCGAGTACTGGTTGCCAAAGTGCAGGAAGCCCATGGCCTGGTCTCCGGCCCCTTCCACACCGACATTCTCCACTTTAAAGGTGCCTATAAAGATGACCGCTTCTTTCTGTCCTTCCTTGATCCTGCTGATGAATTCTTTGCCGTCCTCAGCAAGCGCGCCGGCCATAAGATCAAGCACCAGTTCTTTTTGTTCTGTTTTTCCCTTCAGGGCCTTCGAAATGACGGCTACGGCTTTTCCGTCATTATCTACGCTCTTAAACTCAAGGATAAATACCTGTTCGGATTGCCTGACCATGTCTACAGGGGTGAAATTAGGATTAATGAAAGCGCGAGCCGCAGGACAAAGCATAAAGAATATAACCAGGAATAAGACCTCTTTTTTAATAGCTGCCACGAAGTTCCTCCCGACCCTTTTCTTTCCGTTCCTTAAGACCTTTTACCGCAGTTTTACGCCAAAAAAAGTTATAACATGTTTATTATCTCACAGCCGCCTTTCTAAAACAAGTGCGATATGAAAGCCGGACTTATTTTTTCCTGCCTATCTTCTGTTCCGCTTCGCCTGCAAGCGTAAAGAGTTTTTCCGCCTGTTCCTGCCAGCCGGAACCCAGAAAATAGTTATGCCCTGCCACACCCGCGCCCCAGCGCCACATATTAAAAGCCCCAAAGGCGCTGTTGATCTCAAAATTACTTAAGGCTTTCCACATGTTCAGCAAACGTTCATCCAGTGCCGCCTGGCAGCGCTTTGCAAGGTCAGTGCCCATTCTGGCTTTTGAACTGCCGTCCATAAGCGCGTTTTCAAGATAGATCCTGGCTTCGGACGCTTCCACACCTTCAATAAGAGCCATAAGCCGGTTGGTGGCCTCAGGCCCGGAAGCTCCCGGTGCCAGTACCGGGTTACAGAGGATAAGAGAAATAGAGGTACCGCCCCAGCTCCCTTCTTTGTATTTCGCGTGCATAAAATCAACCCTGCGGCCGCTCCCGTCTTTTACCGCTTTCCAGTAATCGGCGCCTATCCTGCCGATGCCTCTAAGCTCGCTGGTTATTCCCGTTTCCGGGAAAAAATACCACCGGCTCGCGGGGTAACTATCAAGCCCCGTGTTGCGCTCAAACACCGCATCCAGGTTTTTTCTGTTCCAGCCGTGCAGGCTTTCCACAACAGGTTCATCTTTCTGATTGGTCTGCTTGCAGCCGTCGGCGAACCTGTAACCGCCCCAGACCGTCGCGTTATACCCTACCTCCGCGATATTTTGAAGTTTGGTAAAAAGGCCGTGCCCCTGCTGTACCCAGGGTATTTTCGGCGCGATGTCAAAGAAGAACTTGACATCCTCCGCGGGAGGCAGGGCGTCGCAGAACATTCCGAACATCAGCGTCTTTTCCAGGCCGCGTTTCTTAAGCCGGGCCTGGACCTGCTCAATTAGATCCCTCCAAAGAGTTTTGCTGTACGCGTCGCTCAAGGGGGGTAATTTTCCCAGCTCCGTTTTTCCGGTAGCGGTGTCTAAAAAAGTCACCTGGGGATACCCCAGGCTGGCAAAATCTTCAAATCTTTTTTGCATGGTGGAGCGCATATAGACTTCCCAGACCTGCAGTACGACCAGTTTGGGTTTGCCCAGCTTTTTTTGCGCCAGATCCAGGTATTTTTCCATAATGGAAAAATCCCATTCATATTTGTTCCTGCCTTTATTGATCCAGCGGATCATGGATTCAGAATTTCCGAGATTGGTGTGGGCAATAGCGGGTATATAAAGGGTGCGGCTGCCGGTCCCGCTCATAAGTTCAAAGGAACTGCTTATCATTTCGAAATGCCGGTCCGACCAGAGCGGGATCTTGTATTCCTCGGCCAGGGTATCGGGAGATTCTATAAGATCCACCCAGGTCCGGTAATCCTGCTGGTCCGGAAGGGTAAAAGCCAGGACCTTGAGTTCAACAGGTACTATAATATCCTTTTCACCTTCGATACTTATGGTCAGGCCGCCCGCGTAGAGCCCGGGCGCGGCTTCTTTGGGTATCTTAACGGTTACCCAGACCGGCGCGACCGCTCCGGCGGGGGACCTTCCCGCTGCTTTTCCCAGAGGATATTCTTTCAGAGGAGAACTGCTCAGGCACCCCATAAGGGCCGTTGAGCTGAGATAGGGATGGGGTTGGGCATGATAGGTCTGATTGACCAATATTTCCTGCCCCCAGGGTACGCCGTAACGGACCGTCAGAGCCGTTGCCGGAATTACCGCCGGCCCTTTAAGCTCGGACGCAACCGCAGAAAGGCCTTTGAGAGAGCCGGTCGAGCCGGCAAGCACCTTGCCGGAGAATATTCCATTACGCGGGCCTGTTATCTTTACCGGCCTTAGCGGTTCCGCGGGATTCCCGAAATCACGGTCATAATCTCCCGCCAGGATATCCGCGTTCCAAACCTGCAGCCCTTTTGGCCGGCCGGGATTTGGGATCACTCCCGTTTCTGCCGGGGCGGTCAATTCCAATTTTAACATGCGGCAGGTAGCCCAGAGGAACTCGTAAGTATAACCACCGGGCATATTGGGTTCTGCCTTGCTAAAGGTCTTTGCATAAGGAGCGCGTATGACCTCGATACAAAGAACATTGGCGCCTTTCTTTAAAACCCGGGAGGGAATTTTGACAGTTGCTTCTCTCACCCAAAGAGCCATGCGCCTTATTGATTCCGCATTACTGCCGATCGCTTTTCCGTTAACTTTTGCGCCGGCCGGGCCCAGGCAGGCCCCGTTATCGGTGACAAAGGCCTCTTCAGGATAATTCTCCGCGAAAACCGGTGCTTTGGGGTCGTTCCTCTTATCTTTGGCTATATTATTTCTGCCGACCTCTTCCCCGTTCAGATATACAATAATGCCGCCGCGGTATTGAGCGGCAAGCGTAAGTTCTCCCGCAGTTTCAGGGTCGGCCACGGTAAAAACCCCGCGAAGATAAAGCCGGTCCAGCATGGAAACATTGGGAGCCAGCGTTACAGGCCCCCGGAGCCAGCCGGAAGCGTCCATTTCAGGCTTGTTCCAGTCCGCCGCTACCTTAGCCGAAGGAGTATCAGCCCATTTTATTTTTAACGTAACCGGTTTATTTTCCGGGCCCGATTGTATTGCCGGGGGCTTGATCACGCTGAACATCCGCCAGCTGCTATAGGTATCCAGGAGTACAGTGTCGGCTGCCGCGGGGAAGGTTAAAAGGCAGAACAAGACCGGCAGGGACAGCCGCGCCGGGTTCGTCCGGTTTTTTTTATGAAGAATACCGCCCATAAAATTGCCTCCATTCAAATATTTTGCTACTTTTCACCAAGTTTTTGTTCCACTTCGCCCGCCAGCAAAAAGAGTTTTTCCGCCTGGTCCTGCCAGCCCGAACCCAGGAAATATCTGTGCCCCGAAACTCCGGGAGACCAGCGCCAGCCGGCGGCATTGGCATAACCGGGCCCGTTAAGCTGCAAATTACTTAAGGAGCGCCACATCGTCAAAAGGCGTTCATCGAGAGCGGCTTCACAACGCGCTGTCAGGTCCGGCCCAATTTTATTTTTATCGAACATCAGTGCTTTTTCAATAACTACCCTGGCTTCACAGGCTTCAACACCTTCCATAAGGGCTATCAGGCGGTTGGTTGCCTCAGGGCCGTCTTTTCCGGGAGCCAGCACCGGATTGCAGAGATTAAGCGATATAGAGGTGCCGCCCCAGCAGCCCTCTTTATACCGGTCATGCACATAGCCGGAACGGCGGTCGTTCTTATCTTTAACCGCCTTCCAGTAATCTGCGCCTATCCTGCCGATACCCCGAAGCTCGCTGGTAATACCCGTCTCCGGAAAGAAATACCACCGGCTGGCAGGGTATGTGTCCAGCCCCACATTGCGTTCAAAAACAGCATCCAGCCTTTTCCTGTTCCAGCCATGCAGGCTTTCCGTGACCGGCGCGTCTTTTTGATTGGTCTGTTTACAGCCATCGCCAAAACGGAAACCGCCCCAGACCGTAGCGTTATAACCTACTTCTGCGATATCGTGGATCTTTGTAAATAGGCCGTGTCCCTGTTGAAACCAGGGCAGCTCCGGCGCAATTTCAAGAAAGAATTTTACATCTTCTTTTTCAGGTATGGCATCGCAGAACATTCCTAGCATAAGCGTTTTTTCCAGGCCGCGCTTTTTCAGGCGTTCCTGAACCTGGGTGATAAGCTCCTTCCAAACTGCCTTACTTTCCGGGTCGGAAAGAGGGGGCAGTTTGCCAAACTGGGCCCTCTTCGAAACAGGATCAAAAAAAGTCACTTCCGGAATGCCCAGGCTTACAAAATCTTCAAATCTTTTCTGCATCGCCTGGCGCATATAAACTTCCCAGACCTGCAGGACCACTATCTTCGGCTCCCCCATATTTTTTTGCGCCAGGTCAAGATATTTATCCATTATAGAGAAATCCCATTCGAACTTATTTTTTCCTTTCTTTATCCAGCGGATCATGGACTCTTCATTGCCCAGATTGGTATGCGCGACCGCCGGAATATAGACTATCCGGGCTCCCGCCGCGCCTATGAGCCTGAAAGATTCCGCGATCATAGCCAGATGTTTTTCCGACCAGAGCGGTACTTTATATTCCAGCGCCAGAGTATCCGGAGACTGTATCAGGTCCACCCAGGTCCTGTAATTCTGCTGGTCCGGGAGGGTATAGGGAAGGACTTTGAGTTCAACGGCCGCCGGCACATCCTTGTCCCCGGAGGTTTTTATTGTCAGGCCCCCGGTATAAATACCGGCCGGCGCGTCTTTGGGAATAGACACTGTGATCCAGATCGGCGCGACCGCCCCGGCAGGGGAATCCGCATTCGCTTTTCCCAGAGGATATTCTTTCAGGGGATTATTGCTTAAAGAAGCCAGAAGCGTTCCCGCCGCGGTATAGACCGGGCGCGGCTGGTAATACGTAGCGTCCCTGTTACTTTCGCTGCCCCAGGGCACGCCGTAACGTATTTTTACCGCCGCAGCAGGAATATCAACGGGCCCTTTAAGCCCTCCCGCCTTTACGGTAAGGCCCTGTATCGGTTTGGTAGAACCCGTGTTCAGCTTGCCTGAAAAAATACCGTTACGGGGGCCGGTTATCTTTACCGGCCTTAAAGGTTCAGCCTGGCTGCCAAAATCAAGGTCGGTGTCGCCGGCCATTATATCCGCGTTCCAAACCTGGAAACTCTGCGGCCTTGCGGTATTTGGGATCAGCCCCGAAGAACCCGCGGCCGTCAGTTCCAGTTTAAGCATTTCACAGGTCGCCCACATAAATTCATGGGGAAAACTATTGACGCGTTTTGTCATCTTGACCTTGTTGAACGTGTTATCAAATCCCGCGCGTATAACTTCTATTCCCAGGACATTTATGCCTTTTTTCAGGGCTTTGGCGGGTATTTTAATATTAGCGCGCCTGACCCAGAGTTCCATGCGTTTTTTTGATTCCGGAGATAACGGCGCACCGTTAGGCCTGCCTTCCAGATAGGCGCCTTCCGGGCCCAGATACATCCCTTTTTCCGTTACAAAGGCCTCAGGGGGATATTTTTCGGCAAGAACAGGTTCCTTCTGCCCGTCTTTCACGTCTTTGCCCACATTGGCCCGGCCAACCTCTTCACCGTTCAAATAAACAATTATTCCGCCGTGATATTCCGCGGTGAGTGTCAGTGTTCCGACACTGCCCGGGCTGGTTACCGTAAATTTTCCGCGCAGGTAAAGCCGTTCCAGCATGGCCGTCTCGGGAGAAACAGTTACCGGGCCGCGCAGCCAGCCGGAATCATCAATTTCTGCTTTGTTCCAGTCCGCAGGCGCGGGCGCTGAATCTGAATCCAGCCACCTTATTTTTACTTTAACGGGTTCAATTTCTGTTCCGTCCTGTATGACCGGAGGTTTTATAATGCTGAAAATGCGCCAGTTGCTATAGGTGCCAAGAATTGGAGTACCAGCGGCCCCCGCCGCGGCAGGCAGTAAAAAACAGGCAAAGGAAACAGCCAAAAACAGGGACAAGGACCTTGAAATCTTGTTTTCAATTCCCGCCATGATAAGGAACCTCCTAAAAATCTAAAAAACCCTATATCTGCCGGTTAAGGACAGGTATTGAGTTCTAAATTACCATACAGAGAATATGCGCCCGCTGTTTATGCCGTATTATTTTAACATTAAAAGCACCGAATCTAAACGGTTTTTTTTCCTTAAAAATACATTATTTTATCCGTTTTTTCCCACGCGGGCCGCTCCGCGCTATTATTAATGAAAGCAGCCGGTAAGCGTATTAATACTTACCGGCGCCTTTATAGTCCCCAAAAATACTTAATTTTATTACTTTGCCGCATCCTTAAGATCTATCTCAAGATCATCAAAATAGAACTTTTCGTTCTTTGCACCTAGATCCTCCCCTCCGCCAAAACATACGCCGTTAGCGCCTTTCTTGAAGAACTCTTTTTTCATGTCAACTTCCAGGGAGGCCTTATCTTCATCCGCCACGATGCTCAAGTTCTTGTCATCAGGAAAGCTGAAAGTAAATTTTCTCCAGCCGGCCTCAGGGCGTTTAATGGCCGAGTGCCACTTGTCATACCACTGGTTTTCCGCGGTAAAACAGAGAGCATAATCAAGGGGTTTAATATTTTTACTCCAGCACGGAAAAAGAACAACCTTATCATCATCGCTGTTTATAAGCCCGAAATACGGGCCTTTCCAGGCCTTGTTCGGAGTGCTGGTTTTATTGTTGATACAACTGTCATAGACCCATATTACCGCGGAGCCGTATTTATTTTCGGAACCAAATCTCAGTACCGCGGTCGCTTTAGCCGGAACATAGAGCGCGCTTTCTCCGCCGTGCTTCTGGTCCGCCGCCAGTACCGCGTCCCCTTCAATTTCCATTTTTTTCAGCACCGCCTTATCCTCGAAACCCTGCGTGATCTTTTCCGCGAAGACCGAGGCCGAGATACCTGCCGCTGCCACCAGAAGCAATATTTTTTTATACATTTTTTCCTCCTTTGCTGCTTTTTTTATTCCAGAGTATAAATATGCACCGCGTGTTCGGTAAAATTATCCGAGAAGCC
>CAITEH010000051.1 GCA_903891415.1 Candidatus Firestoneibacteriota bacterium
CAGGGTGGCGGTCTTATCAAAAACCACGACATTTATTTTCTCGCAGCGTTCCAGGCTGTCCGCGTTTTTTATCAATATGCCCTTTTTTGCCGCCAAACCCACGCCGACAATTATTCCTATCGGGGTAGCAAGGCCCAGAGCACAGGGGCAGGCGACCAGCAGTACCGATACAAAACTAACTCCCGCCATCGCGGTATTTCCCGCCAAAAGCCAGCCAATTAAAACAAGCAGAGCGATGCCCATAACAACAGGCACAAAAACATTGGCGACTTTATCGACAAGATTTTGTATAGCCGCTTTTGAACCGGCAGCGTTCTCCACCAGGTTCACTATCTGAAAGAGCACGGTATCTTTCCCGACTTTTACCGCTTTCATTTTAATAAAACCGTTTTTATTTATAGTGCCGCCGATGACACTGCTGCCCCTGGCTTTATCCACAGGTAAACTTTCCCCGCTGAGCATCGACTCGTCCACGGAAGCTTCTCCGTTTAAAACTAGCCCGTCCACAGGCACTCTTTCCCCCGGTTTAACCAGCAGAATATCTCCGGCTTTAACGTATTCAATATTCACGCTAATCTCTTTTTTACCTTTTAGCAGCAGCGCTTTCTTGGGCTGCAAATTCAGTAAACTTTTCAGGCTTTCCAGCGCCAGTTTTCTCGATCTTGCTTCCAGAAGTTTTCCCGCGAGTACCAGGGTTATTATTACGGCCGAAGTGTCATAGTAAACAGCCGGTTCAAGTCCCGCGCCCAAGAAGAGCCGCGGAAAAAAGGTGGCCATACTGCTGTAAACAAAAGCGCTGAAGGTACCCACGGCTACCAGCGTGTTCATGTCCGCGTAACTAAAAGGCGGCTTAAAAGCGGAAAAAGCTCCGGTAAAAAACCTGCCGCCGCACCAAAAAAGTACCGGAAGAGTAAGGAAAAACAACAGGTAATTTACGGACTGCCTGTCCGCGTAAGGCTGGAGATTGAACATGGAAAGCAGGAAGATCATTATGGAAAGCGCGGCGGAGAGTAAAAATTTATTTCTAAGCAGAAGATACTCTTCCCTTTCAATTTTCTCCATGGCGGCCGCGGAGGTGCTGATGCCGAACCCGGTATCTTCAACGGCTTTTTTGATCTTCAATAAAGAAATTATTTCAGGATCAAAAGTTACGGCAGCATTATTAAGGGCCAGATTGACTTCGGCGGAGCTTATGCCTTTGAACTGCCGGAGCCTTTTTTGGACCCTTTCCACGCAGGACGCGCAATGCAAGCCGGTAATATTAAAGATTATTTTTTTATAAGCCATAGGACTCCCCGAAAGAGCGGTGTTACGAGGACAGAACGCCTACGAGTTTGTAATCAGAGAGATCTATGGTTTTCTTTGTTCTCAGCACTTTTTTAATATCAGTGGCAATTACTTTATTGCCGATAACCCCGACCATCCGGCCGTAGCGGCCTTTAAGTAATAGGACCACAGCCGCCTCACCGAGCCTGGCTGCGAGCGCCCTGGAAAAGGCAGTGGGCGAGCCGCCTCTTTGCATATAACCTAGAACACTTACTCTCACTTCCAGGCCTTTGGTACGTTTCCTGATCTCTGCCGCCGCATCCTGTCCGGACATTACTCCCTCTGCTACTATTATAATACTGCTGTGTTTTCCCCTTTTATGACCCTTATCAAGCAGCCTGCAGATCTTTCCTATATCAGGCTTTATCTCGGGAATAAGTACCGCTTCGGCTCCGGAAGCAAGCGCGACTTCAAGCGCAATGAGCCCGTTATCACGGCCCATGACCTCCACTACAAAAACCCGGTCATGAGAGGTGGCGGTATCTCTTATTTTATCTATGGCTTCCAGGGCGGTATTGACCGCGGTATCAAAACCCACGGTATAATCCGTAAAGGCCAGGTCATTATCAATGGAAGCAGGTATGTTTACCACCGGAACTTTCCAGTTATAATAAAGGGCGGCGCCTCCCGCGAGGGAACCATTGCCGCCAATGACCACCAGAGCGTCAATACCGTAACACTCCAGATTCTCCACAGCTTTTTTTTGATTCTTTTTATCCCTGAATTCCGGGCAGCGAATGGTCTTTAATATAGTCCCGCCCCTGTTTATGATACCGCTCACCGAAGTAGGCCCCATTTCGGCGATCTCTCCGTCTATCAACCCGCGATAGCCCCGGTTGATCCCGTAAACTTTAAGGCCGTGAAATATTGCGGTCCGCACGACCGCCCGTATCGCCGCGTTCATTCCGGAAGCGTCGCCCCCGGTGGTTAAAACTCCGATGGTCTTGATCTTCATAAGTTCCCCTCCGATCAAAAGCTGTCCATAAAGTTCGTAAAGTCTGTAAGGTTCCTAAAGTCTAAGATTTAAAGTCAAACAGGTTAAACTATTCTTTAGTCTTTTTCAGATACTTGATCAAACTGCTTGTCATTCTGCTTATTTTCTCACAGTCTGTCCTTAACGAGCCATAAACTTCTTTTTCCAAATAAGTCTGGTCAAACGCTATGTCAAGTTGCGCCCTTATTTCGCCGCAGGAACCTTGCTATAAATAAGAATTGCGAAAACTCTTTGTCGCCTTTTCTTTCAAACCCTTCCGCAATATTGGACATTACCGAAACAGCAGATCTTCTAATTTGATTTACAAGCGAATAATCTTTAGAAAACCTCTGTGTTTTGGTAGCTTCATAAATTTTTTTTGTTAAAAGTCTTGCAAATATATAAATATCTAGCTCTTCAAATCTCCCTATCTTCACTTTTTCACCCCTTTACTAAATCGCTCTGCATCTAATTTATTTTATCTATTTCGTCTTCGCACCTAAAGCCCTTACAGACCTGTTTTTCGGCCTTATAGACCTTGCGAACTTTAAGAACTTTATAGACCGGTTCTTTATTTCTTCTCTAGATCTTGCAGCATTATTTTTCTGAAGGCATCGGGGCTTTGCGCTTTGGTAAGGGCCGCTTCAAAGCTTATGGTTTCCGCGTTAACCAGTTCTTTTAACGCGACATCCAGGGTCTGCATGCCTTCCTTTTTACCGGTAAGCATGGTAGAAGATATCTGCGCAAGTTCATTCTCGCGTATCATGTTCCTGATCGCATGGTTGGCTACAAGAATTTCCAGAGCCACGGCCCTGCCCTTGTTATCCGCTCTCGGCAATAGCACCTGGCAGACGATACCTTCAAGGGTCAAAGAGAGCTGGCTTCTTATCTGTTGCTGCTGGGCAGGCGGGAAGACATCCACCATCCTGTCTATGGTCTGGGAAACAGAACCGGTATGCAGGGTCGCAAAGACCAGGTGCCCGGTTTCTGCGGCAGTAATAGCGGTCGCAATAGTCTCAAGATCGCGCATTTCGCCGATAACAATTACATTGGGGTCCTGCCTTAACACCCTTTTTAGCGCATTACCGAAAGACAGGGTGTCCCGTCCGACTTCCCTCTGGTCTATTATCGCTTTTTTATCCTTGTGAATAAATTCGACCGGATCTTCAATGGTTATTATGTGGCATCTTCTTGTCGCGTTGATATGGTCTATCATGGCGGCAATGGTCGTGGACTTTCCGGAGCCGGTGGGTCCCGTCACGAGCACCAGCCCGCGCGGTTTTTCCGCTAATTTTTTTAACACCGGCGGAAGCCCCAGTTCCTCAATGGTCATGACTCTCAACGGAATGACCCTGATAACGCTTGCCAGGCTCCCGGTCTGCAAATAAACATTGACCCTGAAACGGGCCAGGCCGGGGACGGAATAAGCAAAATCAAGTTCTCGCTCTTCGTCAAATTTCTGTTTGAGTACGTCATCGGTCATCTGATTAATGAACTCTCTTACTTCCTGCAATTTCAGGACCGGAAAATCGGAATCCACATAGACCCCGTTAATTCTGAAGGTCGGCGGATGCTCTGCTTTTAAATGCAGGTCCGAGGCATTTTTCTTGACCATTTCTTTCAGAAAATCATTTACATGCATATAAGCACCGCCTTCACTTTTTCAGCATTTTTGAGGTCGTACTTCTTAACCGGAAGCTAAGAAGCCTTAGTAATAGATCCATTAGTTTTATGGCTGTCTTCGGATATTCTTTTTTAAGGAGATTAAAATTCGCCTGGGAGATCTCAAGAAGCTCTGTGTGCGTCATGGCCTTAACGGTTGCCGACCTTGAACTGCAGTCAATAACAGCCATTTCTCCGACAAACTCACCCGGATTCACCTGGGCGATAACTGTTTCCCCGAGAAAACCCATTTTCAGCACTTTTAGGCCGCCTTTTTTCACTATGTACATGGAAAGGCCGGGTTCACCCTCGGAAAATAATATCTCGCCTTCCGCAAGTTTTTTTTCCTTATAAAAAGCGGCAAAAGTCCTAAGTTCTTCTTCGGAAAACTGGGCAAAATTGGGATGGTTTAAAAATATCTCCACTACCGGCGGCTGGCTGCCCAGCATATCGAATGTCTTTCCGGCTTCTTTCATGATCTTCCTCCTTCTAAAGAACGATTGCACTGATTACAAAACTTTCGGATTTCACTGATTAATAATTAACCGCCGAAAAACGATTGCACTGATCGCAAAACCTTCGGATTCCACTGATTAATAATTAACCGCCGAAGAACGATTGCACTGATTACAAAACTTTCGGATTCCACCGATTAATAATTACCGCCGAAGAACGATTGCACTGATCGCAAAACTTTCGGATTCCACCGATTAATAATTACCGCCGAAGAACGATTGCACTGATCGCAAAACCTTCGGATTCCA